>CAWIZL010000004.1:0-523761 GCA_963840645.1 Candidatus Doudnaibacteriota bacterium
AGCAAATCACAGGAGTTCCCTGTGAAGGTGCCGAACGGTAGCCGGATCCCCCTCCCCCTCCTTGCTCGTTTTTCTTTGCCTGACGGCAAGGCTTGCAACGCTTTGGGGTCGAGTAACCACGTTCCTGAAAGAACGTCTGATCAGCGGCGGTGAATGTGAAATCCTGCCCGCAATCGCTGCACGTAATTTGCTGGTCTCCGGCCATAAATCTCCTTTGGGGGGAATTGTACAGCCCAATTCGCAAAGATTTGAAAGGATTCTTTGAAAAAAATAAGCTTCTCCGTCAGAAATCGCGGTTGCATGCGCCGCCGCTTGCCGCGCTAAGGCGGATGGGAAGGGAATCCGCAACCAGGAACCGGCTAAGGAATAGAGCCGCGAAGACGCTCAAAAAGGATCAGATGGCCGCGCCGGAGGCGCAGTGTTTGTTAGTCCCGCGTTTCAACGTGGGGAGAGAAGATTCCACATGTGTGCTGCGGAGTCCCGTAGGGACGGTACGAGGATATTTCTTCCACGGGAATCAATAGCCCCTGCGAAATAGTCTTTCGAACTGAGGCACTCCTCTTAAAGACGGGCAGTTGCAGAAGCGCTATGATCGTTGCACTTAATCCTTTGAGCAAAGTGTGGACCTTGTGCGCATCGTGACTGTTCTCAATTCGCTCGGCATGGGCGGAGCAGAGAAGCTGGCTCTGGCCGTGGCAGAGCGCATAGCCGCGCGCGGACACGACGTTGCGCTCGTCGCGCTCATGCCGCGATTGCCTGAGCAGTGGCTAACGACGCTTCCTGTCACTTATCTCGAAATGCGCAAAAATCCGGCCAGCGTGGCAGCGGGATTCCGGCGCGGGCGCCATTTTCTGCGCGAGTTCCGGCCGGACCTGGTGCACAGTCATAGTTTTCACGCCAACATGCTGGCGCGGTTGATTACGATCCGCTTGCCGCGCGCGGTGGTGGTATCAAGCGTGCACAACGTATATGAAGGTGGCCGGATGCGCATGCTGGCCTACCGGCTCACCGATCGCTGGAGCGTGCGCACCGTCGCCGTGAGCCAGGCCGCAGCGGAAAGATTTGTGCGCCTGAAAGCGATTCCACAGCACAAATGTTGCGTGCGCGTCCCCGGAATTGACACCGAGGTGTTCACTCCAAACGCAGCGCGCCGCGCCGCGACTCGGGAACAAATGGGGCACGCCGAGATGGGCGATATGACGGGCACCGGAATGGGCGCTGATTTCTCCTTCGTCTGGCTGTGCGCCGGGCGCATCGCGCCGGCAAAGGATTATCCCAACCTGCTGCGGGCCTTTGCGAAGGTGGAGCAACAGCGCAGCGATACGCGGCTGTGGATTGCCGGCGGGGGAAGCGAAGCCGCGCGCCATGAACTTGAATCCCTGGCCAATGATTTAGGCATTTGTGAGAAGGTGCTTTTTCTCGGATTGCGGCGCGACCTGCCGGCGCTGCTGGATGCGGCTGACGGATTCGTGCTGGCTTCAGCCTGGGAGGGATTGCCGCAGGTGATTATTGAGGCCATGGCCATGGAGAAGCCGGTTGTGGCCACAGATGTGGGTGGAGTGCGCGAATTGCTGGGCGAGCGAAGTGCGGTGGTTCCTGCGGAAGACCCAGAGGCCCTGGCGGCTGCAATGGTGCGAACCATGCAGCGGAACAGAGACGAGGCAGCGCTCGATGGAAAAGCAGCGCGCGAGCGAATCCTGCGCCAGTTCAGCATCGACGCCGTGGCCGACGAGTGGGAAGAAATTTACAAGCAGGGAATAGAGAAACAGGGAATAGGGAGTAGCCAGTAGGGTGTAGAAAACCGGCTTCATCTCGAAGCCTTCTACCCCCTGCTCCCTACTGGCTAATCCCTGTCTCTAGAACTGGAAGGCCATCTGAAAAAAGATGCGGCGCACCGCCGTACTACCCTGAGAATTGAACTGGCCGCCCGCAAGACTTGTGGATTTACCGAATTCGGTACCCGGGCCATACAGTCCGGTGCTCGTGTTGAACGTGGGTTGAATGCCGCCGTGCGGCGTACCCAAGTCCACGTCGTTGAACAGGTTCAGCGCCTGCACATTGAAGTTCAGCGAGTATTTGTGGCCGGTGTTTCCCATGCCGCCACGGCCGCCGCCACCACCGCCGAAGCCGCCGCCGCCTCCACCACCGCGACCACCGCCGCCTCCACCACCACCGCCAAAGCCGCCGCCGAAGCCACCACCACCGAAGCCGCCGCCTCCACCGCCAGCACCACCACGACCGCCGCGTGAAGCTGGCCCGCCGGGAGATTCAACCTTGGGCCCGATGCCGAAGGAGCGGCCGAGGCGCAGGTTTAGGGCGAATGAAGACGGTCCACTTCCGGTGGAGATCGGAATTGGGTTTTCGCCGTTCAGCGGGACCACATTGAGCGCGCCAAAGTTGGTTTGAACAACATCATTGGCGGGATCGGACGTGGTCGCAAGAGAAGGCCGGTCGTTGAAGAAATTGTCACCGGTCAAATCGTAGGGTGAAGTGATAGTGTACGGCCTGCCCGATTGAAAAATCAGGAAGGGATTAAAGGTGAGGGCCCACGGGCCCGTGTAGTTGCCGATGAGAAACAGAAATTGCGGCCGGATGAATCCGGCACGGCCGTAATCCTGCCTGAGGTTGTAGGAATTCGACGGATTGCTTCCGCCTCCGCCATCGGAGTTGGCCCGGCTTAAGGTGTAGAAGCCGTTGATACTGAGATTGGGAGAAAAACGCGCATTCAAGTTCAGGCTAAGCTGGTTCTCGTTGAATACGGCTTCGGGGAAATACTGATCGACGATTCCGAGGGAGGAGTTGGGGCGCGTGCCGGTGAGCGTAGAGCTGCCATACAGAAACGTTCCGGGCAGGTATGCATTGGAATCGCGAACGACCATTTGATGGAATCCCGAAGAATGCATGTAAGTGAGCGTGAGCGTGGAGACCTTGGTTAACTGGCGTTCCAGGCTTGTTCCGAGCTGCTCCATGTAGGGTGAGTGGTAGCCGGGAGTGATGGAGTAGATCTCGGAATTTCGCGCGGAGGCCGTGCCGCAAGAGGCTACGCCGCCACTGATGGCGCTCAGACTGGTCGCGCTGAAGCATGTGGGATTGGTGATAACAGTTTGCACCTGGCTGTTGGCGGTGCCATTCGAGGTCTCGAGATTCATTAGATCGCCGGTGGAAAAGCGATCGTAGAAGAAGCCGAAACCCCCGCGCAGCACGGTCTTGGAGACGGTGCCTTTCTTGTGCCCATCGAGCGCATACGCAAAGGCTACTCGCGGAGCCCAGTCGTCGTGATCTTTTACGTGATTCTGCGTCTCCCAGCGCAGACCGCCGGAAAGCGTCAGGTTCTTGTTGACCTTCCAGTCGTCTTGGAAGTAAAGAGCGCCGTTAAAGACGTTGGCTTTGAAGGCGTATGGGCCGGTAGTGTAGTTGAGCTTCGTGGGCACGCAGCCACCCGCCTGAGTAGCAGGACATGCAGCGGCAATATTCCCGATCGTCTCGCCACTCTCAATGCCGTTCCAGGTGTCAATGAAGGCAGCGACTGTGGGGAACGTGAAGCCACCGATAGATGTTTCCAACACTTGAGTTGGCTTCCCGGTCGTCGCGAAGCCAGAGACCGAACTTGATGGCTTGTTTGCCCTGGGTCATGGTGATGAAATTCTGCAGCTCGAAGTGATCGCTATGCGAAGTCGAAGGCAGAGTCCCGCTGCCGCCGCCCGAGAAAACGCCCGGCACTCCAAAGCCCGGCGCGGTGCTGGTCAATACGCCATAAGCGGGAACCGCGCCGATGGGCGACGAGTTGGAGTCGGCGCGGCGGTATTGAAACCGCGTCTCGTTGACAATGCGGTCACTGATGATCTGCGTATCGTCGAACTGCAGTGCGTGCTCGGTGGAATAGGACGAATTGGCAATGCTGGGAAGCGATGTGGAACCGCCCAAATCGTTGGTCGAGTTTGTGCGCTCGAACTGGTAGCGCAAGGTGAGCGTGTTCTTTTGGCCCAACTGCAGGTCGATACGCGGCGATACCTCAAGATGATTGGCAGGATTGAAGAGACTGCCCGATACCGATCCGGGGCTGATCGACCAGGTATTCGCGGACGCGTTGTATACCGGCCCATTGACGATCGAGAACACATTGTCGGTTTGTAGTTCGCGGCCTTCCACGCTCATGAAGTACGAGGCCTTCTTCGAAATCGCGCCGCTGACGGTGCCGTTGTACTGGTAGCTGTGGTAAGCCGGAAGACTGCGGTGAACGGGTTGCCGGTGTTGAACGACGTTGTCGTTGCCTTGCACGAAGCCTCGGCCATGCAGCGTATCGGTTCCCGGCTTGGTGAGAATCTCGATGCGCCCATAGCCGATGTGGTCGAACTCGGCGGAAAAAGGATTCTGATTGATGCGAATCTCGCGGATGGCCGACTTGGGCGGCAGTGTGCCGCCGGTGAATCCGTCGATGTAAATCTGCCCGCCATTGGGGCCCGCCGAAGGGCCGGCCAGTGCCGTCAAGCTCGTTGGAGAACTCGTCGGGATCGTCGGAAAGGGCATCGAGGTCGGAGCCTTTCAGCACGATGGCGCTGGCGTTGGCGTCGGCGTCGGTGCTGACGGTCGGCCCGCTCTCGTCGGTCACGACCACTTGCACGTCGGCGTGCCTCGATGGCCATCTTGATGTCGACATTCTTCGATCTGCCCCGCGGTCAGTGGAATGGGATCTGAGACAAACGGGGCAAACCCTTGTACGTGGCTTGCACGACGTAGCTTCCTGCCGGCAGGCCGCGCACCTGATAGGCGCCGGCTGCAATCGCCGTTCCCGTTCCCACGGTTGTGCCCTCCGCGGTGGACACCGTGACCTGCGCTCCGGGAATGAGCGCGCCGGTCTGGTCGAGAATGTGGCCGTGCAGCATGCCCGTTGATGGACTGCGCTGGGCGCAGGAGTCGACATCGCGGGCGCGGATGTGCGGAGGTGCCGGAGTCGCGGGAGCTGGCGCTGTCTGCGGCGGAGCAGCCGGTGGCTTGCGGGTGCCGGCGTCGTCTGAGCTGGAGCCGGAGCCGTCTGCGGGCGCAGGTTGGCTGAGTCTGCGGCGTCAGGAGCTGGCGCCGTCTGCGCGTTGCCGCCGCAGCCGGCAAAAGCCAGGGCCACGGAAATCAGAAAAGCGATCAAACAGTGCGACTTTGAATACACAATTCCCTCACTTAGTATGAATGACAGGTAAGAATTCCGTTACTGGGCCGCTTCGCCTGCGCCCGAACTCAAACTCCAGCTGGAAAGCAGGTCCGCCGCCTCGGGAGCTTCGAGCAGCGGTTCAACTCCGGCGAGCAGCTTGATTGCATTCAGGCCCGAAGCATCTTCCGTGGCCACGATCATCACCGCATCGTTTTTCTTGAGCGCGCTGAGTTGAATCTGTGGCGCGCGGTCGAGAATGCTTTCAAGATCTCATGGTCCGCCGCCCGGCCGCCGCCCTGGCTGAAGGTGCGCTGGCCGCCTCCGCCGCCGCCGTTCGCGCCTGCCGCCGTTTGCCCCGCGGCCGCCAGCGCCCGCTGCATTGCCCTTCAGCCGTGCGGCGAGCATGGTCGCCACGTTGTCGTCGAGCCGCCGCAACTGCGCGTCGGCGGCGATGCGGACGGTGACCGGCTTCTTGGTGGACAGGTCTTTCACCGTGACCGTCGATGCGCGCAGTGTCGACAGAGATCAGGTTCCGGGAATGCTGCGGAAGCTGCCCGAAACCACGCCGTCGGCTGCGATCGCGGTGCCGTCCGCGCTTCTTGGTTCCGCGCGCCGAAAATTGATCGCCCGGCTTGAATGGCGGTGATAGGTGCGGGCTGCGCCTCGATCGAATCGCACCGAGCCCGGCGCATAGCGCTTGAGCACCGTCGACTGGGTAGTATTCACGGTGACATCTTTGGTGACGGGTCCCACGCGCGTGTTCACCACAATGACGCCCGTCGCGGGGTCGACGCTCTTCACCAGACCATGCACGCCCTGGTTCCAGTCGGCGTTTTCAGCCTCCTGCTTCTTGGTGACATCGGCCTGCTTGATGGCGATAATGCGCGCCGCCTGCGGCGTGCCGCCGGTGACATTGGGATCGAGCGTGACCAGCACGCGATCGCCAACCGCCAGACCGCTGAATTCGAGAGGTTCGGCTTTGGTCAAATCGGTCTGCCCCGGCGCGATGCGCTTGAGCTGCGCGGCTGCGGGAACCTGAACCTGGTGCACATCGCCAGCGTCGGTCTTCACCGTCAGCGTGTCGCCGTTGATGGCGGTAATGCTGCCGAGATAGCGCATCACCTGCGCGTGCGCGCCGGGCGCGGCTGCCAGCAGAAATGCAGCCAGGATTACAACCGAAGGCAATATAAATCCACGCACAAAGCGGGTCACTACAAATTCAGCCTCTACAAATCCGGGCTCTAAGGGGCCACGCGTCTTGCTTTCACTTCTCATAGCTGTCATGCTCCACGTCACGCTCTAGGATCTTGTGGTTGCTTCGGGCAGGCGTACGCCGACCCTCATTTGCTAGACGAACCATCGGCGCAAAAGGTTGAAACTCCATCTCATCATCTGAAGATGTGGCTAAGTTCCGGACAGTCAATCGCTTGGCTGGCGGAACAGCGGCTATAATCGGCCCGTGAACCCTGCTCTTGCCACCGCCCATGCCACTTCCCATAATGGGTACCTGCTGGCCTGCGTAGCCGGCACGGTCGGGCTGCTGCTGCTGCTCGTAGGAAGGCTGCGGCTGCACGCTGCGCTGGGCCTTTCCGTGGCCGCCCTGGCACTGGGCGCGGCTGCGGGCATTCCTCTTGAAAAGGTGCCCCTCGCCTTTACCGCCGGCGCCGGCGAAATGATGGGCCATATCGCGATCATTCTGGGTATGGGGGCGATTCTCGGGCAGCTGCTCGCCAGTTCCGGCGCAGGAGCTGCGCTGGGCCGGGCTCTGGTCGAGAGTTGCGGCCCCAAAGGCATGCCCTGGGCGCTGCTCGTGCTCGGCATTCTGGTCGGCATCCCGGTTTTCTTCGAGGTGGGCCTGGTTTTGCTGATGCCGATCATGGTGGATGCGGCGCGGCGCAGCGACCGGCCTCCCATGCTGCGTGGGCCTGCCGGTGCTGGCAGGGCTTTCTACCATGCACTGCCTGTTGCCGCCTCATCCCGGGGCTCTGCTGGCCGCCGCCGACTATCATGCTGCGCTTGCTCCAGTAATGTTGTGGGGACTGGTGGTAGGCGGAATCGCCGCGATACTGAGCGGTCCTGTGCTTGGAGCCGTGTTGATGCGCCTGTGGGAGCGGCCAGGGAGCTTTCTGCGCAGCGTGCTTCCTCAGGATGCCGTCTTTGGTGCGCCTGCGGCCGCGGAGGCGGCGCGGACGAAGATGGAGACAGGCAACTCGACCGAACTTGATGCCGAACGAGCGGGGAAATCCGCGCCGGCTCCCGCCGGAGCGCTGCTGGCTCTGCTCACGATCCTGCTGCCTGTGGCGCTGATTCTGGCCGGAGGCTGGGCCGACGCGGTCACCGCCAGCGGAACTCTGCCCAACCGTCTGCTGCACCTCGCCGGTTATCCGGACGTGGCCATGGTGGTGGCCGCGCTGGTCGCCTTGGCCATGCTGGGCTCCAGGGTGCAGGAGCCCGCCTATCGCAGCTCCGGGGGCCTGCGGAGGTTGACTGTCGACTGCATTCGTTCCCATCGCCGGTCCGCTGGTGATTCTGGCTGCAGCCGGCGGCTTGAGCGGAGTTCTGCGCGCCTCGGGCGCGGCGCAGGCCGCGGTCACCTTCGCCATGGGCGCGCACATGCCGCCGCTGCTCGCTGGCCTGGGCGCTGGCTGCCGCCGTGCGTGTCTCCATGGGTTCGGCGACCGTGGCCATCGCCGTGGCCTCTGGGATTCTTGCGCCCATGGCCGCAACCATGGGCGTGCGCCCGGAGCTGCTGGTGCTCGCCACCGGCTTCGGTTCGCTCCTGCTGTCGCACGTCAATGACTCCGGATTCTGGCTGGTCGGGTCGCTGTTCAAAATCGACGTGAAGACAACCCTGGCCACTTGGTCGGTGCTCGAGACGATGCTGTCGCTCACGGGGCTGGCCGGGACGCTGCTGTTGGCCGCGGTGCTGAAGTAGCAGGAAGCAAGTGTGGGTGTGGAGAGAAGCGCGGCACACACTCGCACTCACACTTGTACTCCCACTCACACTGTCTCTTGCATTTACCAAGCGCCTAGCAGCCGCCGCAGCAGCACCATCTCGCCGAGATGATAGGCATTGTGGTCGGCCGACGAGGAGCGCTTCTCTAGGATGGTCTGCCCGTCGCCGTGCGGGAATCTTCGCGTAGAGATCGGTGCCCGGATCGGCCACCAGATCGCGACATCGCCTTCAGGTCCCTGCGAAAGGCGCGCACGCTCTTGTCCCACGCCTTTTCATCCGGAGGCGCGGGCGTCTTCGGCCAGTAGCCCTCGGGCCACGCGGTGACTGGTGCTTGGGATTGCGTGAGAACTCCAGAATGTCCCACTGCGCGATGCGCAGATGCTCCAGCACCTCCCACGGCGAGTGCTCGGCGCCTTTGGGCCGTTTTCCGCGCAGGGCTGCGGGCAGATTTTTGACGGCGGCGTCGAAAGTGGCATGCGCATGGCCGCCATTCAGCAGTTCGAGCAGATGTTCGCGCAGCGCAGCGATCGCGGTCGGCGGAACTTCTTTCTTAGGCATTGACCACTCTCCTCAGCAGGCAACAGAAGCGATTTGCTTACTCTCCAGAAACAGATTCGTCAGCATAGTCCGCGCGACGCAGGAATTTTGCGGCAGCTCATGCGCAGTGGAAAGTTCGGCAGCTCGCTCTTGTTCCCTCAGTCCCTTGTTCCCTAGGTCCCTGCTTTCCGAGCACCGCCCGCTGCGCGGCGAAGATCTCCTTGAGCCCCGCCTCGGCCAGATCGATCAGGCCATTCAGCTGCGGCGCGCGAAAAAGAGCCCTTCTCCGCCGTGGCCTGCGTCTCGATCAGGCCGCCATCGGCGGTCATCACCACGTTCATGTCCACTTCGGCCTGCGAGTCCTCTTCGTAGCAGAGATCGAGCAGCGCCGCGCCGTCCACGATGCCCACCGAAGTCGCCGCCACCAGCTGCTTCAGCGGCGAGTGCTTCAGCGTTCCGGCCTTGACCAGCGCATTGAGCGCCAGCGCCAGCGCCACGGCCGCGCCGGTGATGGCCGCGGTGCGCGTGCCGCCGTCGGCCTGGATCACGTCGCAGTCGAGAATCACCGTGCGCTCGCCCAGCGCCTGCATGTCGACAACCGAGCGCAGGCTCCGGCCGATCAGCCGCTGAATCTCGTGCGTCCGCCCGCCGATCTTGCCGCGCTCGCTCTCTCGCGGCGTCCGCGTGACGGTGGAGCGCGGCAGCATGGAGTACTCGGCCGTGACCCAGCCGCGGCCGGAGTTGCGCAGCCAGCCGGGAACTCCCTGCTCGATGGTGGCGTTGGTCAGCACCCGCGTGTTGCCCAACGACACCAGCACCGAGCCTTCTGCGGTCTGGACAAAGCCGGGAGTCAGAGTGAGCGGGCGAAGCTGGGCTGGCGCCCTGCCGCCGGGACGAAAGCGAGGACGTGTTGGAGAGTTGCGTTCATAGAGGGGATTGTACGGGAGCCGCCTCAGTGGAGCGGGCGATGAGCGCCAATCGCAGGCGGGTTCCGCGACGGGAAATCCGGCATGAATGCCAGTGCCAAAACAGGAATTCCTATAGCAACTGCAAAACAGAGTACGTGTACGCGCCAATCGCCGATGACCATCGTCCCATTTCGGGACATCGATTCGTCGTCCTTCGATTGCGGCACAGTGCGCGTCTGTCAATCGAACTCGCCACCATCCCTTCCCTTATCAGGAACTTAGCCAATGCGTCCTGGTTTGGCACGCCACGTGTATAGAAAGAGGACAAAACCACGGCAGTTAAACAGAAATGGGAAGCGGGAACGATAAGGACCAAAAGGGACCAAAGGGATCCAAGGGGCCAGAGAACCGAGCAAGCACGGCTGACTCAGCAATTGCCACGGATCCAGGCACCGTGCCTGTGAAAGGAACCGGCATATGCAGCAATCTGAAGAACGGACGGACATCGTGACCACGGACATGACCAAGAGCAATGGGACGGTGCGAGCGCAAGCGGGTGGAAGCAGGTGGTAGAAACGCTGGCCACTTTGCGCAGCCACGGCGAGAGCCTCGCCGAGGTGGCCCACGATGCCCGGAATATGGTCACGGCGCTGGGGCTCTACTGCGATCTGCTGGAGGAGCCAGGCGTGCTCGCGGCTCCCTTCACGCACTACGGAAACGAACTGCGTCTGGTGGCCGCGGCCAGCCGCCGCCTGGTCGAGAAGCTGGTCGCGCTCGATACCAACACATCCGCGGAGGCGCGCGCAGGCATCCTCAGGGCCAACGCCGAGCGCAATCGCGCTCGCGAGCGCGGCTGGCCCAGAGCCAATGCGCGAGCCGGGAAATGCGCAGAGTTGCCCGGCAGATCCCGCGGAGCCTGGCCGCAGAGCCTGCGCATGGCCCAACGTAGGAGCGGAACCGGCGCTGGGACTGCTGCCTGCCTTGCCCATCTCCAATCTGGCCGCCGAGCTGCTGGCCAACCGCAATCTGCTCTCCGCGCTGGCCGGGCCCGCCATCGCGCTCACCGTGGACACCGACGGCGGCGCGCAGCCGGTGCGCCTCACCGGCGAAGATCTGACCCGGGTGCTGGTCAATCTGGTGAAGAACGCCGCCGAGGCCATGCCCGGCGGGCGGGCGCATCCACATCGGTCTGAGCGAGCGCGCCAGCCGCCACGGATGCGGCGCCGTGCCTGGCTCTCACCGTCGAAGACAACGGGCCGGGCATTCCCGAGGACGCTCTGGAAAAGATCTTCGCATCCGGGCTACACCACGCCGGGCAGACGCAGAGCACGGCGATCGCGCCGAACGGCGGCTGGCCGCTCAGCCACCGCGGACTGGGCCTCGCCATCACCCGCTCCATCGTCGAAGGCGCCGGCGGACGCATCGCGGCCGCCAACCGCGCGCACGGGCGGAGCCTGCTTCGAGATCGAGCTGCCGGTGCGCAAGACAGGCTAGTTAGCTGGAACGCTGCCAGTCGAGCGGAGTCTGAGCAGCGCGATCACATAGCTTGACGCCAGAAGCTGAACGGCTAGAACGCTGTCTCTGCCAAAACATGCGACTGTTCTAACCGACGACTGAGGCGAATACAATGCTGGAAACAGTCTTCAACACAAGAGCCATGGAGTTCATTCCACAACTCGCCGAGCCGGCGGTGCGCTTGCACCTGCTGGTGGTGGATGCGGACGCGGCGGTGCGCTCGGCCTGCGCCGAGATCGCCGCCAGCCTGGGCTACGCGGTCGAGAGCACCGGCGACCTGGGCCAGGCGCGCAGCCTGCTGCGCGGCCACGCCGCCGACATCCTGCTGGTCAATCTGCCGGCCGGCGATCGAACCAGGGCCTGGAGCTGGTCTCCGAGGTCAAGCTGCTCTATCCCGACACCTCGGTGATCGCCATGACCGCCATCGGGCTCGGTGAACGCGGCGGTCGAAGCCATGCGCTGCGGCGCCTCCGACTACCTGACCAAGCCCTTCGCCATGGACGAGCTCTCGACGGTGCTCGACCGCGCCGCGCAGAACCACACTGACCGACACCGCGACCCGCCAGCTGCGCGAGCGGCTGCGGCTCTCCGAGGGGCTGGGCTCCATGATCGGCCGCTCCGCCGAGATGGAGAAGCTCTACCGCATTCTTTCCAAAGTCGCGCAGAGCACGCATCCGGTGCTGATTCTCGGCGAGAGCGGCACCGGCAAGGAACTGGTGGCGCGCACCATCCACGCCTACGGCCCCAACGCGCAAAAGCCCTTTCTGCCCGTCGACTGCGGCTCGCTGGTGCCCACGCTGATCGAGAGCGAGCTCTTCGGCTACGTCAAGGGCGCCTTTACCGGGGCCAACCACTCCAAGGACGGACTGCTGGTCTCGGCCGAGGGCGGCACGGTGTTTCTCGACGAGATCGGCGAGCTCTCGCTCGATCTGCAGGCCAAGCTGCTGCGCGCGCTGCAGGAGAAAGAAGTGCGGCCGGTGGGCGCCACGCACCGCGTTCCCATCAAGGCGCGCATCGTGGCCGCCACCAATCGCGATCTGGCCGCGATGGTCGAGAAGGGCAGCTTCCGCAAGGATCTCTTCTACCGCCTCAACGTGGTCAACCTGCGGCTGCCCTCGCTGCGCGACCGCCGCGAAGACATTCCGCTGCTGGCGGCGCACTTCCTCGACCGCATCAGCCGCGAGCACGGCACCAAGTTCACGCTCAGCGACGAAGCCCTGCGCACCATGATGCGCCACGACTGGCCGGGCAACGTGCGCGAGCTCGAAAACTCCGTGGAGCGCGCCTGCGCGCTGTCTTCCGGGCCGGTGCTGCACCTGGGCGACCTGCCCACGCAGCTGCAGCAGCAGGGCCTCGAAGCCGCGCGCCGCAGCAGCTGCGGCCACGGGCGATGGCGCGCCGAGAGCCGACGGCGTGCCCGAGGTGAAGACGCTGGCCGAACTCGAGCGCGACGCGATTCTGGGCGCCATCCGCACCCTCACGGCGACAAGCTGCAGGCCGCCAAGCTGCTGGGCATCGGCAAGACCACGCTCTACCGCAAGCTGAAGGAGTACGGCATCGCCGACCCGCTGCAGGACGAGTAAAGACAGCTGTCTAGCTGTCAGCTTCTAGCTTCTTCGCATCGAACTTGTCATCGGAATGCACCTCTGCTGCCTTCGGTGAGAGCCAAGCACTCAAAGGCCAAGAATTGCTACGGCAGCAGATGCTCGAAAGCTAGATAGCTAGAAGCTGAGTAGCTCGAAGCTAAGGAGATGAAAATGAGCATTCTGATGGTGACCGGAATCGAAGGCGCGCGCAACTGCGCCGATGTGGTGGGCACGCAACTGGGCATGGAAGTTGAAGTGGCCGAGGGACGCAAGGCGCGCTGGCCGCGTTGCGCCAGCGCGAGTTTCTCGCCGTGGTGGTGGACGAAACCCTGGCCGAGTGCGATCCGGCGGCCGCCGAAGCGATCTGCGAGCATGCCGGCCTGGCCATCCCTCTGCAGATCAACTTCGCGCGTCTCGGGAGCGGCGCGGCTGATCCGCGAGATCCGCGCCGCGCTGCATCGCCGCGAGCGCGAGCAGACGCTGGCTCGCCGCGCCGCCGCCGCGGCCATTGAAGCCGAGTTGAAGACCACCGTCGCCGGCCTGCTGCTGCACTCGCAACTGGCGCTGCAAGGCAGCGAGGTGCCCGCCCCCGTCGCCGAAAGGCTGCGCATGGTGGCCGACCTGGCCGGCAGCCTGCGCCAGCAGTTGAGCGCCGCCGCCGAGACGCGGCGTGCGTCGCATCTCTGAAGGAGATTGCGCATTTCGTTGGCTGGAGTTTTACTTCGGCCAAGCTTGAAGAGCGGCGGCAACCACGCACAACAGATCCTTGCGGGTGGCGCCGGTGGACGCTTGAACGGTCAAGCCAAAGTTGACCGTCTGCACGAAGTTCGCGAGCGTGTCCACGTCCGCGTTGATGGGCAGGTCGCCTTCGGAAACTGCGCGCCGGAAGCGTGCGCGCAACCCCTCGAATCCAGCGACACGTTGCGCCGCGAATTCCTTTCGCAACGGATCGTCTCCGCAAGAAAGTGCGCCATGCACCCACATACAAGTTGTCGGCGTATGCGGATCGGTCAACAGATCAACGACCCCGTAGAACACCCGCTCGACTACGGCGCGCGCTGTCGGCTCTCGGAGCGCCTCAGAGAGATAAACGGACGGACCCTTTGAATAGCGGTCGAGCACTTTGCGGAAAAGAGATTTCTTGTTACCAAAAGCGGCGTAAAGGCTCGGACGATTGATGCCCATCGCATTTGTGAGATCGGAAAGCGACGTGCCAAGGTAACCCTTCCGCCAAAAAACCTGCATCGCGCGATCCAACGCTTCCTCTGTGTCGAAAGCGCGGGGACGTCCGAGTGCCGATGTAACTTTCTCGCGTTTCATACCGATAAGTAAATAAATCATTGACAGCTTTCCTGTCTATGATGTTTGATTATGTACCGTTCGGTAAATAATAGCAACTAACCAACAGAATATCGGAAGGAGCCAAAGTCATGAGCACCAACAAACTTTCAGGAAAAATCGCCCTAGTCACCGGCGGCAGCAGCGGTATCGGACTCGCCACAGCCAAACGGTTTGTGTCCGAAGGCGCGTATGTCTTCATCACTGGCCGCCGTCAACCCGAACTCGACGCCGCCGTGAAACTCATTGAACGCGACGTTACTGGCATCTGCAGTGACGTCTCCAACCTTGCAGACCTCGATCGCGTCTACGCCACCATTAAAAACAGAAAGGTCGCCTCGACATTCTGTTTGCCAACGCCGGAGGCGGTGGCCTCGCGCCCCTTGGTCAGATCACCGAGGAGCATTTCGACAAAACCTTCAATACCAATGTCCGTGGTCTGCTCTTCACCGTGCAAAAGGCGCTGCCGCTGATGCCGCCGGGGTCCTCCATCATCCTCACCGCGTCCACCACATCGATCAAAGGCACGCCGGCATTTAGTGTTTATAGCGCAACGAAGGCGGCAGTGCGGTCATTCGCACGCAACTGGACGCTTGACCTCAAGGAACGCAAAATACGTGTCAATGCCGTCAGTCCGGGTGTCGTGCCGACTCCGGGCTATGATTTGATGGGACTGACTAAAGAGCAGGTGCAGGGTTTCGTGGACTTCCAGGTCACCACCATTCCGCTTGGTCGCGTCGGCACAACTGACGAAATCGCCAAGGTGGTTGTGTTTCTCGCGTCTGACGACAGCAGCTTCGTCAACGGCATTGAACTTTTTGTAGACGGCGGCATGGCGCAAATCTGACAGAAAGACAAACCGCAAGCACGGCGGATCTTACGCCATTAGAATTGCAGCCCGTGCGGGACGCTCTGCGGTGTGGAATGGGAGGATGCGGCGTGCCAGGGCGTTGTCGCGATGGATGACTAGGGTTTTTCCGTTACCCTAGAAGGTTGAAACATGAGGAGTTGCAGATGACCGTCATCCGGCAGGAAGATTTCATCGCCAGCGTCGCAGGCGCGTTGCAGTACATCAGCTACTACCACCCGGTGGATTACATCACGCGTCCTCGCCAAGGCCTACGAGCGC
This sequence comes from Candidatus Doudnaibacteriota bacterium, assembly GCA_963840645.1. Classification (GTDB taxonomy): domain Bacteria; phylum Patescibacteriota; class Doudnabacteria; order UBA920; family VMFF01; genus CAWIZL01. Next base: position 15,113 of record CAWIZL010000004.1, read on the forward strand.
GAGCAGTCGCCGGCGGCGCGCGACGCCATGGCGCAGATTCTCATCAACAGCCGCATGTGCGCCGAGGGGCACAGGCCCATCTGCCAGGACACGGGAATCGTGAACGCCTTCGTCAAGCTGGGCATGGATGTCCATTTCGAGCCCGCGCCCGGCGAAGAACTGAAGGACCTGCAGCAGATGGTCGACGAAGGCGTGCGCCGCGCCTATCTCGATCCCGACAACAAGCTGCGCGCTTCCTTGCTGGCCGATCCCGCGGGCGCGCGCAAGAATACCGGCGACAATACGCCCGGCCGTCGTCACCGTCGATCTGGTGCGCGGCAACACGGTCGAGGTCACGGTCGCCGCCAAGGGCGGAGGCTCGGAGGCCAAGTCGAAGTTCATCATGCTCAACCCATCGGACTCGGTGGTCGAGTGGGTGTTGAAGACGGTGCCGACCATGGGCGCGGGCTGGTGTCCGCCAGGAATTCTGGGCATCGGCATCGGCGGCACGTCGGAGAAAGCGATGCTGCTGGCCAAGCAATCGCTGATGGACCCGATCGACATTCAGGACCTAAAGGCGCGCGGCGCAAAGACCACCGCGGAAAAGCTGCGCCTGGAACTCTACGACAAAGTGAACCGGCTCGGCATCGGCGCGCAGGGACTAGGCGGACTGACGACCGTGCTCGACGTGAAGGTGCTCGACACCCAGCGCACGCGGCCAATCTGCCCGTGGCGATGATTCCCAACTGCGCCGCCAACGCGCCACGCGCACATCGTGCTCGATGGCTCGGGGCCGGTGTATCTCGATCCGCCGTCGCTCGACAGATTGGCCGAAGCTCACCTATGACGTGTCCGGGGCGCGCCGCGTGAACCTCGATATCGTGACGCGCGCAGAAGCTGCAACGTGGAAGCCGGGCGAAGTGCTGCTGCTGAGCGGGAAGCTGCTCACCGGCCGCGATGCCGCGCACAAGCGCATGAGCGACATGCTCAAGCGCGGCGAAAAGCTCCCCGTCGACTTCCGCAATCGCTTCATCTATTACGTCGGTCCGGTCGACCCGGTGCGCGAAGAGGTCGTCGGCCCCGCCGGACCAACGACGGCCACGCGCATGGACAAATTTACGCGTCAATTGCTGGCTGAAACCGGCCTGCTCGGCATGGTCGGCAAGGCCGAGCGCGGCCCTGAGGCCATCGACGCGATCAAGCGAGTTCGGCGCGGTCTATCTGATGGCCGTGGGCGGCGCGGCCTATCTGGTCTCGAAGGCGATCATCGGCTCGCGGCTACTGGCCTTTGAGCGATCTCGGCATGGAAGGAATCTACGAGTTCGAAGTGCGCGACATGCCGGTGACAGTCGCCGTCGATGCGAAGGGAACCAGCGTTCACCAGACCGGCCCGGCAGAATGGCAGCAGCGCATTGCGGGCATTCCGATACTGCAATGAAGCAGGGACCGAGGGACACGCGATCGAGCGACCGAAAAATCAAGGACCAGGGAGCAGCTGGTAAGAGACTAGCCGTGCCCACGCAACGATGGCATTTCATCTTCGCTAGCCTGCTGATTACGGCCAGCGTTCTGGGCGCGCAAGCTGTGTGAAGGTTTTAATGCCGTTCGAGACGGATCAAGCCGCAACCTTGCCGAGCCGCCATCAACTCGCGGTGGTCGTCGCCGGCGTGATGAAACCAAAACCCTCGATTCGCAGCGAAGAGCATACTCTCTTGCGCCATCCGATAGCCGGTCAGTTTGAAAGACGCTTTCTCATGGAATGAAGCCCGCCCTTGTATTGGTGGTATTGGCGCAAGTCTATCGATTTGACCTTTCCGCTCTTGGGAAACGTTCGGGATTGGGAACCACGCCGCGGCGTATTGATATTGTCGCCCGATTTTGAACAGGGGAGGATTCAACCTGTCGAGCATAATTGCACACATCGCGACCAGTGTTGCGGTCTAGTTAGGAAGCCGATCCAGACTGCGATCGGTGGACGCGCAAGCTGCACCGAAAGGGGACGGCATGGCTGGGAAATTATTAATTGTCGAGGATGAGTCCATTGTGGCCTTGGATCTTCGCCAGGAGCTCGAAGAATTTGGATGTGAAATAACGGGGCTGGCGGAGTCGGCTGAGGCGGCATTCATGTCGGTCGAAGAATGCAGGCCCGACCTGGTGCTGATGGATATCAAGATTGACGGCCCCATGGACGGAATCGAGACTGCCCGGCAATTGCGGCGCGCCTATAAAGTTCCGGTGGTATTTCTTACTTCGCATTGCGACAAACTGACTCTGGATCGAGCCGCGAAAGAATTGCCGTATGGCTACCTTATAAAGCCCTTCAAGAGCCAGGAACTGCAGGCAACATTGCGCGTAGCGCTGCACAGGGCGGCAATCGACGCAGACCAGCGGAAATCGAGCCAACTCATGTCAATGACAATTGAGGGAGTGCGCGAATCCATGGTTCTGCTTTCGGCCGATGGAATTGTGCAATACATGAATCGCGCTGCCGAGGAGATGGCGGGCTTGAAACTCTTGCGCGCGCGCGGCATGCTCTTGACTGAAGTGTTTCAATTGCGCGAGATCGCGAAGCGTCCCGTTCCGCTGCCGGTAGCCTACGGCCAAGCGGTGGCCATCGAGGAATTTGGCTGGTCCCTTTTTGTTCCGGGCAGAGAGCGGATGATGGTCGATTTTTCGGTGAGATCCGTGGTATCGGGTGAAGGCAGTCACAGCGGTTATGTGATCGCCCTGCGAGACGCGACCGAGAGAATGCATCAGGAGGTAATTGACGCTTCCCGCGCCGAGACTCAAACTCTCGCCGAACCGTCCCTCCTCCATACTTCATGCGGGCTGAAAACGCTGTGACCTGCGAACCCAATCAAATCCAGATTCAATCCGGCAGTCAGCGCATTTCACGGAAGCTAGCGCAGCCCACAGGAGTTTGACATGCCCTCTCAGTATCTCGATGAAGTCAGCGAAAGTTCCAGTTACCTCATCCCCGGTGGCGAAATAAGCGTATTCGCCAAGATTACGCACGACATTACTGTGCAGAAGGTGCATGAGGATGAGCAGAAGAGGAGTTCATTGGAACTGGAGAGCCGGATAAAGGAGCGAACCTCGCAGCTTCGAGCCATCGCCGATGAGTTGCATGCCGAGAAGGAAAAGCTTCAAGGCCTGGTCGTCACATTCCGCAAGAAGCTGGAGGAGAAAGAGGTATTGCTGCGCGAAGTTCACCATCGCGTCAAGAACAACATGCAAGTGGTACAAAGCCTGCTCAAGATGGGGTCGCGGACCATCACCTCCGGTAACGGCCGCGATGTGATTGCCGCCGCCGTGCAGCGTATCGAGGTGATGGTTACGGCTCATGAACGCCTGTATCAATCGTCTGAACTCGCTGGCCTGACGCTGCCTTCGTTCCTTCGTGGAATTGTTGAGGGAGCAATTGCTGCCTACACCGATCAATCCGATCGACTGCAATTGCAGATGGAGGCCGATGAGATTCCCATATCGATTGACAACGCGATTCTCCTCGGACTCCTGGTGAACGAACTCATCTCAAACTGTCTGAAGCACGGCTTTGCAGGGGATCGCCGAGGCAAGATCTTTATATCCGCAAGGATTATGCCCGGAACGGTGCGCATTGTGGTTCAGGACAACGGCAAAGGTCTGCCAGGGAACTTCGATGCCTCTCGAAGCGAATCGATGGGACTCAAACTTGTCGATAACCTGGCTCGGCAGTTGGGTGGAAAGGTCGAATTTATCTCGAACGACGGATGCCGCGTGCAGACCGACCTCACCCGGCTTGTTCCGCAGCTTTCGCAACATCCAATGTCAGTTCCCGTTTGAGCCGACGATAAAGTTATTTATTTGTTCTGGATGACCGGTCGGTCACTCGTGAAGCGATCGCAGCTCGGCTCGCCACGCGTCCGGCGGCTTCGCCCGAAATGGGTTCAGAGGGCGGATTGTCCGTAAACAAGCCGGACTCGAACAACGCGATCTGGGCGGGGAGCATCCTAGCAACCGAGGAGTTAATAATGAAAAAGCTGTACAACATCTTAGCGCTCACGATCCTTTCCGCGAGTCTCATGGGAGGCGTTGCCGTCGCCCAGGACCATCACGACAACCACAGTTACGTCCAACACAAGGAATGGAAGAGAGGCGCAACCATTCCGCACGAAGACTGGGATCGCGGCGACAAAGTCGACTATCACCAATATCATTTGAGCGCCCCGCCAAACGGTTACGAATGGCGCATGATTGATGGCAACTATGTTCTCGTGAACGTCTCGAACTTCCAGATTCGCACCGTGATCCGCGTAAAGTAACGCGTCCTCCCCTGCCTATCGGGCCGCCGGGTAAGTCTCAACCGGCGGCCTTGGTATTTTCAGATTCAGGCCACGCAAAGCAATTCAACTGCGGCTAGGCGAATTTGTGGCAAGGCGCTGGCGAAATACGTAGACGCGCTGAGAACTCTGCTTGGTAAGGCATTATGAATTTGCGCGGGCTCGCTCTTTTTACCTCACGAATCAAGTCGGGAGCTAGAAGCTAGTAGCTGTCTCATCACGCCTTCGTCAGATAGCCCATGCCGTCGAGCACCCCGCGCATGAACGCGAAGCTCTCTATCACGCCGGGCATGGGATCGTCGGGATGAATCTCGTACTCGAGATCGACGAAGCCTTTGTAGTTGATTTTGACCAGCGCCTCGAACATCTCGCGGAAGGGAAGAATGCCCTCGCCCACCGGAACCTGGCTTTCCTTACTCTGGAAACTCGTCAGATCCTTCACATGCATGTCGTAGAGGCGCGGACCTGCGGCATGAATGGCTTCAACGAGGTTGGCCCCGGCGCGCGCCGCGTGGCCTACGTCGATGCAGCAGCCGATGCGGTGGTCGAGATCCTTCACAATTTTGAGCACGTCGAACGGGGAGTGGTAGATCTTGTCCTCGGGACCGTGATTGTGGATGGCGAGGCGAATATCGTACTCGCGCACGAATTTCTCGATGCGCGGCAGCGTAGCGGGAGCGGGATCGCCGGCCACGATGACGTTGACGCCTGCGCGCTTGGCGTATTCAAATTTCGAACGGATATCATCATCGTCGTCTTTGGGAAAGGCGACAGTGCCCACGGCGTGGAGCTTAATGCCGGCGGCGGCATAATCGGCCAGCGCAGCGGCCTCAAGCGCCGGATCCATGGGCAGATGGTCTTTCGTGTCCTTGCAGTTCAAGTCGGTTAGATTGAGCTGCTTCATGAAGTCGATGAGCTTCGCGCGCGTGAAGTTGCGAAAGGTGTAGCTGGCAAGGCCGAGCTTTACGGGCGAGGGCTTTCCCGCGGCGGGAATGGCTTCAGCTTGCGCAGGTGCGGAGCTGATGAAGGCTGTGGCGGCGGTGGAGGCAGCAACAATCGTGGACGATTGCAGAAAATTGCGACGGGAAATTGTGTTTTTCATGGCGGAGCCATTATAGGGGATCGCCGGCACGCCAGGCTGTGATTTCGACAAGTGGGCAGTGTTCTAATTTGAAGCTCATTTTTCAATAAGCCTCTTTAGGTCATTGACCGCCTTCTGAAGTTTATCGAAGTTGTGATTGAGGGAGAGCAGTAGGCCAAAAATCGAGGCCACCAACACAAGAATTACAGTCAACATAGTGCCCAAATATTCCATTTAAGCCTCCGTCGCCGCCTTCAATGTGGTGCGTGTCCTCCAAATTAAGACGCTACCGATATAGAAGTGATGAACTCGTGCGTTCTCACCCCTAAGGCTCGCCGCGTTGCGTCGAGCTTTATGGATGGGGCACCGCCATGAAGGATGATTCCCGGGATCAGACACCCGGACACTGGCACGTGATCTCTGCTTCTATTGTTTTCCGAAGCGGTAGACAACCCCACCCGTAAAGCCGAAGGCGCCCTGCACAGTTGAGCCGAAACCGGTGGCGAAATACTCCGGCGCGAGTTTGAATGCGACGCTCGGGGTCAGGTTGTACTCGCCGATAACGCTGGCGGTAGCGGCGAAGGTGCTGCCAGTCGAATAAAGGAGGCAGTTGCCGGGTGTGGCACAAAGAGAGCCCTCGCCATTGGTGTCGCCGGTGAAGTTGCCGTAGGCCCAGCCGCCCATCACACGTCCTGCAATGGAGTACTTGGGTTGCAGGTAAAAACGGTAGATGGGGCCGAAGAGTACGTTGTACATGCTGATCTGCGGGCGCGTGAAAGCGCCCTGGCTCAACGGTGTGACACCGACATAGGCGATTCCGACATAACCGCGGCCATCGAGCGTGTAACCCAGCCGCTCGGTTGAGAAGCGGGTCAGGCCCGTTTCCCATGCGTAAAATGTGGTGCGCTGCAGGTAGGGACCGGGCGTGAAGCGCAGGTAGCCCCCGTCCAGATAGGTCTCCCACTTGTGATCGTAGGCGTCATGAATGGCCGTGGCGCGGCGCTGTTCGCGGCGCTGGCGAATGCGTGCCTGGACATTAATTTGTCCCTGAGATTCCTGGGCGGATTGCTGACTGGAACTGGTCTGATCTCCGGATTGGCTTTGGTCCGGCGTGGTGCTCGAAGAAGGACTGCCAGAGCTTTGTGCAAATGCGGCCGGCATGGCCGGCAATGCGAACGCCAGCAAAAGGGTGAGACGGCGAAAAGATTGCATCGGTATCGGGATTCCTCCACGGGAGTACGAGAGCGGACCAAACATCCGGGCCCCCAGGAAGCGGATTTTGCTTCTTGGGATGGAAATGGCCGTGCGCTCCCCCCATTGGTATTAAAACATCTTGAAACCAGTTAGGGGAGTTCGGTAGTGGGCCAGTTTGAAACTGTTTTGAAAGGGCACGAGTTCACTCGTGCCGAAACGCTGCAAAATGAACGCGGGCTTTAGCCCCTGAGGGATGGTTTTCCCCGAAGTTAACCCACTACTCGGGCATCGCGCCGGGGCCCTCCCGTTAGCCTGCTCTGTTTTTGACGCGCGGAGGCGGAAACCAGCACAGTACCGCCGGTCTCCTGACCGGCTGTAGTGCGGGTCTCCAGACCCGCACTCGCCTCAGACCCGCACTCGCCTGTCGACCCTCAGGAAATCACCAATTTGAATCGCCTAAACAATCGCCTTCAGGTCGGCCAGCAACTGGGCCTGATCGAAGCCGCCCGGCGAGCCTTTGGCAGCCAGCCAGTCCTCACTCAGCAGCGTGTGCGCCTCGTCGCAATACTCGTTCCAGAAGGCCACGGTCATGGCCTTCGGCTGTCCCCAGGTGATGCAGGTAAAGCCGTCCTGATCGTATTTGGGCACGAACACGCAGTGGCCACCCCAGCTGCCGGGTTTGGCATCGGAGCCCCCGTTCGCGACCACGTCCCAAACGTCCTGCTGCTGCGCCGTCAAAGGCAGCGACAGGCCGATGTAGACGCCGCCAAAGAGTGCAATCGACTGGCGTATCTGGGTGAGGTTGGAGGGCCTGGGGTCGGCGAAGGCCGTGAGCGCGTGCCCGGCCAAGCCCTGCTTCCTCCAGTCCGTCAAGACATCGAGTTCCACTCCGCCGTCGTCGGTCGAAGGATCGCCGGGCTTGTAGCCGTCCCAATTCTCGTAGTACTTTTCGATGGTCGCGTCGGGCAGCGTCACTTCGCCGCCCACATTCGCGGACCAAACCTGTATCGCGTGCCCGCAGCCGGCGATCGTGCAATCGCCCAGCGTATCGTTCATCATCATGCCCCAGGCGGTAATACCCCTGGTCCAGTCGGCCGTGGGCGGTGGCGGCGGCAGGCTAGGCGTCAAATAGTCGGCCAGCATCAGCGTTCGGCTGTCGGTCTTGACGGCCTTGCGGCCAAGTCTCCGGGGCCCCCACGGCGCGATTGTTACGCCGTGGGGTGGAAGTCTCCGGGGCGGGAGTTTCCCGGGTGGAAGGTTGATCTTCACGTGGTCTGTCATGGGAGAGGTCCTTTCGTGCGCATGGAATTACCAGACAAGCGCGCGCAGGAATGCGATCGGGAAGCAATCGATCCTCTCAGCCCAGTAGTTTTCCGGATACGCTGCTGTTATCGTTGCGTAAACGCTGAATTAATCTGCAAAACCACCCGAAGATAAAATTGGGTCGCCGGGTCGGGAAAGATCGGGAAAGATCAGGAAAGGGCGGGAGAATATGGGACGTATCGTTTTCGGAATAATTTTAGGGCTGCTTCTGGCGCCTTTGGCGATTGTGGCGTGGTTTCACGCGGGCAAAGCGCCGGTGGCTGTAGCCGATCCACCGCTGCCTATGGAAAGGCAAATCGCGCACATGGCGCTCGACGCGCGCATTGCCCGCGACGCGCCAGGAAACCCGCCGATCCAGGCCGAATGAGGACAATCTCACCGCCGGCGCGGAAGTTTATCGCGACCAATGCGCGGCCTGCCATGGGTTTCACGGCAAGCCCTGACCTTTGGCCCGCACATGTATCCCAACGCTCCCGGCTTGTGGCAGAAGCACGGTAACAGTGATGTGGTCGGTGTGAGCGATGACGCGCCGGGCGAGACCTACTGGAAAGTCGCAAACGGCATCCGTCTCACCGGCATGCCGTCTTTCAAAGACACGCTCTCCGACACGCAGATGTGGCAGGTAAGCCTGCTGCTCGCCAACTCCAATAAGCCATTGCCTCCCGCGGCGCTTGCCATCGTGCGCGGCGAGCAGACCGCAGCGCCGCCTGCCCCGCCTGTTGCGCAAACTCAGTTGAGGCGCGAGCGGCAGGTGGCCACGCGAGTCAAGATCGAATTGGAAACGAAAGGGAAGTTGGATCCATGAGTTTCCTCGCTACGCTCAAAAAGGGCTTAGGATTCGTCTTGCTCAGCATGGGCGTCTCGCGGCCAACACCAAAGCCCAAACCCGACACGAAACCCCCGGCCAAGCCGGGCCGGCGAATAGGCGGCGTCCAGCGGGTTGCCTGCGACGGTGCCTTCGGTCATTCGCCGCACTCCTCGTACAATGAGAGAGGAAGCTTACCCTACACGGCCGATGGCGGAATCCGAAGACAACAAGACCAAATCCGACGCTGAACCCGGGCCAAGTCCGGCTCGGGCGAAGCCCGAAAGAAGCCCGACGAGGACCCCGTCGGCAAGGTCTACGACGCACGGCTGATGCGGCGGCTGGGCCACTACGTGCGCCCCTACTGGCTGCAGGCCGCCATCGCCTCGCTCTCGGTCACGCTCAAGTCCCTCTGCGACGTCGCCGGGCCCATCCTGGTGATGGTGGCCGTCGACCGCTATCTCGCACCGGACGCCGCCGACGCAAGATGCCTCGAACGCCGTCGCGCATTGGGTCGCCAATGCCAGCCCTCTCGCCCACATGCTTCCGCCGGATCCCGTCGCCGGCATAACGCGCCTCGCTGCCATCTACCTCGATCATGCTGGTTTCGGCCTATCTCTTCCAATTCGTCCAGGTCTACCTGATGCAGTGGATCGGCCAGAAGATCATGTTCGACCTGCGCCGCGATATTTTCCGCCACATGCAGCGCATGCACATGGGCTTCTTCGACATACATCCCGTCGGCCGTCTGGTCACGCGCCTCACGTCCGACGTGGACGCCGTCAACGAAATGTTCACCGACGGCGTTCTGGCCATCGTCAACGATTTCTTCATGCTCACCATCATGGCCGCGGTGATGCTCGCTATCAGTTGGTGGCTGGCGCTGCTGGCCTTCGCGGTGCTGCCGCTGATTCTCATCGTCACGCGCATTTTTCGTCGATCCATGTCCGCGAAAGCTACCGCCGCGTGCGCACCGCCATTGCGCGCATCAACAGCTTCACCCAGGAACACATCTCCGGCATGAGCGTCGTGCAGCTCTTCAATCGCGAAGATCGCGCCTACAAGGACTTTGAAGCCGTCAACCGGCAGCACATGATCGCGTTCAAGGACACGATCTTTGCCTACGCGCTCTACTATCCGGCCGTCGATTTTCTTTCCTCCGTCGCCATCGCCCTGGTGGTGTGGCGCGGCGGCTTCGGCGTGCTGCACTGCCGCCCACCGTGACCATCGGCGTGCTCATCATGTTCACGCAGTTCTCGCTGCGCTTCTGGCGGCCGATCCAGGATCTGAGCGACAAGTACAACATCCTGCAAGCCGCGATGGCGGCCTGCGAGCGCATCTTCAAGCTGATGGATTCGGCGCCGGAGATTGTCAGCCCCGCGCATCCCGTAGCCGGCGACGGGTCGAATCGCATCGAATTCCGACACGTCTGGTTCACCTATCAGAAACTGCACCGATGCGCAGAAGGCCGCCGTCGCAGCGGCGGCGCAAGGCGACCGGCAGGCGGCGCGGCCCTGGCCGCTCTGGATGACATCGAGTGGATTCTCAAAGACGTTTCCTTCACCATCGAGCCAGGCCAGACGGTGGCCATTGTCGGCCACACCGGGCGCGGCAAGACCACGCTCACCAGCCTGATGATGCGCTTTTACGAAGTCACGGCCGGGCGCATTCTGATCGATGGCGTCGACCTGCGCGAGCATGATCTTGACCGCGCTGCGCCGCCACTTTGCCGTGGTGCTGCAGGATCCGTTCCTGTTTTCCGGCACCATCGGCGAAAACATCCGCCTCGGCAACGAGGAAATCACCGACGCGACGATGCGCCAGGCCGCGCGCGACGTCAACGTGCTCGACTTTATTGAGATCGCTGCCCCACAGCTTCGATGAGCCGGTGCGCGAGCGCGGCAATTCGCTCTCCACGGGCCAGAAGCAGCTCATCAACTTCGCCCGCGCGCTGGCCTACAATCCGCGCATTCTCATTCTCGACGAAGCCACATCGAGCGTCGACACCGACACCGAGCTTCGCATCCGCGGCGCCCTGGAGCGCATGGTCGAAGGGCCGCACCAGCGTGCTGATCGCGCACCGGCTGTCGACGGTGCAGCGGGCCGAAACCATCCTGGTGATGCACAAGGGACAGCTGCGCGAGATGGGCTCGCATCAGGAACTGCTCGCCGCAGCGCGGCCTTTACTGGAAGCTTTACCAGTTGCAGTACAAAGATCAGGAGACCGGCACTCTGGCACCGCCTGCGCAAGAGCCCTCCGCCGCCCCCGCGATGTGAAAAAGCTACCCCGTCGAGCAAGAATCGCTCGCTGGGGCTCCGGCATCGAACGAAGGACTAAGAAAGACATGGAACGAGGAGCAGGGAACTGATGTCTCAAATGCCCTGCGCCGTAGGCGCGTCGTTCGTTAGCCCCGCGCTTCAGCGTGGGGAAAGCGGATTGCGCAATCCCATCACGGAGTCCCGTAGGGACGGCGCTGATTCTGTTTTGAAAGGGCAGGACTTCAAAGCCTGCCCTGAGCGAAGTCGAAGGGTGCCACAAGGGAACAGAATCCTTCGGGCCTTTAGGCCCTGAGGGATGTTTGAGGTCCCCGATCACCATGCCTTCGTCCCGAACGTTGTAATGCCCGAAAACCTACATCACGATATGATAGGTACGTGGGGTTTTTCTCGCTCAGCCGCGCGAAACCCGAGCGATTGCAGGAACCGATGACGGAAAAGACAATAAAGAAAGTCGAGCTGTTCGACACCAGCCTGCGCGACGGCATGCAGCAGCCGAACCTCGAAATCTCGGTGCCCAACGCCGTCATGCTGCTGGAGCGTATGGCGGCGTTCGGCGTGCGCTACGCCGAAATCGGTTTCGCCGGCGCCAACCAGTTTGTCGGCGACCTGACCAGCGCGCTCACTTCCGGTGCGACACCGGCGCGATGAAACTGGCCCTCTTCGGGCGCACGCGCGGCCGCGGCGCCAAGGTTGAAGATTGGCCCGATGTGCAGTTCATCCTCCGCCACAAGCGGCGCGTTCCCGTCGCGGTGGTCGTGGTCAAGTCGCGGCTGCTCGACGTGGAGCGGTCGCTCGGAACGACCCCCGAAGAAAATCTGCGCATGACGTGGGAGACGATCGAGTGATCTGCAATCGCACGGCCTCGAAGTATTCGTCGACCTCGAGCACGCCATGGATGCGAATTGCGGCCGCTGCGAAAACGGCAATCCATGCAACGCCGATTTTAGCCAGCGCAGCCTCGACCATTTCCGCCAGCTTACCGAGCAGTGCGTTCGCCAGAACGTGAGCCGCATCGTTGTGTGCGACACCAATGGCGGCGCGAGCCCGGAAGAAGTGGCAGCGCGTGATCGACGGGCTCATCCGCGATTTTCCCGGGCGAATTTCGGATTTCACGGCCACACCGATCGCGGCCTGGGCGTCGCCAACACGCGCGCCGCCATTCTGGCCGGCGCAGTCCAGGTGCAGGGAACGCTGATTGGCACCGGCGAGCGCTGCGGCAACGTGAATCTGACCACAGTGGTTGGCGCCATGCAGCTGCGCGGCGAAGCGGAGTTTGTTCCGCCCGGTCACTCAGCGGGCTTGACCAGCCTGGCGCATTCGGCCTACGCGGCCTTCGGCACTCGATCCGCCGCACGGCGCGCCCATCGTCGGTCCCGGCGCGTTCGGCACCTGGGCCGGCATGCACGGCTCGAGCGAGCGCAAGAATCCCGGGCGCGTATCTGTGGTGCGATCCGGCGCGCGTCGGCGCGAATCCAACCATCGGCGTGAACGCGCAGTCGGGCAAGGCCAACATCATGCTGCTGTCCGAGTCGCTCGGCGTGCCGCTCAATGTCCGCGCAGGCGCAGGCGCTGATGGACGCGAATCCAGGCCATGATCGAGGGCGGAGGATTTACGGCCAGCGAGGTTTCCTTCCGCCTGGCCTGCATGAGGACGCTCGGAACATTGCCGCAACTGGTTCACCGTCAGGAGCTGGCGCGTCTTCGACGAGTCCGACGAAGTCGGTGACACGTTTGTGCAGGCCTTTATGACGCTCGTGCTCGGCGACTCGAAGGTCGCCACCACGCGCGCCGAAGGCGCCGGCCCGGTGGACGCACTGACCAAGGCCATGCGCCACGAACTCGAGAAGTGGTATCCCGTCTCTTGCCGCAGATGCGTCTCGGCACTTCACCGTCGCGGCACTCGACGTCAAGGCACATGACTCGGCCGCGCATGTACGCGTGACGGTGAGCTTCAATGCCAACGGCCACGAGCCGTGGATCACAGCGGGCGTGAGCAGCGACTTGAACCAGGCCGCGCTCATGGCCATCGTGGATGGCTTCCACTACTGGCTGCTGACAACCCGGTGAATCGAATCGAGCTCGTTTGACCGCCACGCAACCATCGTCGCGGCACTGAAGTAGCCTGAGCGGCCCGCACTTTCCGAGTCGGGGCTGGCATCCGGACCGCCGGTAATAGATGTATTCCGAGATTAAACCCACAGACATTAACCCATCGCTAAGGCCATTCTCCCATACTTTTGACGCATTTCTCAACCGGTTCGGTAGGCCGGCCGCAATTTAGAGCAATTTAGCTCACGGTCCGCCTTCAATACCCGCCTGAGACAATTCACGGCCACATATGCCGATCAGTCCGGGCAACGGACTGGTGCTAATCGAGGCTGCAGTTTCCGCCAGTCGACTCGAGATCACCCTGCGAGAAATCCGCGAAAGGAGGACTGAATGTCCACGGAATTGATAGAGCCTCGATATCTATACCATCGCTATGGGCCCCGTTCACGCATGCTGAAGAAACCCGAGAGACCATACTCGCCGTCCGAAATCGAGGAGCTGGCCGCCTTCGTTTCTCCATCATTTTGACTGCGAAGATGGGAAGCCACTGCGATGAGGACCCGAGGAGCGCGAAGGGTTGCGCGGCGAGTTGTCGCTCCTGCGCCGCCACTTCGGTGATAAAATCGACCGAAATCGCCATGACGTTCGGTGTTGAGGAGGCCATGAAGACAAAAGACCAGGTGGAGCGAACCGTCGTGGTGCCGCGCGACTTGAAGCCGCTGAATATTCGGCGCTACGAAAGAGTGAGCTGCGAATAAGGCGACGATACCAGCTATGGCATCTGAAAGCGAATCGCCAGCGTGTTGCGCGGATCTTCAGGAAACAAACCCAGACTCCACACGGGGTGCCCGGGTCTGCGATTTTGAGACCCGGGAACCACAAAAGTGAGGAGCAAACAGGAGATCAGATAATCCGGTCCACAAGTGGAATGCGGCCCACCGCACCACGGTCTGGCGCATTTTTCTGTAATCGTGGCGCTGCAACTACCGGACAGCAACGGAGGGCCGAGTATCGAGCTTGCCGCTTTGTCATCTTCCGCCATCTCGGTGATCGGAATCGGCACGTAGTCGCCGGCGTGGCCGGCCTGGCCGAATTCGGTCATGCGCGCGGACACAACCTTTGCCATGGCCTCGCGCGCAGGCTTCATGTAGTCGCGCGGATCGAACTTCTCCGGTGACTCGGCGAAAACCTTGCGGATAGCGCCGGTGATCGCCAGGCGATTGTCGGTATCCACGTTGATCTTGCGCACGCCATTGCGGATGCCGAACTGGATCTCTTCGACGGGCACGCCCCAGGTTGGCTTCAGATTGCCGCCGTACTGATTCACAATGTCCTGTAGTTCTTTGGGCACAGACGAACTGCCGTGCATCACCAGGTGCGTAAACGGCAGAAGCTTGTGAATCGCGATCAGCACATCCATCTTCAGCACGGAGCCATCCGGCTTCTTGTTGAACTTGTAAGCGCCGTGGCTGGTGCCGATGGCGATGGCCAGCGCGTCCACGCCGGTGCGCTCCGCAAACTCGACAGCCTGATCGGGATCGGTGATGTGCTCGAGGCCCGTGCCGCCCGCGCCATGGCCGTCTTCCACGCCGCCCAGCACGCCAATCTCGCCTTCAACGGTCACGCCACGCTCATGCGCATAGTCAACCACGCGGCGCGTGACGTCGATGTTCTCTTCAAAGCGTCGACGGAGTCTTGCCGTCTTCCTTCAGCGACCCATCCATCATCACCGAGGTGTAGCCCAGCGCGATAGCGCTCTTGCAGGTCTCAAAGCTATTGCCGTGATCCTGATGCATGGCGATGGGAATGTCAGGATTGAGCTCGGCCGCCGCCTGAATGAGCTTGAACAGGTAAAGGTCCTCAGCAAACGCGCGCGCGCCGCGGCTGGCCTGAACGATCACCGGCGACTTGGTTTGCTTGCGCGGCCATCATGATGGCCTGAATCTGCTCCATATCGTTGACATTGAATGCACCAACCCCGTATCGGCCTTTGGCAGCCTCGTCGAGGAGCTGCCGCATGGAGACTAGAGGCATAAAATTCTCCTTTGTGGTGGCTCTAGCTGCCCTTGCACTCAATCCCTGGATCAGTCGAAGGGATCCCTGCTGCGGGAACCGCAATCATCTCTATCGTAGCAGAGATGCGCAAAGAAAACCGTGGCTGCGAACACGGGTTGAATCGTTCTGTGTCGACGAGTCTTTCGCCAACGCAGCCCATTCCAAAATGAAATAAATGGCTGAGGTCGAAGAACAACACTGCCCAGACGTATGCAATGCGCGACAAGTGCCAAGATATCAAAGGCTGAATGCCGGAAGATCGTACGTGGGCGTTTGCTGAGCCTAAGGTTATGAGTCTTAAAGTTCCGATAAATGCGCTGTCATCCTGAGCGAAGTTTGCCGCGCTCTTGCGGCAAACGGAGTCGAAAGCCTGCCCTGAGCGAAGATCGTAGGTGCGATCGTAGTCGAACGGGGACTGCGGTTGTTTTTCGACGAACTTCAGGTTCACCAGACCAGGGTGGGGTCACTAAAGCTCAATCACCTGCGGCGCCAAGCCGCTTTACGCGAACGTAACCTGCCCCAAAATCACCGCGTCGGCTCTGCGCCCGTCGCAGCAGGCACGTTTCCCGGCAGCCGATGCCAGTTTGCCACGCCAGCAGCGCAAACGCCGCCGCCTCTTTGGCTTCGGCGGGCAATCCGAAAGCTTCGCTCGTCGCCAGGTGCATCCCAAAGGTTCAAGCCGCGCGGCCAGCATCGCCATCAGCGTCCGATTCCGCGCGCCGCCACCGGAGACGATGAAATCCACGGCGTTGCCTCTTCATCCTCGGCATCACAAATCGCGCGTAACTGCGCGCGATTGTCTCCGCGGTAAGCGCTGTCGCCGTCGCCAGCGCATCTTCGGGCGATTCTTGGATTTCGCACGGCACTTCTCCAAAAATTCCGCCGCGTAAGCCTCGCCCGAACTGTTCGCGGCCCGCGGTCCGCGGCGGCTTCAGTTTGAAATAGGTATGGCGCAGCGCGTCTTGCAGAACGGGCTCAATGACCGTTCCCGCGCAGCCAGCGCTCCGTTGCGATCGAAAGATTTATCGAAAAGTTTTTGCGTCAGCCAGTCAATCACCATGTTGCCCGGTCCGGTATCGAAGGCAATCACTTCGTCGGGCCGGCCCCGGCCGGAATCGCAGTCAGATTCGCGATGCCGCCAATATTTTGCAGCACGCGCCCGCGTTTGTTGATCGGCGAACAGCACATAATCCAGAAGCGGAACCAGCGGTGCTCCCTGGCCGCCGGCCAACATATCGGCCGGCCGGAAGTTCGAAACCACCGGCACGCCCAGCGCCTCGGCAATCGCCTGCGCCTCGCCCGCTTGCCATGTGCAGGCAAACTTCCGCCCGCATAGGCTCCGCGCGCGCCTGGTGATAGAGCGTCTGTCCATGGCAGCCAACGAGATCGAGCTTCACCTTGTGCCGGTCGCGCGTAATCTTCACAGCCTCCGCATAGGCCAGGCCGAGCCGCCAGTTCAGCCGCGCCAGCTCCGCCGTCGAAGTCGAAGCCGCATTCATCGCCGCCAGCACCGCTCGCCGCAACAGCAGTCGGATAAGCAAAGTCCTCATGCGCCAGCAGCGTGAGCTTTCAAAGAGAGCTTGACCCCACCTCGCCGCGTTTGTTGCGCTAGGGTGGGCTGCACAATCCGCACCACGGCCACATCGATTCCATCGGCCGACGTCCCGCTCATCACCCCGGCCACCGTCATGGCACGCGCCTTCATGATGTCTCCGCCGGCGCAGCAGCCTCTTGCGATCATGAGTCCGTCTCCTTGCCGCCAACCACGTCGCCGAATCGCGCGCATCGCTCGCGCAGTCTCGAATTGCTTCGCCTCAAGCGCCGCAGGACATCTTGCGCCGTAAAGTGTCCTGCCGCTTCCGCGCCAACTCCTGCGCGCGATCAAGCAGGAACTTACTGAAACGCAGCCGAACGCTCGCCTTCGCGCAATCAGCGCCTCGTACGTCTGCAAAATCGGCTCCGGACTGTGGCAGATTTCCAGCAGGTCGCTGCCTGCGCGCACGCGGCGATTGCAGCTTCCTCAATGGGCATAAACTTAGAATGCCGCCCATCTCCAAGATCATCAGAGAGAATGATGCCGCGATAGCCGATGCGTTTGCGCAGCACAGTCTGATCCAGAAAGTCGACACGCTGGCCGGGTGCACTCTTGCCCGGCGTCAGCGGATACGCCGCGTGATTCATCATGATCATCGGCAACTCGTCGCGCAGCTCGCGATAAGGCTCCAGATCCTCATTCCAAATCTGCTGCCAGGTGCGCTCAATCTCCGGAGTCACAAAATGCGAATCGCCGGTGCGCTCCGCCCAGCCCGGGAAAGTGCTTGCCGCAACCCGCCACTCCCTGCGCCGCTGAGCCCTGCAAGAAACTCGCGCGCATACGGTCACTACGGCCGCGTTCGCTCCGGCAGCGACGCGAGCCCAGCACTTCGCGCGACTCCGGCAGCGCCAGATCGACCACCGGCGCAAGCGTTGTGTTGAACCCGAAAGCCTTCACCGACTCGCGCGCAATCAACTCCCCGTGCTCGGCGCGTTCGCAGCGCCAGGTTCGATTGCGCGAGCCTTCGCGCCGCATCGCCTGCGCCACCGCCTGCGCCGACGGCATCGGCGCCAGCGCATCGCGCAGCCGGTTCACCGTCCCGCCTTCCACATCGACACAACGCGCCGCAATGCGGCGCGCAAACGCTGGTCGCCTCAGCGAGCAGCGCGCGCGTTTGCGTCGCGTCGACAATATTGCGCTTGAAAAGGATGATGCCCGCCGGCCGCACCAGCTTGAGCCACGCGCGCTCCAGCGCGGTGAGCTCCGTTCCCGCCCAGCCCCACCACCAGCAGACTTCCCGCAGCCTGCCGCAAACTTTCTTTCATATCCCTCAGTCCTTGAGCATTCCATCACCAAACCTAGTGGGTGCCCCCGGTCCCTCGCATTGGGACCGGGGATGATCCTAACAAGCGCTGGCTGCACCTATCGGGGATCGATCCAGTCCCTTACTCCCATAGTCCCTAGTCCCTGTTCCTTCAATTCCTGCTGCAGTTCTTCCAGCAGATTCAGCGCCTGCAGCGGCGTCAGCGAGTTCACATCCGTCGCTTCAATGCGATCCACAATCCTCTGCGAGAGCGGAGTAAAGATCGTCATCTGCATCGGTTCGGCCGCTGTCTCCACCTGCACGCTCTGCCGCTCCTGCTTCTCGTGCTGGCGCAGCACATGCTTGGCCCGTTCGATCACCGCCGCTGGCAGTCCGGCCAGCCGCGCCACTTCGATGCCATAGCTCTTGCTCGCCGCGCCCGGCTCAATGTTATGCAGAAACACAATGCCGCCTGCCGACTTCCTTCACGCCCACGCGCAGATTCCGCACGCGCGGCAGCTTCTCCGCCAGCATCGTCAGCTCGTGATAGTGCGTGGCAAACAGCGTGCGCGCGCCCACCTCCGCATGCAGAAACTCCACCGTCGCCCACGCCAGCGAAAGCCCGTCGAAAGTCGCCGTTCCGCGGCCCATCTCATCGAGCAGAATCAGCGACCGCTGCGTCGCCGTATTCAAAATCGTCGCCGTCTCCGTCATCTCCACCATAAAGGTCGACCGGCCGCGCGCCACATTATCGCTGGCGCCGATGCGCGTATAAATGCGGTCGACAAGGCCAAAGCGCAAGCTGTCGGCTGGCACAAAACTGCCCATCTGCGCCATCAGCACCAGCATCGCCGCCTGCCGAAGATAGGTGCTCTTGCCGCCCATGTTCGGTCCGGTAATCAGCAACAGGCTCGGCGGCGCTCTCGCACTTCGCCTTTAGAGAAGATCTGCGAGGCACAGATAAAGATCGTTCGCAATGAAACGCCCCTCGCGCGTCTCCTCCATCCACTGCTCGATCACCGGATGCCGCGCCGCAACAGCCTCCAGCACCGGCTCATCCGCCAACTGTGGCCGCACATAGCGGCGCGCCGCCGCCAGATGCGCAAAACACGCCAGCAGATCTGCCTCGGCCACAGCCGCCGAGCTGCGCCGGATTCGTCCCGCCGCTGTCGAGCACAAACTGTCCGCAGCTCGGCAAAAATGCGCTTCTCAATCTCGATGCAGCGGTCGTGCGCAGTAAGAATCTTGCGCTCGTATTCCTTCAGCTCCGGCGTCGTAAACCGCTCGGCATTCACCAGCGTCTGTTTGCGCTCGTAGTCGGCGGGAGCCAGCGCCAGATTCGCCTTCGTGATCTCGATGTAATAGCCGAAGACCGAGTTATAGCGCACCTTCAGCGATCCGATCCCAGTGCGTTGCCGCTCGCGCTCTTCAATGGCCGCGATCGCCTGCCGGCCGGTGGTCGAAATCGAGCGCAACTCATCCAGTTCCGCGTCCACGCCCGCGGCAATCGCGCCGCCATCGACCAGCGTCAGCGGCGGCTCGGCAACCAGCGTTCGTCACAATCCGCGTCGTCACGTCGTCGAGCGTGTCGAGCCGCGCGCCAGCTGCGCGCCACAGCGGCGCCGTCATCGCTTCGAGCGCGGTCTTCAATCCCGGCAGCCGCGCCAGGCTCGCGGCCAGCGCGCGCACATCGCGCGGCCCTGCCGAGTCGAGCGAAATCCGCGCCAGCAGCCGCTCCAGATCCAGAATTCCCTGAAATGCCCGCCGCATTTCTTCGCGCTTCAGCAGATCGCCGTGCGCTTCGGCGACTGCTTCATAGCGCGCCTCAATTTCCGGCGCATCATTCAGCGGCCGCAGAATCGTCGCCCGCAGCAGCCGCTTGCCCATCGGCGTCTGGCATGCATCGAGAGTGCGAAACAGCGTGACGCGATCGTCCTGCCCGGCAAACAGCGGCTCGACCAGTTCGAGATTCCGCACCGTCACCTGGTCGAGTTCGAGCGCGGTCGAGTGCTCCTCGAAATTCAGACGAGTCGATGTGCAGCGCCTCGTTCTTCTGCGTGGTGCGCACATAGTGCAGCACGGCCCCGGCCGCAATCGCCGCCGGCATCGTGCCCATCCAGCCCGAATCCTTCGAGCGAACGCACATTCAGTTGCCGTTCGACGAGCGGGACAGCAAAGTCGCGCGTCCACACCCAGTCCTCAACGCGCGTGCGCGCCGCAATCCGCTCCAGCTGCGGCGGCAACTCCGCGCTCGTCGCCAGCAGCAC
Organism: Candidatus Doudnaibacteriota bacterium; assembly: GCA_963840645.1. GTDB lineage: Bacteria > Patescibacteriota > Doudnabacteria > UBA920 > VMFF01 > CAWIZL01. The sequence continues at coordinate 35,305 of CAWIZL010000004.1, forward strand.
CTCGCTCGGAGCCGCCAGCAGCAACTCGTCGATGGCCTGCGCCGCGCGCATCGCGCCCGCGAAATTCCGCAGTGCGAAACTCGCCGGTCGACACATCGAGCAGCGCCAGCGCGCAAACATTTCCGGGTGCCCCATCCTGGCGGCGTCTTTGTTTCCGCCGCCACGGTGGGAATCCTCGTAAAGCGCCGCAAGAAAATTGTTCTGCTCCTGCCCCAGCGCCGCATCGAGCGCCGTTCCCGGCGAAAGCACCCGCGTCACCTCGCGCCGCACGATCTTCTTCGTGAGCTTAGGGTCTTCCATCTGATCGCAGAGGGCGATGCGGTAGCCCTTGCGCAGCAGGCGCGTCAGGTACTCTCGACCGCGTGATAGGGAACGCCGCACATGGGCATGCTGCGCTCCCGGTCGCGCGCCGTCAGCGTCAGTTGCAGCTCGCGGCTGGCCGTCGCGGCATCGTCATAGAAGAGCTCGTAAAAATCGCCCATGCGAAAAACAGCAGCGCATCGGGATTTTGCCTCTTCGCCGCCGTCCACTGGCGCATGAACGGCGTTAGTTCCGTGGAGTTGCTCTCCGCCTGCGGCTTTCCGCGGGCAGGGAAGTGAGCGCGAACTCTTCTTGAGCCCGGCGTCATCCGCAAGCGTAGTGGTCGCGTTTTAGCCGGCAGGCGCGGGTTGCAGGCCGCTCGTGGACGGCAGCCGCGCGCCATCGGGGGGCAAGGCTGCGTCCGGAAGTAGGGCAACCGGAGGGGAGTCAGCACGGGCGGGGTTAGAGTCGTCGCGGATCACGCTGGTTCTAAGATTATCGTGGCGGCGAGCCGCGGGGGTAGCGGAAACGGAAGTGGAAGCCTGTTTAGTCCATCCTGTTTGATTTCCCGTCAAATGACCCGCCAAGAAATTTGGCGGCCATCGATGCACCCATGTACAATCGCTGCGATTCACGGGCATCCTGAATCCCTGCGCCGAATTCCGGCCAAAGCGCCGAATTCCAAAATTCCCTCGGAGGAAAATCAAATGAACAGAATGAAGCAGTATCTCGTTTGCACGTTGCTTGCCGCGCGGCGCTGTGCGCTGCACCGGCCCAGGCTCAATCCCCATTCGACGGCACATGGAAGACTGACCTGTCGCAGACCAAGTTCAGCCCCAAACCCCTGGCTTTCTATATCAGCCAGGGATGGTATCACTGCGTCACTTGCAACCCCGCCTTCGACGTTGCGGCCGACGGGCAGGATCACGCCGTCACCGGGCAGTCCTACGACACCATCAGCGTTACCGTCGTAGACCCGCACTACCATCTCTGTCGCGACCAAGAAGGGCGGCCAAGCCGATTATGAGCAGACCCGCACCGTCTCTGCTGACGGCAAAACCCTCACTGTCAAAACCACCGGCCATCCCGCGAATGGCGGCGCGGCGACGAGCTTTGACACCACCGCCAAACGCAGCGGCACGGCGCCTGCCGGCGTGCATGCGACCTCCGGCCAATGGATCATCCAGAAGCAGAGCGGAAGCGACAATGGCCTGTTGACCACCTACAAGTTGGATGGCGACCAGTTCACGATGACCTCGCCCACCGGTGAAACCTACACCGCGAAATTTGACGGCGCCGACTACCCGGTGACGGGCTCGAATTACTACAACGCGGTCTCGCTGAAGAAGATCAACGCCAACACGATTGAGGAAACCGACAAGCGGGATGGCAAAGTCACGGATGTGTCGACAATGACCGTCTCGGCAACGGCAAGATCGATGACCGTGGTCGATAACGACAAGATCACCGGCCGCACTGCAACATACATCGCCAAAAAGCAGTAACGTTCCGAGTTAGTGGGTCGTTGAGCGTGAAACGGCTCGACACAGCGTGCCGAAGCGTCGCCAAAATTCCGTGGCACAGCCCCGGGACCGTGACCCGCGCAGGCGCCTGGAAGCAGACCCTCGGTCGATTACCGAGATGTCTGCATCCCGCGAGAGCGCGACTTGCAGCACAGATGCCATCAGTCCTGCGGGTTAATCCTTAAGCCGCGACCGGGTGATTTACATCACAGTATACTGATCGGTAACGCCTTAAGGTAAAAGCTGCCATGTACCTTCTCTGGCTACGAGTTGCGGCCATTTTGTATGCGGCGGCAAGTGTCGCCATCTTTCCCGCCGTGCTCTACGAAATCGCTGCCCTGGCGCAAAACCTGCGTCCATCTGGGCGGCATGGCGTTCTTCTTCCATTTTGTCTCCGTGGTTGAAATGCTGGTGCAGGCGCACCGCTGGATGCCGGTCGGCGTTCGCGAAATCGAGTCGCTGCTGGGCTTTGCAGTGGCGGGCCTGTTTTTCCTGGTCTGGTGGCTCTATGACGCCATCTCTCTCGGAATCTTTGCCTTGCCGGCGACATTCTTCCTCGTTTTTATTCCCGCGCTGGGCCCGGACCGCATACGTTTCCCCAGAAGGCGTCTATAATAGCTGGCTCGTCGCGCACATTATTGCCCTGCTTCTCGCTTATGCCGCCCTCTGCTTCAGCCTGCTGGCGTCCATGCTTTATCTCGTGCAGGAGCGCCGCATCAAGTCCAAATCCAAAGCCGGCAGGACGCAACGCTGGCAGCCGCTGGACTGGCTGCCGCCGCTCGACACGCTCGAGCGTCTGGCCCTGGCTACCCTCGAATTCGGATTTCCCTGCATGACAGTCGGCCTGATCATTGGGTCGGTCCTGGTGCAGGAAACGTCGCTCGGCGCTGCCTATTTTCTCGATCCCAACATCATTGCTTCGTTCGTGATGTGGATCGTTTACGTCATCCTCCTGCTCGTTCCGCCGCAGCGCAGGGAATGCGCGGCCGCAGGGCTGCCTATGTCTCCGGCGGGGCGCTGGTCGTAATGATGGCAGTTTGGGCCGTCAACTTTTTCAGCCAGGTGCACAGGTTCGGTCCGCAATGACGCTCGCACTCATTGGCGTGAACCACAAAACGGCGCCCATCGCGCTCAGGGAGAGGATCGCCATCGGCCGCGACGATTTGGCAGAAGCCACGCGCGCCCTGGCTGCAACGCCGGGAGTGACCGAGTGCATGATCGTCTCCACTTGCAATCGCGTGGAACTGCTGGCCGCCGTCGAGGGTTCCGTCGCGCCGCTAGCGGGTTTCCTTGCGAATCACTTCGGCATCGACGCCTCGGTACTCGCGCCGCACCTGTACGAGTATCACGATAAAGATGCCGTCAGCCATCTCTTTCGCATGGCCGCAAGCCTTGATTCCATGGTGGTCGGCGAGCCGCAGATTCTCGGTCAGGTGAAAGAAGCCTTCGCCGTTGCGCGTGCCGCGGGAACTGTCTCCGGCCAGCTGGACCACCTGCTGCAAAGCGCGTTCGCCGCAGCGAAAAAGGCGCGCAGCGAAACCGGCATCGGCTCGAATTCAGTTTCCATCGCATCCGTGGCTGTAGATATGGCGCGCAAAATCTTTGGCTCGCTGAAGGGCCGCACGGTGTTTCTCGTGGGCGCAGGAAAAATGAGCGAGATCGCCGCGCGGCATCTCGTGCAGCAGGGCGCGGGCGCCATCCTGGTCAGCAATCGCACCGCCGAGCGCGCGCGCCGCATGGCCGAGGAGTTTTCCAGCGAGGTGGCGCCGCAGGTGATCGAATTCGATCAGCTCTACGAAGCGGCCAGCCGCGCCGACATCGTCATCAGCTCCACTGGCGCGCCGCATCCCATCTTCCGTCGCGAGCACGGGCAGGCTTTCCTGCACAAGCGGCGCAACCGGCCCATGTTCTTCATCGATATCGCCGTACCGCGCGACGTCGATCCGGAGATGAACAAGCTCGACGGCATCTTCGTCTACGACATCGACGATCTGCAGCCAGGTGGCAGCGGCGCACATGGAAGAACGCAGCCGCCAGGCCGTCGATGCGGAAACGCTAATCGCCGCGGAGGTAGAGCGATTCCACCTGCGCCAGCGCACCGTCAGCGCTGCACCGGCCATTGTTGCGTTGCAAAGGAAAGCCGAAGAAATTCGTGTGGCGGAGATTCGATCGCATTCACAATCGCCTCGGCCAGCTCACGGCCGAGCAGCTCGCCGCCGTCGAAGCGCTCACGCGCGGACTGGTGAACAAGTTTCTGCATCCGCCCATACAGGCGCTCAAGCAGGCGGCGCGCGAAGGCGACTCCGCGCGGCTCGATGCGCTCTGCGACGAGTGGGCGGTTTCGCCGGCTGCCCAGGCCGAGCCGCAACCCGCAGGCGAGCCAGCGGCGAATGCCGAACCAGAAAGCCCAAGCGCCGAGGCTCCTGAGAGCAAACGCATCGTCAATTTGAGAGTTATCGAAGGCGGCAGTGAGGCGCGCCGATGAAGCTGCGCATCGGCAGCCGTGGATCGCAACTCGCACTGTGGCAGGCCAATCACATTGCCGGATTGCTGCGCGTCAGGGCCACGAAGTCGAAATCGAAATCATCAAAACTACCGGCGACCGCCTGCAGGACATCACCTTCGCGCAAGTCGGCTCCAAAGGCATGTTCACCAAGGAAATTGAAGAAGCTCTAGCCATGGCCGAAATAGATCTCGCCGTGCATTCGCTCAAAGACCTGCCCACCGAACTGCCTGAGCCATTTACGCTCGCGGCCACGCCGGTGCGCGTCGATCCGCGCGACGTATTTGTTTCCGTCAAGCACGCCAATCTCGCCGCGCTGCCGCTAGGCGCGCAGCGTTGGCACCAGCAGCCAGCGCCGACGCGCGCAGTTAAAGGCGCTGCGGCCCGACCTCGATCTGGTCGAGTTTAGAGGCAATGTTGACACGCGGCTGCGCAAGCTGGCCGAAGGGCAGGTAGAGGCGATTCTGTTCGCCGCCGCCGGGCTCGACCGCCTGGGCCGGACCGACTGGGTGCGCGAGCGGCTCGATCCTAAAGAATTTTGTCCTGCCGCCGGGCAGGGCGCGCTCGGCATTGAAACCCGCAAAGATGACGCAGCGACCATCGAGGCGGTCAGCTTTCTCGACCACGCCGATACGCGGTTCGCCGTCTCGGTCGAGCGCGCAGCGTTGGCTGCTCTGGGCGGCGGCTGCCAAGTGCCCATCGGGATATATTGCCGCCAAGTTCAAGTTAAAGATTGGCAGGCCGCCGGCGAAATCACGCTCACGACGAAGTCTTTGCCGTCGTTGCTCGCCCAGCCACAGGCGCGATTGTCCGCGTCTATCATCGAAGCGTGCGCGACAACAACGATCCCACAGCACTCGGTCGCAAGGTTTCCGCGATGCTAATGGAAGCAGGCGCAGGCCCGTTGCTTGCGGCCTCCTGCGAAGCCGCAGGCGGAGCTGCCTGATGACGCCCGAGCCGCTTGCTGGCAGCCGCGTGCTCAAGGGAAGACGCGTCCTCGTCACGCGCGCCACGCACCAGGCAAGCAAATTGAGTGACGGCCTGCGCGCGTTGGGCATCGAGCCGGTCGAAGTCCCGGTGCTCGAGATTCAGCCCCCAACAGATTACGCGCCGCTCGACCACGCGTTGCGCTGCCTCGACTCGTATGACTGGCTGATTCTGACCAGCGCAAACACGGTGCGCGCCCTCGCGGGCCGCGCGGACTCGCTCGGTTTGCCACTTGCGCTGGGCCCGCACCTGCAGGTGGCTGCGATCGGAGAATCCACGGCCGCCGCGGCGCGCGAGACCGGCTTTACCATAGCCCTTGTCCCGCTGAATTACGTCGCCGAAAGCCTCGTCAAAGCGCTCCTCAATGGAGCCAAACGCTCAGACGCCGTGAAAGGGCACGACCGGGGAACCCACACAGTGTGTGGGTCGCGTGCCGATAAGTGTCAATCAAAAGAGGGGGCTTTAGCCCCTGAGGGAAGCCTTCAGGGCCAGAGATTTCTGCTTGCCCGCGCCGAAATCGCCCGCGACGTGATCCCCGACGCGTTGCGCGCCTTTGGAGCCACAGTCGATGTCGTCGATGCCTACAGAAACGTCATGCCCGCAGCCGCGCCGGAGCTGCTACGCGCGGCCTTAAAGAAGAGAATCGACGCCGCAACCTTCACCAGTTCCTCAAGCGTCACGCATCTTGCCGCCGCGGCTCGATCAGCCGGAATCGCATTTCCGTTCGCTGGCGTCCGCGCCGTTTCTATCGGTCCCATCACCAGCAAAACGCTGCGCGAACTCGGCTGGGAACCAGCGGCGGAGGCGAGCGTGTCGGATGCCCCCGGCCTGATTGCGGCGGTCGAGAAAGTCTTTCGTGCCTAGCCGTCCTGCGATATTGCTTGGCCTGCCCCGCTGACTTGCTAACCCGCTGACTCGCTCGTTCAGCTGCTCCAGGTCTTATCCTTCGACCGGCAGAGCGGCTCGAGGTTGCACACATTGCACTTCGGATTGCGCGCGGTGCACACCTGCCGGCCGTGATGAATCATCTGGTGCGAGAAGCTGATCCAACGCTCGCGCGGAATCACCTGCATCAATTCCTGCTCCACTTTCTCCGGCGTGTCGCCTTTGGCGAGTTCGAGGCGCCGCGCGATGCGGAAGACATGCGTGTCGACCACAATGCCCTCGGCCTTTCCGAACGAAACACCAAGCACCACGCTAGCCGTCTTCCGCGCCGCCCCCGGAATCGTAATCAGCTCCGCCAGCGTTTGCGGAACCTCGCCGCCGAAGTCCGCAATGATTTTGCGCGCCGCCCCCTGGATCGACTTCGCCTTGTTGCGAAAGAAGCCAGTGGTCCTGATGAGTTCCTCAAGCTCTGGCAAGCTCGCTTTCGCCATCGCAGCCGGAGTCGGAAAACGCTTAAACAATTCCGGCGTCACTATATTCACACGCACATCGGTGCATTGAGCGGAAAGTATCGTCGCCACCAGCAGTTCCCACGGCGAGCGATGATGGAGCGCGCATTCGGCGTTTGGATAAGCCTCGTCGAGGCCTTTCAGAATTGCGGCCACACGCTCCGGCGCGAGCGGCCCGTGGGCTGACTTTGATGGGATGTGGTGGGTTGGCGACTTCTTCGACATAGATTCAGGATAAAAGCCGGGCACGCCTGCCCTGCGCTTTGAGCAGTTTCACGGCTTGCTTGTCGAAGCTAACAAACTCTTCGGCGCCAAGCCAAGCGCCTTCGTATGCGATTACTCCGTCGGCAAAGTCACCGCCCTTGTCGAGCAGCTCTAATCCGGCCTCCACCGAAGCACGGTCTGTGACCACGTTCTCGCTATCGATCAGGAACCGAATTGCCTTTGCTACTTCATCCGAATCCTTCTTATATCCCTGTCTGAGAACCCAGACGAATTCGCATAGGACGGACACCGGTATGGCGACGAGATCAGCAATCCTGAGAACCTCCGCGACCAAACGCGCCTGGCGAGGATTGTCGTGCAAGGCGTCGCGCAGAAGCACATTCGTGTCCGCAACGATCCTCATCGCTTGCCCGCCCAGGCATCTTCGGTGATCTTCTTGATTTGAGCGATGCTGAGCCGCGGCGTGCCCGGCTTAGCCAGGCAGCCACTGAAAGCCTCGATCGAGTGCTTCCGTGCCGCGGGCCGCACTTCAAGCCGGCCATCCGGCAACTTCTCTACTGCAACCTTCTGACCGGGCGCGACCTTGAGATGCCGCAGCAGTTCCTGCTTCAGCGTGATTTGCCCCTTTGCGGTGATCGTGAGCGTGGCCATAAGCAACTCCTACTTAACCATGGTAAGGTAAAAATGCCTTACCGTCCAGTGCGATCATGATTATTCGGCGGATCCGCACCATTCTGAAAGAGCGCGAGTGCGGGAATACACTGGACCTACGATGGTTTCGAGACGCGTGATAGCAGGCTCGCTATTGTTCGCGATGATGAATGTCTCATGCGCGGATGCGCAGCAAACGCCTCCGGCCGCAGCGGCAGAGAGTCGGCCGAGCTTCGAGGTCGCCTCCATCAGACCGAGCCGGCCTGACTCACGAGGCCTCGACTGGGACGATTCTCCGGGTCGGATTTCCATCCGCGGATATGACCTTCGCCAATTGATTCGCGCGGCGTACGGCCTCAAATCGAACGCGCAGGTATTGGGCGGCCCAAAATGGATCGACAGTGAGCGATTCGACATTGTGGCCAAAGCCGACGATGCCGAGACCGCGAAGATGCAGAAGATGGGCGACGCGGATTGGGCAAGGGAGCGGAATCTGATGCTGCAATCGTTGTTGGCGGATCGTTTTCAGTTGAAGTTGCACCGGGAGACGCGCATCTTGCCGATCTATGCGCTTGTGGTGGCCAAATCGGGGATTAAATTTAAACCGTCAAAACCCGAAGAAGGCGACGATCTTTCCGGCTGGGGCGGTCACCTGGAGGCAACCGCAATCACGATGGATGCGTTTGCGGATTATTTGACGGGATTCCGCGAGATTGCGGATCGAGTAGTTCTGAACCGCACCCGCTTGACGGCAACCTACGACTTCAACCTCGATTGGTCGCGCGATCGCGGCGATGGTGGCTCGCAGGACTCTGAGTTTCCGGGTTTATATACTGCTCTTGAAGAGCAACTCGGTCTGAAACTCGAACCAGAGAAAGCGCCGGTCGAAGTGGTAATCGTGGAATCAGCGAGTCAGCCGGCGCCGGAATGAGACGGCTCATGCTGCCTTAACGGGATAGGGCTTGACGACCAGCCTCACTCCAGCGTTTACGACGGCCTAACTTGGGCTTGGAGCTTCTCTAATCCTTTCAAACATCGATTCATGCCCTCTTTTAACGCTTCTTCGCGAATTGTTCGGCACGGAAGCTCCTTCTGAATCGTCAGGTATAACTTCAGTGCTTCTGCGTACCTCTCCTGCATGACCCTGCAATTCGCCATATACATCAACGAAAGTGTTTTTGTCGCTCCTTCTTCGCTTTCGTATGCTTGGTTGGCGAGTTCGTACGCCTCTTCATACCTACACAGGCCATAGAGGGAACGGGATTTGTTGAACAGAATCTCCGTCTCCATCCAGCCATAGATCTGGCGCGTCGTTTCGTCGCCACAGCTGGCCTCGTTAGGAAACAGAGAGTGAGCCATCTCAAGCCATTCGAGGGCTTCATTCCACCTTTCCAATCGCTCAAGAGCCTTTCCCTTGAAGAAGAAGAGCTGGTACTTATGCACTTTAAAGTCGTCACGATCGAAGTAACCCGTCTCGATGCACAAGTCGAGGAGGGTCAGCGCGTTCTGGGGCCTGCCCAGATCGGACTCGGCGTTTGCTCTGGTCAAGTTCGCCAGGACCCGGGAGATTTCCGGCTGCGGCAGTTCGTCCAGTTCTGATAAGGCATCTTCCGTCACAGTGTGAGCTTCAATTTGCGTAGAACAGGAGATGATGTGAAAGAGGAGCAGCATGCGTGTGCTGTCATCACCGGCGCGTTCCAACATCTCTTGCATTCGGGCAAGCGCACCAGTGAAGTCACCCCGAGTACGCAGCTTAGCAGCGGCGTCAATCTCTTCTTCAGTCACCGGCAATTGGGAGGCTTCGCTCATGCTCAACTTTCAGAATTGAGGTCCGTTTGCTGGCAGCCCTACAGCTTCCCCTCAACCCACCCGCCCAGCTTCTCCACCGGCAGCCTCACCCCAAGATAGAACTGCCCGAAAAGCGCGTACAACGCGCTCACTTCGTCGAAGCGCATCTCGTAAATCAGCTTCTTGAAGACCACCGGATCGTCGGCGAAGAGATCGACACCCCACTCCCAATCATCCATCCCAATCGATCCGGAAATAATCTGCCTCACCTGCTCGGCATATCTGCGGCCGATCATGCCGTGCTCGTGCATCATGCGCTGGCGCTCGGCAAACGGCACCGTGTACCAGTTCACCCGCTCACCGCGCTTACGGTCCATGGGATAAAAGCAAAGATACTTCGCGTCGGGAACAGACGGGAACAGCCGCGGCTTCATGGCGTCGGTTCCGCGTGCGAGCGTATTTGCAATCTCGGCATTCCACTCCGGCGTGTGTGCCTCAAAACCCTTCGCCGACGCGGCCTCATAGGTCTTGCGGCTCGACTCGTAAAGGCCCAGCTCCACCACAGAAACATAAGAGTGCGTCGGTATGAGGAAATCAAACAGCGCAGTCTGCGCCAGATCCAGCTCTACCTGGTTCAGCGCTTCAAAGGACTCGCGAAAGTGCACAAATATCAGATCAGCCTTGTGCCCGAGCTGCGAGTAAAGCGCCGAGCGCACTGGCGCGTCGGGACCAGAACGCTCCATCGTGCGCAGAGCATCGATTGCTTCGGCAACAATTTTCTTGCGCTTACCCGACGCGCCCGACTTACGCCCGCCGTCCGCGCAGGACCGCCAAGCCTTCCAGTCGAAACGGAAGAACTGGTGAAGCATGCATGAGCCTTCCAAAGTAAGCGGTACGGGCGGGAAATCGGGCAACGCATCCTCCTAAAGCCGCGAAGCAAGTACACCCCATCCTAACAAATGAGAAATGCATACGTGTGCATGTTTCTTTTCTCGGTACACCGCCGCGCGCACCCCGCTCGACCGCGCAAGTGGCTTATATACTGGGTACGCTCATGAGCGAAAAGATCGTCGCACTCGTATTTCAATTTGTCATTCATGTCATCAACGCCGGCGGCTACGCAGGCATCGTCGGGCTCATCACGCTGAACTCGTGCGGCATCCCCATTCCTTCTGAAGCCATCATGCCGTTCTCCGGGTACCTTGTTTACCTCGGCCGCTTCAATCTGATTTTGGTGGCCATCGCCGGAGCGGTGGGATGCAATATCGGTTCGGCAATCGCCTATTGGATCGGCGCCAAAGGCGGGCGCCCGCTTGTGGCGCGTTACGGCAAATGGGTGTTGATGAACCCCACGATCTGGATCTGATGACAAAGTTTTTTGAGAAGTACGGGTCGATCGCGATTCTGGTGGGCCGCATGTTGCCGATGGTGCAAACCTACGTCGCGTTTCCCGCGGGAATCGGCAAAATGCCGCGGCTGCGTTTTCACATCTACACCACGGTCGGGTCGCTGATCTGGTATTTCTGCCTGGCCTGGATGGGCATGAAGCTTGGCCAAAGCTGGAATACCGATCCGCGCCTTCAGGAGACCTTTCATCGCTTTCATCTGGTCGTGGAGTTGGCCGTCGTCGCGTTCTTTATATGGTTCCTGTGGTCGCACATCAAGCGGTGGAAGAAACAGGGAGTAGCAAATAGCCAATAGAGAGCAGGAAGCGAAGTTTCCCGTGGTACAAAAATTCGCGATCAAATTCCAAAAGAAGAACAGGAGAAGGAATGGCAACGAAGGGAAAAGGCGGCAAGAAGGCTCAGGTCGGCGCGGGCAAAACGTCCGCGAGTAAAGCGGCCGCCGCAACAAAAGTTGAGCCCGCGAAGGGCAAGCTGGGTGTGATGGTCGTTGGCCTGGGCGCCGTCGCCACCACCATGATCGCCGGCGTCGAAGCCATACGCCGCGGACTGGCCACGCCCGTCGGCTCGCTCACGCAAATGGGCACCATCCGGCTGGGCAGGCGCACCGATAACAAGTCGCCGCTCATTAAGGACTTTATTCCGCTCGCCAATTTGAAAGACATCGTCTTCACCGGTTGGGACATCTTCGAAGACAACGTGTACGAGGCGGCCGCGCACGCAGCCGTGCTCAAGCCGGAGATGCTGAAGAAACTCAAGCCAGCTCTCCAGAAGATCAAGCCCATGCCCGCCGTCTTCGACCAGCATTACGTCAAGCGGCTTAGCGGCACGCACGTAAAGAAGGGCAAAAACAAGCGCGATCTCGCCGAGCAGTTGCGCGCTGACATTCGCGCCTTCAAGAAAAAAGTCGATCGCGTGGTGATGATCTGGTGCGGCTCAACCGAGATTTTTCTCGAGCCGAAGCCCGTGCATCGCTCCATCGCAGCCTTCGAGGCCGGACTGCTGAACAACGATCGCGCCATCGCCCCTTCGCAAATTTACGCTTACGCGGCGCTCACTGAAGGCGTGCCCTTCGCCAATGGCGCGCCGAATCTCACCGTCGACCTTCCCGTCATGATCGAGCTGTCAAAGCAGAATGCCGCCCCCATCTGCGGCAAGGACTTCAAGACCGGCCAGACGTTCATGAAGACAGTGCTCGCGCCGGCCTTCAAAGCGCGCATGCTGGGAGTCAGCGGATGGTTCTCCACCAATATCCTCGGCAATCGCGACGGCGAAGTGCTCGACGAACCGCAATCCTTCAAAACCAAAGAGGAATCGAAGCTCGGGTCACTGGAGTATATTTTTCAGCCGGAGATTTATCCCGACCTCTACAAGGACATCTACCACAAGATTCGCATCAACTACTATCCGCCGCGCGGCGACGAAAAAGAAGCGTGGGACAACATCGACATCTTTGGGTGGCTTGGATATCCCATGCAGTTGAAGGTGAATTTCCAGTGCCGCGATTCGATCCTCGCCGCACCCATCGCGCTTGATCTCGTGCTCTTCCTCGATCTCGCCAAGCGCACGCCCGAACTGCGCTCTATCGGCATTCAGGAGTGGCTCAGCTTCTACCTCAAATCGCCGCAGAGCGCGCCCGGCCTTTACCCTGAGCACGATCTCTTCATCCAGTCCATGAAGCTCAAGAACACGCTCCGTCACATCATGGGCGCAGGCTTGGTAACGCATCTGGGACTCGATTATTACGACTGAACAAAGACAGCAAGTCAGCGAGTTAGCGAGTCCCACCCCAGCTGTAAGAACAAGGCGCGGCTAGGGTAGGATTTCCGACTCGTGTGCGGTAGGCGCGACTTAGTTCTCCACCGGCTCTGGTTGGCCGGCGATTTGCCCGCGGATATACTGATGGGATGAAAGCCTGGCGTCTTCTCCTTCTAATTTGCTGCCTCGGTTCGATTCGTTTGGCGCGCGCCGGTTGCTCGCAGCCGCAGCCCAGGTCGGTCTGCGCGGAGTATTCTGTCTCAAAACTCGTTGTAGAAGCCACCCTTCTTAAAATCGATAACGTGCTTTACAAGAATGATCCGGAGTCTGTTACTGGAAGCTACTACACACTGAGGGTCGATCGAGTTTTCCGGGGCACCCCTGGGCAGACAGTCAGGATCTACGATGGAAATGACAGCGGCCGCGCTTCCTTCGATTGGAAGGTGGGGAGAAAGTACGTTCTCTTCCTTTTCGATTCGATAGAGAAAGCCAGCGAGAAAGTGCTTGAGTTAGACGGATGCGGTAACTCGGGTCCTGCTGCCCACGCGAATTCCCTCCTTCGCGAGATAGACCAGATGAACGATCAGCGGGGAACTGCGCATATAACAGGGATGGTAAGCGCCTTCAGCCTCGATGGTGCCATGCCGAACATTGAGATGATAGCTCGCGGCGGCGGAGCCAGCTACAAAGGCCGGACGAACCGGCAGGGGAAATTCACGATCGAGGTACCGCCCGGAGATTATGTAGTGATACCGGTAAATCGACAACTGTCGTTTGAAGTCTCTGACTTGAGTTATGAGGACCCGCTGCATTTGACGATGCAGCCCGGCAGCTGCGCACAAGTACAGTTCGTCGAAACCATAAGTGGCACAAGGGGTTCCTATCTATCCGGCAAGAGACGCTGATAGTGCGGGACACGAGTGTACGCGACGTACGATAGCGTAAGCTGAATTGAAGATGAAAGATTCAGCCGTTTTATTGATCGATTGCCCCGATCGCAAGGGCCTGGTGGCGCGCGTGTCGGGCCTGCTCTATGAGCGCGGCGCCAACATTCTGCATGCCGACCAGCACATCGACCACGAGCTCGGCCTGTTCTTCATGCGCGTCGAGTTTGAACTCGACGGCTTCGATCTCGAGGGCTTTCGCGCCGTCTTTGCCCACTCGCTGCCGAGCTTAACATGACACTGGAAGCTCACTTCAAGCGCGCGCCCGCCGCGCGTTGCGCTCTTCTGCTCGCAATATCTGCACTGCATGGCCGATCTGCTGCACCGCTGGCGCGCCGGCGAACTGGTCTGCGAGATTCCCCTGATCATTTCGAATCATCGCGAAGTGGACGAGCCTGGCGGCTTTTTACGGCGTGCCGTTCGAGCATGTGCCGGTGACCGCAGAGACGCGCGCCGGAGCCGAAGCTCGGCAACTCGAACTGCTCGCGCAGAACAAAATCGAGCTGGTCGTTCTCGCGCGCTACATGCAAATTCTTTCGCCGCAATTCGTGTCGCGCTATCCTGCGGCCATCATCAACGTGCACCACTCGTTTCTGCCGGCGTTCACCGGCGCGCGGCCCTATCACGCGGCGCACGCGCGCGGCGTCAAGCTGATCGGCGCCACCAGCCACTACGTCACCGAGGTGCTCGACGACGGCCCCATCATCGAGCAGGACGTGGCCCGCATCTCGCACCGCGACCAGGTCGAGGACCTCGTCGCTCGCGGCCGCGACCTGGAGCGCATGGTGCTTTCGCGGGCCGTCCGCTGGCACCTGGATCGCCGAATTCTCTGCTACGGCAACAAGACAGTCGTCTTCGATTAGGGCGAGAACGCCGCTCGACCCGGTCTTGTAGGCAGAGCTTCTTCACGCAGCGGGCAGAACGGCTCGATTAGAGCCCCTAAATCAATCAACCGTTCGCCGTCTACCTGAGGCGCCTTTTGAATCGGCGAATTATCGGCCTCAGCGGGGAGACTGGTCGCAAACAGTTAAAGAAGCATAATGTAACGAATTTATCAACCACATCAAATCCCCTTGCCAAAACCCGCTTCTGAGTTAATTTACTAACCAGTTAGTTAATTCGCCAAACACATGACACCGCCACACCACAACCGAAGCCCAGGCCGAGCGATCGGCCGAAACCCGAGGCCGGATTCTCGATGCCGCTCTGAGCGAGTTTGCCGCCAACGGCCTGGCCGGAGCCCGCACCGAGCAGATCGCCACGACGGCCGGCGTCAACAAGGCGCTGATCTACTACTACTTCGAAAGCAAGGAGAAGCTGTATTCCGCGGCGCTGGAGATGGTGTCGGGCCGGGTTCGCGATCGCTCGATGGCGGTTTTTCTTCGCGATGCCAGTCCCGGCGAGCGTTTGTTGCGCGCGGCGCTCGATCATTTTGATCGTATTTTGACGCAGCGCGAATTCCAGAGCCTGATGCAGCAGGAAATGATGCGGCTGCACAAGGGCGAGGAGGGCGAGCTGCCCATCCTGGTCAAGCGCGTCTTCGCGCCGCTGCACGCGATGTTTCAATCGCTGGTGCGCGAGGGAATTTCATCGGGCGAGTTGATCAAGTCGGATTGGTTCCAGATGGTGTTGTCCGCGCTCGGAGGGAACGTCTTCTATTTCCTGAGCGCGCCGGTTTGGAAAGAGATTTTGGCGTTTGAGCCCTTCGACGAAGAAGCGTTACGGGCGCGCAGGGTTGCGATGGTGGAGTTTCTCGGCCAGGCAATTTTCCAGGATAGACAGCAGGGCGCGAAGCTCGCAGAACGCGTGTTAGCAGATTCGCCGATGCCGGACTGCGCCAATTTCAAGGGGCCAATTTCAAAGGTTTGAGGTGAAAGACAAGTGAACGCGCGAAATCGAGTTTTCATCATATTGGGCGTGCTGACCGTCGGATCGCTGATCTGGTATCTGCTCACCACGCGGCGCAGCAGCGATCTGCAACTGATCGGCACCGTCGACGCCAACGAAGTCATCGTGAGCTCCAAAATTCCCGGCCGCATCCAGACACTGACCGTCGAAGAGGGCCAGGATGTAAAGGCGGGCGAGCTGATCGCCACCATTGAGAGCGACGATCTGGCTGAGGCGCACAAAGGCCGCCGAAGCCACTGCGGAAAGCGATGCCCAGAAGTTGCGCGAGGCACAGGAGACGGAGCGTCAGAACCAGGGCGAGACCTCCAGCGCAACGCTGGCTGCAGAGGCGCAGGTAAAGGCCGCGCAGGCCACAGTTGGCGCAGGCGCAGGCTAATCTCGCGCACCAGCAGGCCGACACCAGCCGCACGGTTGCTCTGGCGCAGCAGGGAATTGACGAGCACGCAGGCAACGAGACGAAGCGGTCACCAGCCTGCAGGCTGCCGAGGCCGCGGTGAATACGGCGCAAGGGACAATCTGGACGCGGCGCAGGCATCGCTGCGCCAGGCGCGCGCGCATGAATTGCTGACGCAAGTGAACGCGAGCAACGTCGACGAGACCCGCGACGCCGAGGCCAATGCAAAATTCCTGGCGGACGAAGCGAAAGTGGAAGCAGGGCTATTCGCAGGTCGATCTCGCCCATCGACGGAAAAGTGGACGTGTGGGCGGCGCGGCAGGGTGAAGTGGTCACGATGGGCGAGCCGATCGTCACCATCATGGACCTTTCGCAAACCTGGGTCTACGCGCCGCTGCCGGAGACGCAGGCCGACAGCGTGCAGCTTGGCGACTCGCTGCGCGTCGTGATGCCCAGTGGCGACACTATCTACGGCAAGGTCATTGCCAAAGTCGGCCGAGGGCGACTTTGCCACGCAGCGCGACGTGAACAGCATGAAGCGCGACATCAAAACCATTCAGCTGAAACTGCTCATCCCCAATCCCGGCGAGAAGTTTGTTCCCGGAATGACCGCCGAGGTCTACATTCCCAAAGCGAAGCTGGTGAAGCAGTGAGCTCTGCCATCAATCAAAGCCCGGCCAACGGCAACGGCGCCACGCGGCCAATCGCCATCGCGGTCGAGAATATCGTCAAGCGCTATGGCGATTTTGAAGCCGTCAAGGGCGTCAACTTCAGCGTCTCTGAGGGCGAGATCTTCGGCTTGCTCGGCCCGAACGGCGCCGGCAAGAGCACGCTGATCCGCATGATGACCACGCTCATTCCCGTCACTTCAGGCAAAGCCATCGTCGCCGGGCACAACGTGGTCGAAGATCCTGACGATGTGCGCCGCGTGATCGGCGTCATTCCGCAGGCGCTCACCAGCGACCAGGACCTCACCCTCGAAGAAAATCTGCTCGATCTATGCCAAGCTCTACGGCGTTCCGCGCGCCCAGCGCGAGAAAAATATCGAGGAAGTGCTTGAGGCCGTTGACCTCGTAAAGTGGCGCGACGCGCAAACCAAAACCCTTTCCGGCGGCATGCGGCGGCGGCTCGAGATCGCGCGCGGCCTGGTGCACAATCCCAAAATCTTTTTTCTCGACGAGCCGACCACCGGACTCGATCCGGTTTCGCGCATCGCGGTGTGGGAGATGCTGAACAAGCTAAAAACCACGCGCAACCTCACCATGCTGCTCACCACGCACTACATGGAAGAAGCCGACAAGCTGTGCGACCGCATCGCGATTGTCGACCACGGCAATCTGGTGGCGCTCGGCACGCCGGTCGAGCTCAAGAACAGCGTGGCCGGCGCGAATGTTGTCGAAGTGCGCTTTGACCGCGACGCCGAAGCCTGGGAAGAGCGGCTGAAGAAACTCGAAGGCGTAACCAGCGTGCAACCGGAAAGTGCGGGGTTCTACCGCGTGCTCACTACGTCGGGATCGAAGACCACCATGCAGATTGTGGAGCTGGCGCAGAGCCTGGGCGAGACGCTCACTTCGCTCAGCGTGCAAAACACAACGCTCGACGACGTATTTATCCACTACACGGGCCGGCAATTGCGCGACGAGACGGTCAAGCCGGTATTCATGATGCCGCCGCGCCCCGGAGCGCAGCCATGAACAGAATGTTCGCCATTATCGAGCGCGAAATGCGCAAGTTCTTCCGCTCGCCCACGCTGATGATCATGTCGCTGATGATGCCCATCCTGCAGTTGATCATCATCGGCAACGCATTCGGCGGCAAAATCGTCGGCACGCACGTCGCCGTCGTCGATCACGATCACGGACCGCAGGCGGTCAAAGTGCGCGAGGCCTTCGATGCCGTCGCCGCCAATATCAAGACCTTCACCACCATCGATTACCCCAATGAAGTCGCGGCGCGCGAAGACGTGCGCACCGGCAAAATCGACGCCGCGGTAATTATCCCCGAGCATTATTCGCGCCGCGTCTACGCGCAGGACGCGCCCCAGCTCGGCTTTAGTCGTCGACAACTCCGACCTGTTCACTTCGGCGACTCTCGAAGGCGAGATGCAGTCGCTGGTGGACGCCATGAATGCGCCGCAAATTCAGGATCGCCTGACGAAAACCATCGCGCTCGAAGTCGTCGAGCTTTACCCGTACGTGAATTATCTGAAGTATCTTCTGCCGATGACGATCGCGCTGGCCATGTACATCTCGGTGATGATCGGCGGCGGCATGCTCTACATCGACGACAAGGCGCGCGGCGTGCACGAGGGCTACCTGGTCACGCCGATTACGAAACTTGAGCTGGTCTTCGGGCTGAACATCGCCGGCGCAATCAAGGCCACGCTGGCCGGAATATCGATCGGCGTCATCGGGTCGCTCATCGCCGGCCTCGGCATTATCTTTCATCCCATGATCGATGCTGCAGATGTTGAGCCTCATCATCGCCGGCTCCATCGCCTTCAACGGCATGATGTTTCTGCTCATGGTGCGCGTCGACGATCCGCTCGTGCCGCGCGCCATGTTCGGCGTGCTCAATGTGCTCCTGTTATATCCCTCGGGCGCAATGTATCCCACAGCGTCGTTCCCCAGGTGGATGCAGGCGATGTCCGTGATCGATCCCTTCACCTACGCGATTCACGGCTTCAAGGCCGTCCTACTCAAAAACGGCGGCTGGATCGCCATCAGAGGCGACCTCGCGTTCCTCACCATCTTCGGAATCGCCACGCTGCTGATTGCGACGCCGCTGTTCAAGCGCACTTTGTAGCGCCGGTCTCCCGGCCGCGACCAAGTGCCGCCAACGCTGAGTCGAGGCCGCAGCTTTTGTAGCGCCGGCCTCCCGGCCGGCTATACTGAGGCCTCCTGGCCCTCAGAGAACTTGCCATGCCGCGAAACTCCGGTTTTGAAAGGGCACGACTTCACTCGTGCCGTAAACGCCGCAGATAGAGCAAGGGCTTTAGCCGCTGAGGGATGCTTCTCTGACCTGTGTGCCCTCCTCACACGCTTTTCTAATTCGTCTTGGGAATCGGACCCGCGGCGCCCGTGACGCGCTCCTTCCACAGCTTCTCCCAATTCCACAATTCCGATGTCACATTGTTCGGCAGTCGAAATCCAAGTTGATGCGCAAGCATGCACACCTGCCCGCGATGGTGAGCTTCGTGAGAAATCATGTAGCACAACATTTCCGGACCGACCGGCCATGGCCGAGCCCAGCCGTCGCGCAGAAACTCTTGCACGCGGCCTTCTCGCTCGGTGAGCGCCTCAACGAGCATCTCCGTGCAGCGAGCGGCGCTCTGGGCCAACTCCCTACTTACTTGGGTTGGCGTGCAATGCGCGCGATTGAGTTGCCGCGGAACTTTCAGGCGGAGCTGAGAGTCTGATCCATTTGCAGCGGACATTGTGCATGTGCGCAAAGATAGCCGCAACCGACCGCACCTTACCCGGTGGATGCGCTTTCCAGACGGCGGGATCAATATGCTCGATGAGCATCTGGTTCAAACGTTCGTTCAGAGCAAAAATCCGCACTGCGGCGTGGCCGAATTGCGTGTCAGCATTCTGTTGACGCTTGGCCACAGTTTCGTGCTCCTCACTGAGCTGGCGGCAACCACTGCTTCAACTTCTCGGATGTCTTCTGGAACGCGTCCGTGTCGGCTTCGGCGTTATAGTGCGCGCCGTCCCGCACAAAATCGTGGTCGGCCTTGTCGTAGGTATACAGCTCGAACGGCTTGCCGTCCGCCTTGGCAGCGGCTGCGAGGCCGCGTGCGCCGTCCGCCGTGCAACAACTATTGCGGAAGTGATCTTTCTCTCCGGCAAACATGAGTACCGGCACCTGCAGCCGATCGGCAAAACCGGGCACGTTCTTGATGAATGCATTGGCTGGAAA
Source organism: Candidatus Doudnaibacteriota bacterium (assembly GCA_963840645.1). Lineage (GTDB taxonomy): Bacteria > Patescibacteriota > Doudnabacteria > UBA920 > VMFF01 > CAWIZL01. The sequence goes on from CAWIZL010000004.1 coordinate 55,004, forward strand.
CCACACGACAATTCCCGCCACAAGGTCCGGCCATTGCGAGGCGTAGTACATCGCTTCGCCTCCCCCGGCGGAGAAGCCCAAGACGACCACCTTGCCAGGAAGCGCGTGCGGCATCTGTTGCGCCTGCAGAATGGCGGCATGCACCGCCTGACCCTGCGTGTGCTCCATGGCCTCGCCGTCAAAGAGGACTACATCGTAGCCGAGTGCGGAAAAATCGCGCGACACGCGCACGTAATGCGACATGCCGGAGAGGCCGCTGGCCACCACCACTACCGGGCCTTTACCTTGCGGCGGCGCAAACTCCTGCTGTGCAAAAACCACGGTGGATGCAGCCACCAGAGCTGCGACGGCGAGCGCGGGGAAGAATGGGCGGAACGGGATCATCGAATCGACCTCCAGTGCAAGCAGGATATGCCACGCCGCTCCGTAGTTGACAAGAAGTTTTTTGTGAAATCTCCAGGCCTCTGGGTGCCAGGGCTCTGGTTGCCCCATCCTAAAGGCGCATTTTGCCTTTAGGGTGGGATAGCAGCATTTTCACTTCCACGGCAACTTGATCTACGCCTAGTTAGATTTTTCCCTGCCTCGTCCCGCGAGCACTTGCTCGTAATAGCGCACATATCGCGGAACCACGAGGTTCGCGCAGAAGCGCTTCTTCGCAGTCTGGCGCGCGGCTTCGCGCATCGCTTCGAGTCGCGGCGGATCATTCAGCAGGCTCAGCGCGCCCGCAGCCATACCCTCCACATCGCCGACGGGGTAGAGCAGTCCGGTCACGCCGTCGTCGATGAGTTCCGGAACGCCGCCGACGAGCGTGGCAATGGTGGGAACCTTGCAGGCCATGGCTTCAAGCGCCGCCAGGCCAAACGACTCCAGCTCGCTCGGCATCAGCAACAGGTCGGCCAGCGCAAGCAGTTCGCTCACGCGCTCCTGCTTGCCCAGGAAATGCACGCGGCTTTGAATGCCCAGGTCGTGCGCGAGCCATTCGGCGGAGGAGCGGTCTGGCCCGTCGCCCATCAGCACAAGTTGCGCCGGGCGCTCCTTCGCCACGCGCGCAAACATCTTCACCACATCGCATACGCGCTTCACGGGACGGAAGTTCGAAAGATGCATCAGGATCGGCTCGTCGGGCGCCGCGAAGCGATGGCGCGCGCACTCCTTTTCCTTCTGCGCCTCGTCCTCGATCGGCTTGTACACATCGCAATTCACAAAATTCGTGATGGTCTCAATCGGCCGCGTAATGTCGAAGTCTTCGATAGTCTTTTCGCGCAGGTAATTGGAGATGCTGGTCACTCCATCGCTTTCCTGGATGGCGTAGCGCGTGATGGGCAGATAGCTGCGGTCGAGTCCGACCAGCGTAATGTCGGTGCCGTGCAGCGTGGTCACGAAGGGCAGATGGCGGCCGCGCGTCGCCAGCATCTGGCGCGCCAGCAGCGCCGAAACCGAGTGCGGAATCGCATAGTGCACATGCAGCAGATCGAGCCCGTAATACTCGGCCACCTCGGCCATGCGCGAGGCCAGCGCCAGATCGTACGGCGGAAACTCGAAAAGCGGATAGTTGGAGACGGGAACCTCGTGATAGAAGATCCCCTCGTCGCGCCCGTTCAGGCGGAATGGCTGCGAATACGAGATGAAGTGGATTTCGTGGCCGAGAGCGGCAAGCTCAATGCCCAGCTCCGTCGCGACAACGCCGGAGCCGCCGTAGGTCGGATAACACGTAATCCCGATGCGCATGGTGCCTCTTGATGTTCTATCTTCTGTTAATTTGCTGGGCAGGAATTCTAGTTTGCTAAATCAGAATTCCGCATCACAATGGATTTGTCATCCTGAGCAGAGTCCCGGCGTGCCGGGAAGGAGCCGAAGGATCAGCGGTTGCTTTTCCACGGGCGTCAAGCTCACCACCCTAGGTTATGGACGCGCGCGGGTTAGCGCAAGATGCAAGGAAACAGTCAGTCAGTAGTGAGCGACTCAGCCGACGGCGCGGCCGAAGCAGAAGTTTCGAGGTCGGCAAACGAAATGAGCTCGATGCCGGGAATCTCCGGGATTGCAGCCAGGGCCAGACGCTCGACGTCGCGCGAAGCGCGCAGCCGCGTGCGCACGCGCGCCAAGATCCGCGTCGTTGTAGCCGGGATGAGTAACCAGTTCCCATGTGCCGGCAGGAAGCTGATCGAGCAGGGAACGCAGCGCTGCCGCGTCGAGTGTGCCGGTGCCGGCCATAGCGATGGTTCCATCGGTCGTGATAAATCCCTCCTCTGCGATGATCCTGCGGGAGCGCGGCTCGAGCCGGCGCAGCGCCGCAACCTGTACCACGCGCGCCAATGGAGCGCCAGGCGTGGCGCGGACGGCCCATTCCGGCTCAAAAGGATTGCGCACCGCGCGAATCCCGCAGCGCGGGCCGCGCGCAGCACGGGACGAAGCACCGCGGAAACATGTGCGTGTGCTTGTGGGTGTCAATGTGCGTCAGGCGCACGCCGCGTTGCTGTAGAATGCGCGATCTGCGCCGCGGCTTCGGCCTCAATCTCGTCGGCGCGGATGCGGCCCGTAAAAAGCCGCAGCAGGAATGCCGCTGAGTGGAATTCGGGAAATGCCCGGTCCGCGCATCGACAAGCGACGGAATCTTTGCCGGCGGAAGCACGGGGTCGCCATCGACCAGAACCACATGGCAGCCCACGCCGAGCGATCGGATGTTGCGCGCGCCAGCTCGATGGCTTCGTCTGTCGCGCCGGCGCGCGCCATCAGCGAAGTGCTGGTTACCAGGCCCGCAGCGATGCAACTCGACGATGGCCCGGTTGACTCCGGAAGTCAGCCCGAAATCGTCGGCGTTCACGATGAGGCGGCCACGCGGCTGAGTTTATCAATGTGCGCCAGTTCATGCCTCCGGAGAGCGATCGCGCTGATATCATGAATGAAGGCCGCAATCCCACGCGCAGAGTGGGCGGTTAGCTCAGTTGGTTAGAGCGCCTGCCTTACAAGCAGGAAGTCCGGGGTTCGAGTCCCTGACCGCCCACCATGCATTGCATGCAGCAGCCGCTCGCTATTCGCTCGCAGGAGGTTTGAGACCTGCACCGCTCACTTTTTCTCCCGCCATTTTCCGTCCACAAAATTGTCATCCTGAGCGGAGTTTGCCGCGCAGTTTGCGGCAAACGGAGTCGAAGGACCTGCGGCTGCTTTAACGAGCCTCAGATTTATCGCACGAATGAGGACGATCTTCTTCATTTCGCCGGCCTCCGCGCATGCGCATCCGGCCACTTCGGCAGCGTTGGCCGGCATCTTGGGCGATCATAGGAGAGGTGCGCGCGAGGAGCGAAGAGGAAGGGGAACGATTTGCCGCCAGGCACAAAAAAATCGGTGATCGTGGTCGGCGGAGGCGTGGCCGGCATGAGCGCGGCCTGCGCGCTGGCCGAGGCCGGGCTCCGCGTCCAAGCTCGTCGAGCGCCGCGGCTACCTGGGCGGCCGGGCCAGCTCCTATCGGCATCCCGGCGTGGATGAGGTCATCGACAACTGCCAGCACGTGCTCTTCGGCTGCTGCACCAATCTCATTGGTTTTTACCAGCGCATCGGCGTCGCGGATCAAATCCACTGGACGCACACCATGACCATGATCGAGCCGGGTGGCCAGCGACTCGCTTGCTCGGCCCAGTTGGTTGCCGGCTCCGCTGCATGGTCTGCCCAGCCTGCTTGCGGCGAAGGCTCTCACAGCGCGGAGACAAAATAGCCCTGACGCGCGCCTTTCGTGCGTTCATGCGGCCGGTCGCGCCGGAGTCGGCCGAGACCCTGGGCGACATGGCTCCGGCTGAACGGGCAGACGCAGGGCGCGATCGACCGTTTCTGGCGGCTTGGTGATTGCGAGCGCGCTCAATGCCGATGTGGACGAGATCGCCCTGCCCTATGCGGCGAAGGTGATCCGCGAATTGTTTCTGAACTCGGCCGAGGCGGGCAGCGATGGGCATGAGCACCGTGCCGTTGAGCGAGCTGTACGCCGGCGCGGAGCAATATCTTGCGCGAACGTGGCGGCGAGGTGGTCTTCAGCGCTGAGCGTGGAAGGTGCAGAGTGGGATGAGGAGACGTCGCAGTGGACGCTGGCAACGCGTGCGGGCGCGCTGGTGGCGGATTACCTGGTGCTGGCGCTTGCCGTTTGAGGCGACGGCGAAATCTGCTGCCGCAGATGCCGCCAGCCGACGGCGTCGAGCCCCTCGCCGCACAAATCGAACGGCAAGAGCACGGGCCCATCTGCAGCGTGCATCTCTGGTTCGACCGCGAAATTACGGATCTCGAACACGCCGTGTTGCTCGACCGCGAAATTCACTGGATGTACAACAAGAGCCGCCTGCAGCCGTGCGCGCAGGACGAAGGGGAGTTACATCGAGCTGGTGGTGAGCGCTTCGCACAAGTTTGCCGCGCTCAGCCGCGAAGAGGCGATTGATCTGGCCGTGCGCGAACTGGCGGAGTTTTTCCCGGCCGTCAACGCGGCGAAGCTGGAAAAAGCTGCGCTGGTGAAAGAAGTCCGCGCGACGTTCACCGTGCCGCCGGGAATTGACGCGGCGCGGCCCGGCTCCATTTCGCCGTGGCCGAACTGCGTGCTGGCAGGTGACTGGATTCGGACCGGCTGGCCCTCCACGATGGAGAGCGCAGCGCGCAGCGGCCATCTGGCGGCGGAGGCAGTGTGCGCCGCCGTCGGCGCACCCCGCAGAAGTTCCTCGACCCCGACTTGAAGCCGCGGGGACTCATGCGATTTCTAAGTGCAGTTCCGGAGTAGCGATAAGTCCCGCGCTTCGTGAAGGGACGTTACTCAATCGAGGTAGTTGTTTTCAGCTTCCGGATGCGAGCTGCTTTCAGTGCGCCAGCAAATAGACGCCAACGCACACCAGCACCGCGGCGTCCAGCGCCGCCGGTCGACATTTTCCTTGAGGAAAATCTTGCCGGCGATGGCATTCGTCACAAGCGTGAGCGAGGCCGAGGCCGGACGCGACAAGGCTCAGGTTGAGATGATTCAGCGCAAAGAGCAGCGAGAAGAAGGCCAGAGCCAGAAAGAAAACTCCGGCGAAAAACAGCGGGCAGGTGACCACGGCGCGGATCGCGCCTTTCATACCCGAGCGCGCGCGAATCACGTCCAGATCGCCGATCGACTTCATGGCCGCGGCGGTGAGCACTTCGCCAGTTGTCGAAGTGAGCACGACAGCGGCAATCATCGCCGCAGCGAACCACGGATCTGAGGTTGCGTGCAAAGCGCGCGGTGAGGAGAGCGTCATCGCATTTCGGCTTCGCTATATGGGCTCCAGTTCCGCAGGCTCCAGGTCTGGAGGCACTTGGTCTGCGAATTCCCAGCTTCGGCAGCGGGGCGCTCGGTGAGGGAAGGCCCTTGCGCGACGAATCCGACGCCGAGCGTGATGAGCACAATGCCGGCCCAGCGTTCGAGCGAAATGGCCTCGTGCAGCCAGAAGCGCGCAAGCAGCGCGACGATCACGTTGCCAAACGCGGTGGCCGGAAGACAAACGTGAGATCGGCCCAGGAGAGCGCCGTGAGATAGCTGGCGAAAAAGCCGATCAGCAGCGCAATGCCCAGCAGCGATCCATGGCGTGAAGACGGCGGCGATCAGCGCGCCAGGATGCGCCAGCGTAGATGGCCGGCACGTCCGTCATGCCACGCGAAAGGCAAGCTATCGCCCAGCGGCGCGCAGACAGCAGACGAGTCCCAGGATCAGATATTGGCGCGGCAAGAGGGTGTGATTGAGCCATCGGTCGCAGTGATCTGATGCAGTCTCAAATGCCTAAAGAAGGCCTAAAGAAAATAAGGGCGGACGCAAAGGCGCCGCCCTCGACTTCGATTGACTGCAGTCCCTATGCGCCGGCGCCGGCCGGTGCAGGCGGCTGGCCTGCTGGCTGCGCGTCTCCTTCACCATCTTGTTGCGTTGCGCGCGCAGCTTCAGGAACGACTTGGCCTCAACATAGAGCCGCGGCAGATCGCGATTCACGATCGCCTTCCAGACCACGCGGAACGCCGCCTTCGGACGGAAGTAGTACTCGTCGTAGAAGCGGTGCACCATCTCCATCACGTAGTCGGTGGGCAGGCCAGGATACTCGATGTGCGCCATCTGGTGGCCGCCGCCGTCTTCCATCTTCTCGTTGGTGATGAATCCGTTCTTCGCGGCGTACTCGTAGAACTCGGTGCCCGGGGTAGGCGTGCGCGATCGACACCTGGATGGTTTCGCAGTCCAGCGATCTTGGCAAAGTTGATGGTGTTGCGGATCGATTCCTTCGTCTCGCCGGGCAGGCCGAGAATGAAGTCGCCGTGAATGGTCAGGCCGAGTCGAATGGCAGTCGCGCGCAAAGTCGCGCGCGCGCTCAACGGTTGCGCCCTTCTTGATGTTCTTCAGGATCTGCGGATCGCCGGATTCGAAGCCGACGATGAGCAGACGGCAACCGGCTTCGCGCATGGCCTTCAGCGTGTCGTAGTCGGTGGTGACGCGCGAGGTGCAGCTCCAGGTAATGCCGAGCGGCTTCAGCTTTTCGCAGAGCTCAATGGTGCGCACCTTCTGGATGTTGAAGGTGTCGTCATCGAAGAAGAATTCCTTCACCTCAGGGAAGTTCTCCTTGGCCCACTTCATCTCGGCGGCAACATCGTCGGTGGAGCGCTTGCGCCACGCGTGCCCGCTCAGAGCGTCTGCGGCCACAGGCAGAAGGTGCACTGCGCCGGGCAGCCGCGCGTGGAGTAGAGCGCGATGTACGGGATGCAGCAGGAACGGCACGTTGTAGCGCGTCACATCCATGTCGCGCTTGTAGATCTTCGTGGCCCACGGCATCGCATCCAGGTCTTCAATCTGCGGGCGGTCGGGGTTGTGGACGATCTTGCCGTCTTTCTTGTAGCTGATGCCGAGAATCTCGTTAAGCGGCTTGCCTTGCGCAAACTCGACGACGGAATAGTCAAACTCGCGGCGGCAGATGAAGTCGAGCGCGGAGCACTCGTTCAGCGCGCGGTCGGGGTCGGTGGTCACCGGCGGGCCAACGAAGGCAATGCGAATCGACGGATTGGCCGCCTTGATAGCCTCGGCAAGGCGCTGGTCGCCCTCCCATCCCACGGTCGAAGTGAAGAGCACCAGGAACTCGTAGTCCTTGCAAATCTCGATGGTTTCCTCGGCAGAGACGTGGTGGGGCGGCGCGTCGAGCACGCGCGAACCCTCAAGCAAGCCGGCCGGATAAGTGAGCCAGACCGGGTACCAGTAGGACTCGATCTCGCGAGTCGCTGGCCAGCGCGAGCTGGCGCCGCCGTCGAAGTTCTTAAAGGAAGGAGGGTTGAGGAAGATTGTTTTCAGTGGCATGGGCATCTCTTCAATTCTATCATTCAGATAGAAATTTAGACGGATTTCCCGCTCTTCAAAGGCAATTGATTTTGACCGGCCTCCAGCCTCGCTTGAAGCGCATAAACCTATTGCAATCAGCGCGTTTCTCGCAGGACCTCGCCGCGACAAACAAGATGCGGGGGTTGGTCGCAAGGTTCCTTAGCTCGGAATGGAGTTCGTTACGATGAACCCGCATGTGGCCAAGGGCACGGCGCACGCAGGGACGCCCGGTTTGCCCGGCCCATTCGGCCGCGACGGCCGCGTGCCCACATCTTGACTTTTTGATCGTGTGGCAGGAACTTAAGCAACACGGGAAATTTGAGACACTCCACCGACAAGCCGCTGATCGTCGAATAACAAAGCAATGACAATTCCCATAGACTTCGCTGGCTACCATGCAGCATGGACATTCTGCGAGATCGACGCGCCATCTCGTGGATCGAACGCTTCACTCTACTGCTCGCGATTGCATATCTTGGCATGCACTCTTGGCCGCGTGCCTGGTCCAAGCTCAATACGGATTTTCCCAACTACTATCTAACAGCGCGTTTGGTTCACGAAGGCTACGATACCGACCGAATCTATGAATGGGTGTGGCTCCAAAGAGAGAAAGACCATCGTTCGATCGACAATCCCTTAATCGGGATGATCCCGATTACCCCATTTTCCACTCTGCTCATGTGGCCTATCAGCGAGCTTCCAGCACTCGCCGCCAAGCACGTGTGGATGCTGGTGAATCTGGCCCTGCTCGTTCCGCTCTGTTGGTTATTGCGCGCGATAACCGGATTGTCGTATCAGCGTATTGCTCTCGTCTGCGCGCTCAGTTTTCCACTGCACCGGAATCTGTTCCTCGGGCAGTACTACATATTTCTACTGCTATTGATCGCCGCTGCATGCTTGGCTTACTTGAGGGAGCTCTATCTTGTATCGGGCGCGCTCATTGCGATCGCGGCAGCCTGCAAGATATTTCCCATACTTTTCCTGGCGTGGTTTCTGCAGCGAAGAAACTGGCGCGCTCTTGCATCGGCGCTGGTCACCGGCATCGCAACACTCGCCATATCAATCGCCGTCTTCGGCTGGAACGTTCATCGCACCTATCTGCATGAAGTTCTGCCCTGGACGCTGCGTGGCGAAGGCCTGTCACCATATGTAACCTCCGCTGCATCCATTTCGAGTCTCCTGCACTATCTGCTGCTTCGCGAACCAGAGTGGAATCCGCATCCGTGGCATAACTCGATTTTCACTTATTCCCTGTTACAGCCGGCCTTGCCGGCGCTGCTGTTAGCCCCCGCGATCTTGTTAATTCGCAGGAAGGACCAGACGCCGCGACGGATCGTTCTCGAGTGGGCGGGATTGCTGACGGCCTCCCTTGCGATCTCAACAATTCCTGCCGGTTACGACTTCGTGCTGATGATATTTCCAGTATGTGTGCTTGGCGCGCTGCTGATCGATCGCGGCGCCGTCGCTTGGCTGATCGCACTCCTGATTGCTTACCTGGGCATTGGAATTTCCATGCCCGCTCCAAGCCACCCGATGGGACCGGCGATCCTGCTCTATGTCCCGCGACTTCTTCTCATGCTCGCCGTTCTGCTTGGAACTTATGCCCTGCTTTGGTCAGGTCGCGATCGGGACAAAGAATGGGATTGGACACACTACGCCTGGGCGGGCGCGATGACCTTGGCAATGCTGTTCAGTATGCAATCGACATATCGTCTGCAACGGGCAGTCCGCCAGGAATATGTTTATCGGGTTGCGCTCAAAACCCCGTCTTTGTTTGATAGCGATCCGGTCGTTAATGGCGACGCTCTACGCTATATTGCGACCGCCACACGCTATAACTCGACCGCGTTTGAAGGTTATCGCCTGGTCGCTGACGGAAATTCGACGTGGTTCGATTCCTCCCCCGGAGATGATCTTTCGTTCGCTGCCAGCCCGCGGCAACTACTCGTCGAGAAAGCGCGCAGCCAGAACTCCGAAATTGTCGACCTGCAGGATCCAGCGAAAACCATCGCCGACACTGGGCGAAATCCGATGCTCTCGATCGACGGCCAAGACCTTGCATTTGTGCGCGACGATCACGGAAGGGGAAGGCTCATGGTGCAGCCTTCCCTCCAGTCCGGTAGTTCGAACCAGGTCGCACTCACTCCTCCTTCAATAAATGTTTACGAAGCAGCGTTCGCTTCGCGGAGTGAGTATGCGGTTTCCGGCGTCGAGAACGGAAAACCGCCGCAGATTTATCTGACCGACCGTGGCCACTCCAACACGCGGCTCGATCTCGGAGAGTCTCGCTTTCCTGCGTTGTCTCCAGATGGGCGCTGGATGGCCTATAGCCATCTGGACCACGGCGCGTGGAATCTTTGGATCCGCGATCAGGAGACGGGCGCAACGCGCCGCGTGGCCGATCTGCCATGCAATCAGATCGAGCCGTCCTGGGAAAGCGACTCGAAAAGCCTGATCTACGCCAACGACTGCGGCCGCAGCCTCTGGTCAACTGGGGGATCTCGCGCCGCCAGGTCATTCCATGAGGGCTTGCGCGTCAACTCCCGTAGTATCCCGATCGAACGGTAGCAATAGCTGCTGTCGGCAGGCGTAAGGTGGGCAAGTGAGTTTCCTGGCCACACAGGAAATTCGACGTGAAGAGCTCGAGGCTGCAGGCTTCGCCCTACTATGGCTTCTTCAGCTCATCGAGCCAGTCCTGCATGTGGCCGAGCGCCCGCAGCAGATTAAGCGCGCCTTGCTCAGGTCAGCCCGAATCGAGGGCATCGAGATAATTCTGGCGCTCATCGATGCGCGCCTGTTGCTCGGCCGTGGGTGAAAGCTGCGGCGGCGCGCCGGGCCCGTGCCGGTCTGCCCATTTCCCAATTCTAGCTGGGCCAGAACGCTCTTCAACTCTCCGCGGCAATCTGCTGCTGCAGGCTGGCAATTCAGCCTGCGCATCCAGTTCGCGCAAGGTCGCGGTCAGTTGGCTGATCAGAATGTCGTTCTGCTGCTGCGCCTGCTCGGCCTCGACCTTCGCGCGAAGGGCTTCGGCGGCCGACTCTCTCGCACTTGGCGTGCAGGCCCATGTCGAACAGGTGAACTTTGATCGAGAATCCTGTGCTGAAGTTGTTAGCGGGAAATGGTTGTCTGTAGTAGTCGTTGATGCTGTTCAGCAGCGTGGTGTTGCGGTTGTATATGGGCGCCAAAGGCAACTTCCGGGCAGCAGCCATAAATGCTCCCGGTCGCCTTTTGAAACCAGCAATTTCGATTTGGCTTCCGCATTGCTGGCGACCAGGGCAGGCGTCGAAATGGGTCATCTCCCGTGACCGGCGGAACTTCGGGAATGCTCGACGTGATCGGGAGTAATCGATCCAGCGGGCAATCCAGTCAGCGTGGCAAGCTGCTTGGCCAGCGTTGCGGCGCGCGTTTCCAGATGCAACCGGCTAGCTTGAGTTGCGCCGCAGTCAGTTGCGCCTGAAACAGGCTGCTCAGCGGATCGACGCCGGCGTCCGTTCGCTGCTGCTCGATGTGACCAGCCGTGCCGCATCTGTTCCTGCTCGCGTGCGGCTTCGAGCTCCCGGTTCACCGTGTCGAGCTCGATATAGTGCCGTCGAAGCGTCGAGAGCAACCTGCTCCGTGCATCCTTCAGCGCGAGTTGCGCCGACTGCACCCCGCGCGCGCCGCCTGGATGTACTGGATCTGCGGCAGGCTGAAAACCAGCGACTGCATAGTGCCGTCCCAAATGGTCGGCAGGGAGCCGGTAAAACCAACTTCAGGAAACGCCGGAGGCCCGAGCCAAACGAGAGCGACGGAATGAAAGCATCGCTGCTTTGCGCCAGTTGCGCCGTTGCCTTTTGCACGTCGGCCTGCGCCAGCCGCACCGCTGCGCTGTTCTTCTGCGCCAGGTCCACCACGGTGGTCAGCGAGACCTGCGCTGGCGTCCCGTGCAGACGCAGCAAAAACCGCGCCGACCAAGGCGCCAAGCGCGGTGCCCCGTCCGTTGTCCGCCGCGGCGGAAAAGGGCGGAAACCACAGTGCTCGTTTCGCCATGATCAGGGCTCGTCTTTCGAAAGCGTCTCACAGTCGATGCTGCCATCATCTTCGCAATCCTATGCTTTTCAATCCTGCGCCGGGTTAAATTCGCGCGCCATCGCCGTAGCCGCGGCAAACTCCTGCTGTGCTCCAGCAGCATCGCCGAGTTGTTGCTTGAGGCCCGAACGGCGAATGTGCGATAAATGCGGGCGCCTCCTCGCTTTTCGACGAGCTCGCCAGATAATTCTCCAGCATCTGCGCGGCAAGTTGCGGATTGCGCTTGGCCGCGATCAGCACGCCTGCGCCGTCATACAGTCCGACGCCCGGGTGCTTGTCGCCGCCGCGGCGCTCACGCAATTCTGAATCGCCGCATCCAGATCGGACCAGCGCTGGCGGCCACGATAAAAATTCGCCAAGACCGTCCAATCGTCAGCCGGATTTGGACTCGTCGTCGCCGCCTGTTTGTATTGCGGTTTCTGCCGTGGTGTAATCCTTGCCGCCACGGCGATGTCGCCCCGCAATTGCGCTGCTCTCGCTGCGTCCACCTTGTCGAGCTGCGAGGCAACTGCTGCGCTTTGCTCGTCCCACCGCCCGCGATGCTCGGCGCCTGCGCATAATAATCGCCCAAGTCAGAGAGCGCCGGCCCATTCTGCGGATTCAGTTGCACCGCGGTCTGCATCTCCGCGAGCGATTTTTTTGCATCGCCATAGGCTGAGAGAAACGATGCGTGGCTGGCCTGCTGGCCCAATGCCCGCCCCAGCCACATGAGATAGTCCGAGTTCTTGCTGTTCAGATTGACTGCCTGCTGGCACTCGCCGCACGCCTGGTTCCACTGCTTGCAACTCGAACCGCACCCGGCACAATAGGTTCTGCGCCTGCGTCCGCGCCGGCGCCGGTTGCGGGCAGCGGCGTAAGCAGCGCGAGCGCTTGTCGGCCTGCCCATTCTGCAGATAAGTGTTTGCCTGCGTAAGCGTCGCCGCGGAAATTTGCGCGGAAGCAACAGCGCCCCGGCAATCGCTAGGTCGCCACGCTCGCCAAAAATAGCGCAACTGCTTTTGAAATCTCTTTCACCGGGCTTCCTTGCATCACCTGACTTCCTTGATCGGCACGCCCTCCTGCAAGGGCTGCCCGTTGGTTGTTCCGATGGCGACCATGTCGCCGTCCTCGAGGCCTGAGAGAATCGGCACCTGGGTTACGGTTCGAGGTCCAATGGTGACCGCAACTCGCTTCAACTCGTCACCCACGACCTTGAAGACAAAGTATTTTCCGTCCTGTTCGTGCAGCGCTTCGCGCGGCATGCTCAGAGCATTCGGCTTGCTTGAAATTGTTACCGTGACCGTGACATTGGTGTCGGGCAGCAGGCCGTCGTCGCGCCCATCGAAATCGATCAGCACCTCGCCCACGTTGCGCGTGGTGTAGTGACCACGGCTGCACGGAAGCCGGATAATGTGCCCGTGCCATTCGCGGCCCGGTTTCGCATCCCAGCGAATCACGACTGCTTCTCCCGTTGCCAGCCGGCCCAGATCAGGCTCGTCAAAGTAGCCGCGCACGCGCTCGTGGCGCAGGTCCGCCATCTCTAGCAGCAGCTTGCCGGCTTCGGCGTACTCTGAAGGCGCAGCGTCCATGGTGTAGATCGTTCCCGTCACTGGGCGCATAGATTGAAGTTTGCGCCTCGACATGCTGCGCGGCGGCCAATGCTGCTTCCGCGTCGCCCAGCGCTGCCTGGGCGCGGGCAATCTCCTGCGGTTGAGAAACGATGTTGCCGTTTTGTTGCGCCGCATTCAGGCTGGCCTGCGCGGTTGCCAGGCGCTCTCGCGCCGACGCTACTTCGCCGGGCGAAGCGGCGCCGGTCGCGGCCAGCTTGGTCAGCGCATCCAGATCGTGCTGCGCCTGATCGCGCGCCAGGCGATCCTGCTCGACCTCTGCGGCGGATGCCTGCCGTTCGGCCTGGGTGCCGTTGTGCGAGCCGCGTCCAGATTTGCCTGCGCCGACTTTCACGCGCGCTCTCAGCGCTCGCCACTTGTGCGCGGGCCGCCACGTCATCGAATGTCAGACCATCAGTTTGCCGCTATGCACCTGGTCGCCTTCCTGCGCATACACGGCTTTCACCGTGGTGGCGAGCGGGCTGTAGAACTGATAAGGGGCAACCGGCTCCACGCGCCCGTTGTTGCTCACGGTGTTTTGCAGCATCGTGGCTGCTCCACCTGCGCCACGCGCACCGGCAACCGATCTCGCAGAAAGATACCGCGCCAAGAAAAATACGGCAATCAGGACGACTGCCGCACCGATCCAAAGCCAGCGGCGGTTCATTTGCGTTCTTGCTTCAGCCATGCAATTAACCAAAGTCAGTATATAAGACTCGAATCGTTGAAGTTAGGATTCAGACAAAAGATGGCGGCGGAGTTAGCGGGGTCAGCGGAGCTAGCGGAGCCAGGCCTCTGATCGATTGAAGAAGAGCCTCCCGTGCCCCGTCCATTCGCCGTTGTCTGGCGAACGGCGTGGGAACCTACCAAAGCCAAAAGTACGAATTCATAGGATAAGAGAACTAAAATAATCCCATGACCGCTCCCCGCTACACCGACGAGCACGCAAAAGCCGGCCTGGACTTCGACTTTCCCCCCATCGAGACCTGGCAAAATCAGTTTCCCGGTTACGAGATTCAGATCGACGATCCGGAGCTGACTTCCGTTTGCCCGAAAACCGGCCTGCCCGACTTCGGCGTGCTCACCATCCGCTACATGCCGCAGAGAGCGCTGCCTCGAACTGAAATCGCTCAAAGAATATCTCTTCAGCTACCGCAACCTAGGCATTTTTCAGGAAAATATCGTCAACCAGGTTCTGGAAGATATCGTGAAGGCCTGCGATCCCGTGTGGGCCGTAGTAAAAGGCGAGTTCCGCCCCCGCGGCGGCATCGGCACCACCGTAGAAGCGCGCTGGCCGCGGCCGTAGTTTTTGAAGAAACCTACTTCAGCGCAAGTTCCGCTGCTGGCCCCGCATTTGTAGCGCCGGCCTCCCGGCCGGCTGTACTGAGGACCTCCCGGCCCTCAGAGCCCCGTCGCTCCCTCGCTCACTGTTTTCTTGTTCCCCTGGTCCCTTGTTCCCTCGGTCCCTGTTTCTGTGGTATTCCTTGGACTTCGCGAAGCTCTCAACCGGACTTCAGACCCTTGCCAACTTCTCTCCAATCGCTGCGCCCCCGCATGAATCCCGCTCTGGGAACATTTCTGCTGCTGATCGCGCTCAATCTGCTCAATTACCTCGATCGCTACATCCTCCCCGGTGCGCAGCCACTCGTCCAGAAAGAGTTCAGCGCAACCGACCAGCAAATGGGCGCGCTCACCACAGCATTCTTCCTCACCTACATGATCTGTGCGCCGCTCAGCGGTTGGCTGGGCGACTGGTTTCGCCGCAAGCCGCTCATCATCACCGGCGCGATTCTCTGGAGCCTGGCCACGCTCGGTACTGCCTTTGTGCACACCTACTTGAGCCTCTACACCTGGCGCGCGCTGGTTGGCGTAGGCGAGGCCACCTTCGGCATCTACGCCCCCGCCGTGCTCGCAGATTTCTATCCGGAGCGCGACCGCAACCGCATCCTCTCCATCTTCTATCTGGCCATTCCCGTAGGCGCGGCATTCGGCTATCTTGCGGGCGGGGAACTGGGCAGCCTGTGGGGATGGCGTCGGCCCTTTCTCCTCTGCGCCATCCCCGGCCTGATCATCGCCGGGCTCTACGGCGTGTGGGGCCGCGAGCCGGAACGCGGCGCGAAGGACCATCGCGAGAAGCAGGCCAGAACGCCAGCTCAGACTCATTCTAGAGATGTATCTCCGAAAGCGCTGCTCAACTTCATCTGGGAGCGCCGCAAAATCCTCATGAACCCGGCCTTCCTCGCCTCGACCTTTAGCCTGGCCGCCATCACCTTCGCGCTGGGTGGAATCTCCGCCTGGGTGCCCACGTTTCTGCACCGCGTCAACGGCCTCTCCGTGGCCAATGCCAGCCTCGTGGTCGGCGCCATTACCGTCATCGACGGCATTGGCGGCACCATTACCGGCGGTTGGATCGCGCACCGCTGGCAGCGCACCAACCACCGCGCCCTCTACCTGGTTTCGTTCTGGAGCGTCGTTCTCACCATCCCCTTCGGCGCTCTGGTTTTCTTCGGACCCCACTCAACCACCATTCCCGCGCTCTTTTGCGCCGAGTTCTTCATCTTTTTGAATACTGGCCCGCTCAATGCCGCCATCGTCAACTCGGTCGAGGGAGCCGTACGCGCCACGGCAATCTCCATCAATCTCTTCTGCATCCACGCCTTCGGCGACACCTTCTCGCCGCAGATCATCGGCGCCATCAGCGACCACTCAACCCTGAGCATCGGCCTCGGCGCGACCCTGGTTTCGCTCGTCATCGCCTGCTGCATCCTCTGGTACGGCGCGCGCTTCGCCCCGCCATACTACGAAGCCCAGGCACCCTAGTCGGTGGAGGGAGGAGGGGCCTTCAGGCCCCTGAAGGATGGAGTCGGTGGTCCTGGCCTTCAGGCTCGGGCCTTCTCATTGATTGTGTGTTGTTGCGCTTAAATTCTCATTTCTTCATAGGCCGTATCGACACTCAGGCCAACCGCAACACAAAGAAGCTTGTCATCCTGAGCGAGGTTGGGAGCGTCCTTTGCTCCCAACGGAGTCGAAGGATCTGCGGTTGCTTTTCGTCAGCGATGCTCGCCTCACAAGCCCGCGGGAGAATTAGTTCGCCGCCCGTTGCCGATTATTCCGCTGCTTTGGCGCACAATCCAGCTATGTGCAGCCAGAACCGGAACGTCAGGCATGCCTCCGGTCCGCACCGGTTTATACCCCTCCCGCACTCACCCACTGAAATTAATTAAAGAAAAACGTACTACCTATACCCCGGTAGGGTATCAATATAGGTCGAGATCCATAACATCAGGTGAATCAATGGTATAGCCGAATAATTGCCCTGCAAAGCCGTCGAGCCAAGGCGAAAGACCGCACCACAATCGGTGCAAAAGGCTGGCGCTCCGCTATTTCCCCGGCAACGTCTCCTGATCGTGGTGTTCATAAACGCGCGGCGGCCGCCCTGGCCGCGCAGGTTGGGATCGTTCACCGGCGGCCGTTCCTGCTCGGCGTTGAAGCCGCGAGCGAGCAGGGGATTGGGCCTGAACTTCGGTGGACCGCCATAGAACTGGCGGGCATGGCTAAGGACCATGCCGGCCCGGCCGTGCATGGGCTGCACGATGCCGCGAATTTGCACGTCGGTGTCGCGATATTTCTTCAGCTCGCCGACATCGGCGCGGTCTTCCTGAAAGCTGACAACGGTGAAGCGGCATTGCTCGTCCGTGGTTTGCGGCGAGCAGACGTCGAGGAACCGCGTGCCATCTGGAAGTTGCACCACATCATAGATATGCGCGGAAACGCAAATGTCTTTGTTGAGCATTTGCGTCGCCTGGTCGGCGGGGACGCACGGCTTGGGTTTGGCGGCAAACGCGAGCGCCGGCGCGCAAATGGGGATCACCGCCAGACAGGCGGGAGAGCTTGAACCGCATCGCAAATCTCCGAGGAGAATTGTTGACAGCGTAGCGCGATAGGGGCAGGGAAAGGATGTGATGGCGATAGTGCTGCAAGAGCTCGTGAAGTGCAGTGCTTAGCGCGTGCCGACGAGTTCGCCGCGCTTCGCGCGCCTGCCCGTAGTGGCTCTCCACGTAGTGGTCGAGGATCTGCTTGAACTCGGCGACGATGGTATCGCCGCGCAGCGTAGTCGAAAGCTTGCCGTCGACGTAGACCGGCGCAACGGGATCCTCGAATGTGCCCGGCAGGCTGATGCCGAGGTTGGCGTGCTTCGATTCGCCGGGGCCGTTGACGACGCAGCCCATCACGGCGAGCTTCAGCTCTTCGACGCCGGGATACTTCTTGCGCCATTCGGGCATGGAGGTGCGCAGGTAGCTCTGAATCTGCTCGGCGAGCTCCTGGAAATAGGTGCTCGTCGTGCGGCCGCAGCCGGGGCAACTCGTCACCTGCGGCATGAAGCTGCGGATCGAGAGCGACTGCAGAATCTGCTGCGCGGCCTGCACTTCTTCCGTGCGGTCGCCGTTGGGCTTGGGCGTCAGGCTCACGCGAATCGTGTCGCCGATGCCCGCGAGCAGCAGCGGCGCGAGTCCAGCAGTGGAGGCGATCAGCCCCTTCGAGCCCATGCCGGCTTCAGTCAGTCCGAGGTGCAGCGGATAGTCGCAGCGCGCGGCCAGAGCTTCGTGTAAACATCGAGCAGATCGCGCACGCCGCTCACCTTGGCCGAGAGAATGATCATGTCGTGGCCCAGGCCGTAGCGCTCGGCGGCCGCGGCAGAATCGAGCGCGCTCGCGATCATGGCCTCGATCATCACGTCGCGCGCGGGCAGCGGCTCAGGCCTGCTTGCTGTTCTCGTCCATCATGCGCGTCAGCAGCGACTGATCGAGCGAGCCCCAGTTGACGCCGATGCGCACCGGCTTGTGATTCTCGACCGCGCACTCCACCATGGTGCGGAAGTTGTCGTCGTCTTTGCGGCCGATCGAAACGTTGCCGGGATTGATGCGGTACTTGGCCAGCGCGCGCGCCGTGGCGGGATATTTCTTGAGCAGGATGTGGCCGTTGTAGTGAAAATCGCCGACGATCGGCACGCGCAGGCCGCGCTTCTCGAGACCTTCAACGATGTGCGGAACGGCGGCCGCAGCGTCTTCGTTGTTCACCGTGACGCGAACGAGCTCAGAGCCGGCAAGGGCCAGCGCCGCAACCTGTTCAATGGTGCGATTGCGACGTCGGCTGTGTCGGTGTTGGTCATCGACTGCACGACGACCGGAACTTCCCAGCCGACGCGCACGTGGCCGATTTTTACAGTTGGGGTTTTTCTGCGCTGAATCTCCGCCATGCTTCTAGTTTACCCGGAATCAAGCCGCGTCGAACGCCGGGCGCGGTTACCCGCCGAGGTACGCGAATGCATACGCGGGCAAGCCAGTACTAGAGCCTATTCAGGTCGGATTTTGGCAAGATTTTGAAAAGAAAGGCCGTTAGTCGCCGCATTCGATCGATCAGCAGGCCCAGAAATCAGGCGCGGACCACATCTTGATAGGCCGATGTAACACTGATTTGCTCGCAGAGAGGGGCAATGCCCATAGGCCTGCCGAAGTGCCATCCCTGAGCATACCGAACCCCGCGCTTCAGAAGGTACTGCGCCTGCGGTTCCGTCTCTACGCCCTCAGCAACCATTTCGAGGTGCAGCGAGTGGGCCATTTCGATGATATGCAGCACCACCTGGCTAGTAGCGCCGTCGGTATTGATGGTTTCCACAAAGGCGCGATCGATCTTCAGCGTGTCGAGCGAGAGAGATTGCAGGCAGGAAAGGCTCGAGTAGCCGGTGCCGAAGTCGTCGATGGCTACGCTGAATCCCTTGGCGCGCAGAGAATTGATTAGCTCCGCGGTCTCGGGGCCCTGCAGGAAGGCGCGCTCCGTGGCTTCGATCTCGACGTTCTCGGGACGTGCTCCGGAAACGCGCAGGAACTCGTCCATGGCATCAATGGTGCGGATGTCGCATAGGTCGGCTGCGGAAAAGTTCACGGCGACACAGAAGTGAGGATCGATCTTCAGGAACTGTGGCAGATCGCGCGCCACCATCGCGAGGACCTCCGCCGTAATGAGTTGGATCATGCCGCACTGTTCCGCCTGGGGAATGAAATAATCGGGCCGCATGTCGGCGTAGCTGCTCTTCCAACGCAGCAGCGCTTCCGCGCCCACCACGCGCCGCGTCGCCAGCTCCACAACCGGCTGATAAAGCACAAACAGACTTCCGTCCTTGAGGGCGCGGCGAAGCATGGTGGGGAACGAGGAGTGCATGCGCGCAAGCAGGCTGGCCATCAGCGAGAAGACCGCCCCGCAGAGCACGCCGATGGGGATAAGGAGGAGCGCGAAGTGGGCAATGCGTTGGAAGATGTAGCGTTGCGGCGATGCCACCACAACAGCGAGATCCCACTGCGCGGAGCGCACCCGGGAAACCAGGTAGCCGCTATCCAGAATAGTCGAATCGGATCCTTGATCAATGGGGTCGAACCAATCGGTAGGGAAGTTCTGGCCCTGAACGGCCACAAGATCGTGATTGGGTGTAGATGGAACAAATACGGCGAGCTCGACATCCGTGCCTTCAGTCGAAACGTCAAGAGACAAGTTCGGGTCAACGATCATCGCAAATCCGCCGATCGCGACCACGTCCAGCGGATGCGAAGGTTGGCCCCCCAGATTTCTTTTGAAGTATTCCGAGACACCGTGCCCGGTGACCAGATCTGGCTTGCCCAGTGCAATGAAATTCGTGGCTCCCTGCGAAGTGCATAACAGAGTGTCGTGCGTGACACGGCCGATCGCCTTCATATAGCTGGATCCGAAATCTACTTGCCGCATGAGCCTGATGTCCTGCGCCGAGCAGGGCGGCAGGTCAGCTTGCGTCAGTTTCTGCGCGTCTTGCTTGAATTGCCTTTGGGTCTCTTCGACGCGACGCAGCACCTCCTGAGCGTTGTTGAGGCTGAGCGTCTTTTCCGTCGTGTAGCTCTCCCACCAGGCGAGATAAACGGAGGCCAAAACGGGCGCAAGAAGGCTACGAGCGCACTGAACAGTGCGATGCCGACTCGTATTTTTTTCGCCATACGTGAGCCTCTTCAGCAGGGTACGGTATTACCTAAGTTACCGATAGAGCGCAATCGAATGGGCCATACCATCACCCGTCCGATGCAGAAGAGGGGCGCAAAAGCTCCAAACCGCTACGACAATTAAACCTTTTTGATCTCCTGAAAGGCGCGTCGATTGGGCGTCGTTCCTGCGCCCGCGGCGTCGGGAGCAGGGTAGTAGGCACCGCGGATCTGGACCGATGGCGTGCAATGTTTTTCATCGCTCGAGGCGATGCTGAAGGCTGTCGCAATTCATCACAGTGTTCGCTGAACGTTGCACGCGACGGAGTGACGGCTTACGTTGCGGAGGCAAACTAAAGTTTTTGACGACAGTGCATCGGGATGTTCGGTATATTGTCGGCATCCCCCAAATCCGCGAGCAGCGCAGGTCCACTAATTCGGATTCATCCGTTTCCTCGAAATCCGAACCGCAAAATCTGAACCGCAAATTGAAATGTAAGAGGAGGTCAACTGTGGGCGACCAGCCGACACCGGAACACATCATGCAAATTGGCTTTGGCTTCTGGGCCTCAAAGACGCTTTTGAGTGCGGTCGAAATGGGCGTGTTTACCGAGCTGGCGAAGCGTCCTGGAAGCTTGGAAGAGTTGGCAGGCCGTTTGGGGCTGCATTCGCGGTCATCGCGCGATTTTCTTGACGCGTTGGTGGCGCTGGGATTTCTCGAGCGGCGTGACGGAGAGTACTCCAACACGCGGGACACGGAATTGTTCCTGGACAAGCAAAAGCCATCCTACATTGGCGGAATTCTGAGATGTGCAACCACCGGTCCTATGGCCATTGGGACCATCTGACGGAAGGACTGCGCACGGGCTTGCCGCAAAACGAATTGCGAGTCGGAGGCGCGCCTGTTTTCGAAACCCTCTACGCCGATCCGGCGCGGCTCAAAGAGTTTCTGAAGGCAATGACCGGCGTGAGCCGTGGCGCGAACCTGGCCATCGCGGCTAAGTTTCCCTGGGCGCAGTACAAAACCGTTGTCGATAGCGGGCCGGCACAGGGCGATCTGCTGACGCAAGTGCTTTTGAAAAACCAGCACCTTCACGGCGTCGGCTTCGATTTGCCGGAGGTGGGTCCGATCTTCGAGGAATATGTTGAAGCTCACGGATTATCCTCGCGGCTCCGTTTCCAGCCGGGGAGCTTCTTCACCGAAGCGTTGCCGACGGCAGATGTGATCATGATGGGACACATTCTGCACGACTGGGATCTTGAGCAAAAGCGCATGCTAATCGCAAAAGCATACGACGCTCTTCCCAAGGGCGGCGCGCTGCTCGTGTACGACGCAATGATCGACGACGACCGCTCGAAAAACGCTTTCGGCCTCATGATGAGCCTGCACATGATGATTGAAACCTACGGCGGCTTCGACTACACCGGAGCCGATTGCCAGGGATGGATGCGCGAAGCCGGATTCAAAGAGACGCGCAAGGAGCACTTGGTGGGGCCGGACTCGATGGTAGTGGCAATCAAGTAAGGAATTTGTGATTAGGGGCCGAGGCCGACGCGATCCATTGCTCCTGCGCTTTCAGTCCGCTTGCTTGAGCAAGGTCCAGATCCAGCCAATAAATGTGAGAACGAGAAACGGATACGCCATGTAAGGCAATGGCTTGGATATCGGCAGGATTTGTTCTCCCCAGAAGATTCTCAATGAGGTAATGGCGAAAAGCAGAGCGCCAATAAAGCCTGCGATGCGCGTCCAGATGAGGAAGGTTTTCGGCGTGCTGACGAGCAGCAGGCCAGCGGCCCACAAAGCTGTGCCGGCGGCGAAGGAGGGAACGCTGGCTTCAAGCGAAGCGGCAGTTCCGCCGAGCATCACAGCCTCGCCAATGGCATAGACGAGAAAACCGCCAGCGACGCAGTCGTTCCCTTTGCGGAAGTAGATCAGAGCCAGCAGGGAGGCGGCGACTACCAGGGCGGTGCCGTCAATTGCCCACGAGACAGCACGCACATTTTGCGCCGTCACCATCGTCCCGACCATGCCAAGCGCACCGCCAAGAGCAAGCCCGGCGATAGCGACGATCTTTAGCGGATTTCTCATAACGATTGAAATCGTATAACAGCATGGGAACAAATGGCGAGAGTGTTGTGCGCCCTGAATTTCGACGCGGCGAAAGTGAAATGGGGCGGTGGCAAGCACTGCTTTGCGCCCGTGGCCGCCCGGTAAAATAAGAACCTATCCCGGTAGAATAAGAACCTATATGGACACGATGAATTTGGGATCGAATCTGGCGGCTCCGATCCTCGACGGCAGCCGCTTTGTGCGCGCCTGCCTGCGCAAGCCGGTGGATCGCACGCCGGTTTGGTTTTTGCGGCAGGCCGGCCGCTACATGCAGGAATACCGCGACGTGCGCAAGCACCACACGCTGGTGGAGATTTGCAAAGACCGCCAGAGCTGGCCGCCGAGGTGACGATTACCGCCGCCGAGAAACTGGGCGTGGACGCGGCGATTATCTTTGCCGATCTGCTGTTGCCTCTCGAGCCCATGGGACTGGATTTCGAGTTTCAGGCGGGCGAGGGGCCGGTGGTGCATCGTCCGCTGCGCACGGCGGAAGACGTGCGCGCCCTGCGGACAGATCGCGCGGACGATCTGGCCTATGTGGCGCGGGCGATTGAAAAAGTGGCCGCGCATTTTCGCGACCGGCTGGGCATCATCGGTTTTTGCGGCGCGCCCTACACGCTGGCCAGCTACATGATCGAGGGCGGCGGGTCGCGGAATTACATCGAGACAAAGAAGATGATGTACCGCGATCCCCTTGCATGGCGCAGCCTTTTGGACAAGCTGGTCGCCGTGTTTGACCGAGTATTGCCAGCCTGCAGGTGCAGGCCGGCGCTGACGTGATTCAGATATTCGATAGCTGGGTTGGCTCGCTGTCGCTCAGCGACTATCGCGAGTATGCTTTCGAGGCATCAAAGCGGCTGGTGCGCGCGGTGCAGGCGATGGGCGTGCCGGTGATTTACTTCGGCGTCGAGACCGCGGGACTGCTCGAAGCAGATGGCGCCGACCGGTGCCGACGTGATCGGCCTGGACTGGCGGCAGCCGCTCGACGAAGGCTGGCGCGCTGTGGGTCACGGGCACGCGGTGCAAGGAAACCTCGACCCGATTACGTTGTTTGCTCCGCTTGAAGTGCTGGAGCAGCGCGTGAAGGAGATTCTGCGCGCCGCCAACGGACGGCCGGGCCACATCTTCAATCTTGGCCACGGGATTGTGCCCGAAACGCCGGTAGAGAATGTGCAGGCCGTGGTGAGGATGGTGCGCGAGTTCCGCACTCGAGAGGGGCCGCGCGTGGCTAAACAGGCAGTGCTGCTACTGGCGCACGGCACTCCGGAGACGGTCGAGCAGATTCCCGAATATCTGCGCAACGTCGTGAGCGGGCGGCCGGTGCCGCAGGCAGTTGTCGAGGAGATTCAGCATCGCTATTCGCTGATCGGCCACAGCCCGCTGACCGAGATCACGTTTGCGCAGGCGCGGCTGGTCGAGGCAGAGCTGGCCGCCGCGGGCGACACGCGTTCCCGTATACGTAGGCATGAGAAACTGGCGGCCCTATATTCCTGAAGTAGTGCGGCAGATGCGCGCCGACGGCATTGAGGAGGCCGCGGTGATCTGCATGGCGCCGCAAAATTCGCGCACCAGCGTGGGGCTTTACCGGCGCGCGGTGGAGGCTGAGGCGGGCAGACTTGCGCATCGACTTTACTGATGGATGGGCACAGCATCCACTGTTGGCCGACGCGTTTGCTGAGCGGCTGGGACCAGCTTTGGCGAAGCTGAGCGCGGAAGTTGGCGAGCCGGTGCCGGTGTTGTTCACCGCGCATAGCGTTCCCACCCGAACGGTGGAAGCGCCCGCTGCTGACGCAGATGCCGGCAAACGTCTCTGGCCCGGGCAGGGCGCCGATCCCTACGCCGAAGAGGCGCGCCATACGGCTGAGCTGGTGGCCGCGCGCGTACAGGAAATTCCCCGCTGGTGGTTTGCTTTCCAGAGCCAGGGCGCAAGTGGTGGACCGTGGCTGGGGCCGAGCGTGGAAGAAACACTTGACCAGCTTGCGGCCGAAAGAGTGAAGGCTCTGATTTTGCAACCGATCGGGTTTCTCTGCGATCATGTGGAA
This sequence comes from Candidatus Doudnaibacteriota bacterium, assembly GCA_963840645.1. Taxonomy (GTDB): domain Bacteria; phylum Patescibacteriota; class Doudnabacteria; order UBA920; family VMFF01; genus CAWIZL01. The sequence continues at coordinate 79,141 of CAWIZL010000004.1, forward strand.
ATTCTGTTCGACGTGGACATCCTTTTCCGCGAGTACGCCATCAAATTAGGCATCCGGCTAGAGCGTCCGGAATCGCTCAATACTTCCGTAACGCTGGCGAGAGCAGTTGCGGATCTGGCGCACGATGGGTTAGGGCGGTTGGGCACGCTGCAGTGAGTCCAATTAAATGACGGCGGGCCGGTGGTGAGTTAGTAGTTATTGTGGTTATTTGTATGTAAGTTACCCCAGTATCACAGTTGGTCCCATCTGCGTTTTGCGCGGCCACTTTGGGGATAAGATCGAATTAAGTCGATCCGGGTGTAAGTCCCCGATGATCCCCCATCCACTAACCAGGAAATTCAGCTAGGAATCAAAAAGCCTTCGCTCGAATCTTGGCGGTGGGCAGCTTGTATTGCCAGCGAGTCGAAGCGTTTTTTTGAGGAGTTGATGCATGTCGGAAGTAATGGCGCGGCGAGCCCTGGCAGGGAGCTTTGTGAAGGCCGGCAACATCGTCGAGGTCAAGGCTATCGAGGCGAACCCCGCGGATGTGCGGGTGCACTGCGATGCATGCGGCAGTGATGAGGTCTATCGCATTTTCCGCAAGGGCTTTTTTGAGGAGAGGATTTATCCCCTGGGCGGTTTCTATCCCTGGCGGTGCAAGGGGTGCGGCCTGCGCCTGATGCTACGCAGGCGCGATCTGGCGAGCAAGCCGGATGGCACAGAATGAATTCAAACTAGCAGGAGCTCAGGAGCGGAAGAGGTTTCGCGCCAAATTGCGCTGCGAGTCGCGGCGCACTCCAAACAACATCTGAAGCTCGAAGGCTAATCCGCCTTTCGCGGCGCGTTTCTCCGTCAACGCACCTGGAACAAGGCGCTGCCATGCGGCGGCAAGGTGACGCTCACGTCTTTGGATTCTTTGGTGGTCGAATCGTCCCAGGCATTCTCGACGGAATGTTTTTGGTTATCGAGGCCGAGGTCCTTCCAGGTGGTGCGCACCGTGGCCGGGCTCGACCCGAGATTGAAGAAGGCAAAGAATTCGGCGTAACCCCGCGCGCCCGGTTCGTTGATGGTGGCGCGCCAGACGCGAATATTTTCAAAGCCTGTGCCCAGGGTAGAGGCATCGACGGGCCGGCTATAGGTGGCGTCTTGATTCACGAAGAGAACGGCCTGGTTGGTAATGAGCGAACGTGTGAAATCGTCGAGCCGAGTCAGGTTGCCGCCAAGGATGAGGGGCGAGCGGGTCACAGCCCAAAGAGTGAATTCGGTGCGCTGTTCGTCCTGCGTCTCGCGCGATTGCCGCGCTTCGCCTAATCCGGGGTGTGGGCCAAGCCAGCCTTCGGGGAGCATGTCGGGATCGGGCCAGCTTCCCGGGCCCGTATAAGTGAACCACTTCGCAATGCGATCGAATTCGCCCTGCAATCCAAAAGGAAACTCGTCGTCCGGCTTGTTGGGAAAGCTCCATCCATCCCAATGGTCGTTAGTGATGCGCCACATCTGCGCATATTTGCCGACCTCCACAGCATGCTGATATCGGTGGGCCCTGGCGAAAGGCTCAGAATGATTGGCCGGCCGGTTTTGTGGATGGCTGCAGCGATCTGGCGAATCTCCGTGGGCCGGTAGGGATGGTCGGCGATGCAGTCGACCTTGAGGAAGTCGACGCCCCAATGACGCATAAAGCTTCATCATGGAGTCGTAATAGGCCTGTCCGGCGGCATTGTCTTTCACGCCCCAGTTGCCGTCGTCCCAGGGGCAGGGAGACGTGGTGTCAGCGGCATCGGCGGCATGGAATTGCGTGCCCGCAATGGGCAGATTGGCTGCGACGACCTGGCGCGGAATTCCGCGCACGATGTGGATGCCGAATTTGAGTCCCTGCCGTGCAGCCAATCGGCGAGAGGCTTGAATCCGGCGCCATCGGCAGCCGAAGGAAAGCGGTCCGGACGGGAATCGAGCAGGCCATTGCCATTCCAGAGATATTTTTTCTCTTCGAGGCTGTTGCCCGCGGGATTGGCCATGTACCAGCCCTCGTCGATGACGGCATATTTCCACCCGAACTGCTGCAAAGAACGCGAGGACGGTCGCGTTGGCCTTGAATTGCTCTTCATCGATGGTGAGTCCGTAGGAATCCCAACTGTTCCAGCCCAAGTGGCGGAGTGGGCGCGAGTGTTTGCGCGGGGCTGAGGCGCGGAATAAGGCATGTGGCAGCAAGAATCACGGCAGGTAAAAAGCCAAGCTTGGTCATGAGAAAACGTATAGCACATTCCGGCGAAACGCGGGATTCACGGAAGAGAAAGGTAATGCCACAGTTTGAAGCCATCGTGAAAGGACACGACTTCACGGCTCGCTGAAGAACCCCGTGGCGGACGAGCTTTGATCAGGGCACGAGTTTACTCGTGCCGCAAGACCAAGAAAATGAGTGCGGGCTTTAGCCCCTGAGGGAAGGTTTTTCAGATTGACTCACCTCTGGGATTCACGGAAGACAAACACGAATGCCGGGTGTCCGGGTTATCCTACAAAAATGCGAATGAAAGAGATGCTCAGGCGAGGAGCTGTTATGGAAAGCGTATTGAGGGCCGTGAAAGCTGTGCGCCTATATCTCGGCCTTGGTTCTGGGCCTGTCGGCTTTGGCCGTGAGGATTCCAGCTCAAACAGGAGCGAATGGCGGCGCGAATTCAATACAGGCCCTGTTGGTCAGCGACATCCACTTCGAGCCGTTCTCGTGATCCGGGAAAGGCCACACGACTGGCGGCTGCTGCCGGCGGCGGAGTGGAACCAAATTCTGGCTGCCCCGCCTCGCCGATGCCGCGGCGCAATGGTCGAAGGTGGACCAGGCCTGCCACGCGCGCGGTGACGGACACGTCTTACGCACTCTATCGAATCGAGTTTGCGGGCGATCCGCGAGCACGTGCCGGTGAGGCGAAGTTTGTCATCCTCAGCGGAGATCTGATTGCGCACATGCTTCACCTGCAAATTTGCCGCGGTATTTCCGAAAGCGGCGCCGGGCGACTACGGCGCTTTGTGAGAAGACAATCGAATACGTTATGGCCAGCTGCGTGCCGCGCATTCCCGGGCGTGCCGGTGTATGCGGCGCTTGGCAATAACGATTCCGACTGCGGCGACTACCAACTCGACGCGAATAGTGCATTCCTGCCGAGACTGGGGAAGGTAATCACGGCGGATTTCACGGGCCGGAAGAGTGCGCGGGCCTGCGAGGACTTTGCCGCGGGAGGCTATTACAGCGAAGGCTGCCTGCGCCGGTTGAGCAAACGCGGATGCTGGTGCTGGACGATCTGTTTATGTCGCGCCGATATCAAACCTGCGGCGGCAAGGATGATGCGGCGCCTGCGGCGGCGCAAATTGCGTGGCTGAAGCAGCAGCTTGAACGAGGCGCGGGAGCAAAAAGGAAAAGGTCTGGGTGATGGCGCATATTCCGCCAGGCGTGGATTCCTACTCGACGGCGACGAAAGGCATAGAACATCTGCAGCGGAGACAAGCCGCAGATGTTTCTGTCGTCCGAGGCGCTGCCCGAGGCGCTCGCCGGCTACGGCGACGTGATTCAACTGGCGATCTTCGCGCACACGCACATGGATGAGTGCGGTTGCTGATGCCGGCCGAAAGCGGGCGCTGGCGCAGAGGCGATCGCGGTGAAGATGGTGGCATCGATTTCGCCGGTTAACGGAAACAATCCGTCGTTTACGGTGGCGAAGATCGATGCGGCGACAGGCCAACTCAAGGACTATCGCGTCTTTGTGGCTTCAAATCAGACCGGAATCGCCACGGACATGGACCGAGGAATACGATTTCGCCAAGGCTTACCATGAGCCGACATTTACTGCAGCCACAGTGGAGAATTTGATAGACACATTCAAGGCTGATCCGGCGGCGCAGACGAGCGCGAGCCAGGACTATTTGCGCTACTCATGACGGGAATCGACATGCGGCTGCTGGCGCTGATCTGGCGTCCGTACGTCTGCTCGCTGACCGATGCCACAGCCGACGTGTACAGGGCGTGCGTGTGCAGCAGTGTGAAGTGAGGTTGAGCCAGGTGAGGATTGCCGCGCGGCGCCAGGAGATCGTACTGCAGGCCGAAGCCCCGAAATCCAGTTCCTTCGACTGCTCGCGAAAAACTAACGTGAGCTGACGGCCGTCGAATAGCGCGCGCGCGCCAGCGGTTCTTCTTTTTGAGCGAGGTATTCGTTAACGGCGGCGGCGGCTTTGCGGCCTTCGGCGATGGCCCAGACCACGAGCGACTGGCCGCGGCGCATGTCGCCGGCGGCGAAGATGCCTTCGACGCGAGGTCATGTAATTGGTGGTGGCGACGTTGCCGCGATTGTCGAGCGCGAGGCCGAGCTGCTCGATCATGCCGTTGCGAACGGGGCCGAGGAAGCCCATGGCGAGCAGGACGAGATCGACGTCGAGCGTGAACTCGGTGCCGGCGATGGGCTCGAACTTGGGCGGAGGGCCGACGCGAATGGCGTGAAGCTGCTTGACGTTGCCGTGCTCGTCGCCGGTGAATTTGATGGTGTTGATGCTCCAGTCGCGAATGCCGCCTTCTTCATGAGAGCTTTCGGTGCGCAGTTGCAGCGGCCAGAGCGGCCAGGGCGTGGATGCGGCGCGCTCGTCAGGCGGCTTGGGCATGATTTCAAACTGGTGGACGCTCTTTGCGCCCTGGCGATGGCTGGTGCCGAGGCAGTCCGCGCCGGTGTCGCCGCCGCCGATGATGAGGACGCGCTTGCCGGTGGCGAGGATGGAGCGCCGCGGCTTTCATGGATTGGCGAGAAGCGTGTCTTCCGAGTCGCCTTCGTTGCGGCGATTCTGCTGAGGCAGAAACTCCATGGCGTAGTGAATGCCCTTGAGCTCGCGGCCGGGGATGGGCAGATCGCGCGGCTGCTCGGCGCCGCCGCAGAGCAGGATGGCGTCGAAGTCTTCGGTGAGCGATTCGACGGAAACATTGACGCCGACGTGCGCGTTGGTCTGGAAGATGACGCCCTCGGCCTTCATCTGCTCGATGCGGCGATCGACGACATGCTTTTCAAGCTTGAAGTTGGGAATGCCGTAGCGGAGCAGGCCGCCGATGCGGTCGTTCTTCTCGTAGACGGTAACGGAGTGGCCGGCGCGGCGCAGTTGCTGCGCGGCGGCGAGGCCTGCGGGTCCGCTGCCGACGACGGCGACGCGTTTGCCGGTGGCTTGCTCGGGCGGCTCGGGATGGATCCAGCCCTCGTCCCAGGCGCGCTCGACAATGGAGCGCTCGATGAGCTTGATGGAGACGGGCGGCTGATTGATGCCGAGCACGCAGGCGGCTTCGCACGGAGCGGGGCAGATGCGGCCGGTGAACTCAGGAAAGTTGTTGGTCGAGTGGAGGCGGCGAATCGCGGCCTCCCAGCGATTGTTGTAGACGAGATCGTTCCAGTCGGGGATGAGATTGTTGACCGGGCAGCCGGTGTGGCAGAAGGGAACGCCGCAATCCATGCAGCGAGCGCCCTGCTCGCGCTGCTTTTCTTCAGGGAACGGCTCGTAGATTTCGAACCAGTCGCTGGATGCGCTCGTCGGCCTTGCGGCGCGTGGGTTGTTCGCGTTGCAATCTCCAGAAAGCCAGTGACCTTACCCATGCTGCACCCCTGCCGCGGTTGCTGCCGCCACGGGAGGCGACGAAGTGGTAGGGAGATGCGTAGACGGCCTCAGTGCGCGCCACGCCAAGCACGCGCTTGTACTCGTGCGGGAAGACCTTGATGAATTTCGGCTGCGCATCGGCCCAGTGCTCGAGGATCCAGGCGGCGCGAGGGCTGCCGGTGAGGTCGCGATGGCGCGCAAGCAGGCTGCGCACCTGCTCGATGTCGGCGGGGTCGACGAGCGGCTCGAGATCGACGCTGGCCTTGTTGCAGCGGCGCGTGGAGAAGTCGCCCTGATCGTCGTAGACGTAGGCGATGCCGCCGCTCATGCCGGCGGCGAAGTTGCGGCCGGTGGCGCCGAGGACAATGACCAGGCCGTTGGTCATGTATTCGCAGCCGTGATCGCCGACGCCTTCAACAACGGCGGTTGCGCCGGAGTTGCGAACGGCGAAGCGCTCGCCGGCAATGCCGTTGAGGAAGACTTCGCCGCTGGTTGCGCCGTAGAGAACGACGTTGCCGACGAGGATGCTTTCTTCAGGCAGGAAGCTGGAGGTCTTGGGCGGATAGGCGATGATGCGGCCGCCGGAGAGGCCTTTGCCGAGATAGTCGTTGGAGTCGCCTTCAAGCTCGAGCGTGACGCCGTTGGGAACGAACGCGCCGAAGCTCTGGCCGGCCGAGCCGCGGAATTTGAAATGGATGGTGCCGTCGGGCAGGCCGGCGGAGCCGTAGCGGCGCGCGATTTCGCCGCCGAGCATGGCGCCGACGGTGCGGTGCACGTTGCGAATGGCGAAGCTGGCGGTGACCGGCGTCTTGTGATTCGAGCGCCGGCTTGGCCTTGGCGATCAGCGCGTGATCGAGCGCCGGTCCGAGGCCGTGATCCTGCGGCTGCGTGCGGCGGCGCGAGACGCGCGAGGGCAGCTCGGGCTGGTAGAGGATCGACGAAAGATCGATGCCTTTGGCCTTCCAGTGCGCATCGGCGATGGTGGCGTCGATCTTTTCAACGTGGCCGACCATTTCGTCGACGGTGCGGAAGCCGAGCTTGGCCATGTGCTGGCGCATCTGCTCGGCGATGAAGAAGAAGAAGTTGATGACGTGCTCGGGCGTGCCGGTGAAGCGCGCGCGCAGAACCGGATCCTGCGTGGCGATGCCGACCGCGCAGGTATTCAGGTGGCACTTGCGCATCATGATGCAGCCCATGGAAATGAGCGGCATTGTGGCAAAGCCGAATTCTTCCGCGCCGAGCAGGGCAGCGATGACGACGTCGCGGCCGGTCTGCAGCTTGCCGTCGGTCTGCACGCGGATGCGGCTGCGCAGATCGTTGAGCAGCAGGACCTGTTGCGTTTCGGCGAGGCCGAGTTCCCAGGGCAGGCCGGCATGCTTGATGGAGCTGAGCGGCGAAGCGCCGGTGCCGCCGGTGTCGCCGGAGATGAGCACGACATCGGCGTGGGCCTTGGAAACGCCCGCGGCGACGGTGCCGACGCCAACTTCAGAGACGAGCTTGACGGCGATGCGCGCCTGCGGATTGACGTTCTTGAGGTCGTAGATGAGCTGCGCCAGATCTTCGATCGAGTAGATGTCGTGATGCGGCGGAGGCGAGATGAGGCCGACGCCGGGGATGGAGTGGCGGACGCGTGGCGATGACGTCATCGACCTTGTGGCCGGGCAGCTGGCCGCCTTCGCCGGGCTTTGCGCCCTGCGCCATCTTGATCTGCAGCTCGTCGGCGTTGACGAGGTAGTTGGTGGTGACGCCGAAGCGGCCGCTGGCCACCTGCTTGACCGCGCTGCGGCGCAGATCGCCGTTGGCGTCGGGCTTGAAGCGGGCTTCGTCTTCGCCGCCTTCGCCGGTGTTCGACATGCCGCCGAGGCGGTTCATGGCGATGGCGAGGGTTTCGTGCGCTTCTTTGCTGAAATGGACCCGAAGCTCATGGCGCCGGTCGTGAAGCGCTTGACGATCTCCTTGGCCGGCTCGACTTCTTCAATCGGAATCGGCTTCTCAGCGTACTTGAGCTTGAGCAGTCCGCGCAGCGTGCAGAGATTGCGGTTCTGATCGTCGATGAGGTCGGTGTATTCCTGGAACGTGGCGGGATTGTTGTTGCGCACCGCGTGCTGCACCTTGCTGATGGTGAGCGGATTGAGCAGGTGATACTCGCCGCCCTCGCGATATTGATATTGGCCGCCGACGACGAGTTCGGTTTCAGATTCGGTGAGCGGCTGGAAGGCGTAGGCGTGCTTCATCTGCGCTTCGCGGGCGAGCACATCGAGGCCGACGCCTTCGATGCGCGATGCGGTGCCGGGGAAGTAGGCTTCAATGAGCGACTGGTTGAGGCCGACAGCTTCAAACACCTGCGCGCCGCGATAGCTTTGCAGCGTGCTGATGCCCATCTTGGAGAAGGTCTTCAGCAGGCCTTTGTTGATGGCCTTGATGAAGTTCTTCTCGGCCTATTCGGCGGAGATTTCTTCGGGCAGCAGGCCGCGGCGCTTGAGGTCGTGGATGGTCTCGATGGCGAGATACGGATTGATGGCGCTGGCGCCGTAGCCGATGAGCAGGGCGAAGTGCATGACCTCGCGCGGCTCGCCGCTCTCAATGATGAGCGCGACCTGGGTGCGCGTTTTTTCCTGCACCAGGCGATTGTGCACCGCGGCCATGGCCAGCAGGCTGGGGATGGGCGCATAGGTGGCGTCGACGCCGCGGTCGGAGATGATGAGCAGCGTGTAGCCGGAGTCGACGGCGTGCGAAGCGCGGTTGCTGAGATCGTCGAGCGCGTGGCGCAGGCCCTTTTCGCCGTCGGCGGCGCGGAAGAGCGCCGGCAGCGTGGTGGCGAGCAGATCGCCCGATGCGACGCGGCGCAGCTTTTCGAGATCGCGATTGGTCAGGATCGGATGCGGCAGCTTGAGCGTGTGGCAGTTCTCCGGCTGCTCATCGAGGATGTTGCGCTCGGTGCCGATGTAGCTGATGAGCGACATCACCAGCTCTTCGCGAATGGGGTCGATGGGCGGATTGGTGACCTGGGCGAAGAGCTGCTTGAAGTAGTTGAAGAGCGGCTGCGGGCGGTCGGAGAGGCAGGCCAGCGGCACATCGGTGCCCATGGAGCCGATCGGCTCCTCGCCCTTGGCGGCCATCGGCGCCGAGCAGGATGCGCAGATCTTCTTCGCTGTAACCGCAGGCGCGCTGGCGGCGCAGCAGCGTTTCAGGATTGAAGGCGATGATGCGCGAGGGCTCCGGCAGCTTGTCGATGGTGACCTGCTGCTGCTTGAGCCATTCGCCGTAGGGCTGGCGGCCGGCAAGGTCCTTCTTGATCTCGGCGTCGGAGACGATGCGCTGCTGCACGGTGTCGACGAGGAACATGCGGCCCGGCTGCAGGCGGCCCTTCTTGAGAATGTCCTCGGCAGGAACTTCGATGACGCCGGCTTCGGAGGCGAGCACGACCAGGTCGTCCTTGGTGACGATGTAGCGGCCGGGGCGCAGGCCGTTGCGGTCGAGCGTGGCGCCGATGACTTTGCCGTCGGTGAATGCGATGGCGGCAGGGCCATCCCACGGCTCCATCAGCGAGGCGTGGTACTCGTAGAAGGCGCGCTTGTCCTCGTCCATGTCAGGATTGCCGGACCAGGCTTCGGGAATGAGCATGGCCATGACGTGCGGCAGGGAACGGCCGGACTGGTAGAGGAATTCGACGGCGTTGTCGAGCGAAGCCGAGTCGCTGCCGCCCGGCATGATGACCGGATAGAGGTCGTCGATCTTGTCGTCGTGAAGAGCGGGCTGCGCAGCACCGACTGGCGCGCGTTCATCCAGCTGACGTTGCCGCGGATGGTATTGATTTCGCCGTTGTGCGCGACGTAGCGATAGGGGTGGGCCAGCTTCCAACTGGGAAACGTGTTGGTGGAAAAGCGCTGGTGAACGAGGGCCAGAGCGCTGGTGACGAGCGGATTGGCCAGCTCGAAGTAGAAACTTCTCAATCTGCGGGGCCAGCATGAGGCCCTTGTAGATGATGGTGCGACAGGAACAGGAGGGGACGTAGAAGGTCTCCTTGTCCTCAATGTCGGAGGCGGCAATTTCGTTTTCAGTGCGGCGGCGAACGCGATAAAGCAGGCGCTCGAAAGCGTCTTCGTCGAGGCCCTTCGGACGGCCGACGAAAAGCTGCTCGATGTAAGGCTGGGAACGCGCGAGCTTCGCGGCCGATGGCATCGCCGTTGACCGGAGTGTCGCGCCAGCCGAGAACCTGGCAGGCCTTCTTCCTGAGCGATGCGCTCAAAGACGCCTTCGCACTGCAGGCGGTTGTGTTTTTCGACGGGCAAGAAAGCACATGGCCACGCCGTAGGCGCCCGGCTCGGGCAGAGTCATGCCCAGCTCGGCGCACTCGCGCACAAAGAAGGCGTGAGGAATCTGAATCAGGATGCCGGCGCCGTCGCCGGTCTCCGGGTCGCAGCCCGCCGCTCCGCGATGGGTGAGGTTGATGAGCACCTCAAGGCCCTTGCGGATGATCTCGTGGCTTTTTTCGCCGCGGATGTTCGCGACGAGGCCCATGCCGCAGGCATCGTGTTCATCGCGCGGATGATAGAGGCCTTGCGGTTGCGGAGCACGGAGACGGCGATTCGAAGGTTCCATGGCAGCCTTTACGAGCAGCAATTTTCGTTGCGGAGTTGACTTCAAAGTGCCGAATACACAACCACTCTGCGATTTCAGGCATGAAAATCGCCCTGTCTGGTGGATCGAGAGGTTTGCTTGAGCAGCTCCGGCCGCATCCGGCAACTGCGCTGTTTTTAAATATAACCAAAAACTGCCGACAACGCAGAACTTCCTTTCAGAATTGAGGACGCAGCGCCGAACGGCTGAGAGGTTTCGCGTAAGCATCGCATGTAGCGTGTTTTGTGCCGTATACTCGGTTCGAATGACAGAGTATGAACGACACGATTCTGGTCACCGGCGGGGCGGGGTTCATCGGCTCGAACTTCGTTCTGACTGGATGAAGGCGAGCAGCGCGGCGGTGGTGAATCTCGACCTGCTGACCTACGCGGGCAACGCCGGCAAACCTGGCGCCGCTTGAGGGCACTGATCCGCGATACGAATTTGTGCGCGGCGACATTTGCAACGCGGAACTGGTGGGATCGATTCTGCGCAAGCATCGGCCGCGGGCGATCGTGCATTTTGCCGCCGAGAGCCACGTGGACCGCTCGATCGTGTCGCCGGAAGCGTTTATCCGGACCAATGTGCAGGGGACGTTTGTGCTGCTGGAGCAGGCGCGGGCATACTGGACGGAACTGGAGCGAAGCGGACCGCGCGGCGTTTCGCTTTCTGCACGTCTCGACGGATGAGGTGTATGGGACGCTGGGGCCCGACGATCCGGCATTCAGCGAAGACGACGGCCTATGCGCCGAACAGCCCGTATGCAGCGTCGAAGGCAGGCTCGGATCATCTGGCGCGGGCGTACTTCCACACCTTCGGGCTGCCCGTGCTGACCACAAACTGCTCGAACAATTACGGCCCGTTTCAGTTTCCGGAGAAATTGATTCCGCTGATGATTCTGAATGCGCTTGAGGGCAAGCCGTTGCCGGTTTACGGGGACGGAAAGAACGTGCGCGACTGGTTGTTTGTCGAGGACCATTGCGCGGCGATCCGGACGAGTGCTCGAGCAGCGGCCGTCCCGGCGAGACCTACAACATTGGCGGAAACAGCGAGAGAGCGAATATCGATGTGGTGACGGCGATTTGCGATTTGGTGGACGAGATGCGGCCGCAGGCTGGCGCGTCAGGCGCGGCGACGGCTTGATCACTTATGTTCAGGACCGGCCCGGACACGACCGGCGATACGCCATCGACGCGCGCAAGATTACCCGCGAGCTGGGCTGGAAGCCGGCTGAAGAATTTGAAAGCGGACTGCGCAAAACCGTGCGCTGGTATCTCGAGAATGCCGAGTGGGTGAACAGCGTGCGGACGGGCGCCTATCGCGAATGGATCACGAAGAATTACTCGGGTAGAGCGGAAATACAGTGACTAGGGACTGGAACCGATCTCATAAATGGCTTTTTGAAAGGGGACGACTTCAGTCGTGCCGCAAGAGCCGCACAAACCGCGGGGGCTTTAGCCGCTGAGGGACGTTCGTCGCGGCGCGAGACAATTTATGAGACAGCTTTCAGAGTTCAGGCATCGATGAAGCAAACTCGACATTTCGTTTGTGCTGTTACATGGCTCTCGTGTTTCGCGTTGGTGGGGCGTGGAACGGCGGAGCAGGCGCAGAAATTCGAAGTAGCCTCGGTACGCATCATGCAGGACCGCGACAAGCTGCCTGTGGCGCAACAGATGTTTTATATGAGTCCGCCGGGCGCGGCGCAGTTCACGGTGCGGAACGTAAATCTTGGTTTCCTGATAGCGTGGGCGTTCAGGACGAGTGGATCGGCGCATCCGATCGCAAAAAGACCTGCATGGATGGATTCAACTTACTACGAAATCACCGCCAAGCCGGAGGGAGATGTGGGCCTGAGCTACGACGAGCTGAGGCCGATGCTTCAGGAGTTACTTCAGGAGCGATTCCACTTGACCTACCACATGGATACCACCAGAACCAAGGGGTACGCCTTGGTGGTTACAAACGGCGGGCCGAAAATTGCGCCGACGAAGGGCGAAGCACAGCACGCCTACTTGATGACGGGAAGGTTGGATGCCGCAAACGTGCCCATGAACATCGTGGCCAGTTTGTTGACGCATGCCTTGGGGCAGACAGTCGTGGATGAAACCAACCTCAAGGGCAACTATGACATGAAGCTCAAATTTGCTGAAATGGACGAGACAGAATTGAACAATACGAACGTGTCAGGCAGCGGCGGTCACGTATTGCTTGACTTTGCACTCGCAGACGGAATTTCTGTGCCGTGGCTCGCGTACTACCTGTCCTTGCCCATGGTGGCTGAGAGCTACCCAGGAAAAGTTACCGAGGCTTGCTGGCAAGCGTTCGCAACGCTGTCTCTCATACTGCTCAACCCACGGAGAATTTACAGCGTCATACCAGAGAAAATTCCTGGCTCAGATTTTTTTTGGGACTTGGTGAAAGTTGCCGATGAGCAGCACCTGAGCATTTTTCTGCTCGGCGGATTCGGCGATACGCCAGAGGTTGTTGCCAAGAAAATTTTGGCAAAGTGTCCCAACGTAAAAATTGCTGGATGGTCAAACGAAGCGCCCAGTGCCATGGGGTTAGTCGCAAAGATCGACGCAGCATCGCCAGACATTCTCATGGTCGCCTACGGACCTGTGAAGCAGGAAATGTGGATTGCGCAAAACCTGCACCAGCTCAACTGCACCCTGGCAATCGGTGTTGGAGGCACGTTTGATTACGTTGCAGGCTTGAAGAGCCAGCCACCAGCGTGGGTTCGCGCCGTTGGCTTCGAGTGGCTGTACAGGTTGTTCACCCAACCTGCCCGCGCAGGGCGAATTTGGCGCGCCACCGCGGCAGCTCGTGCTCGGCGCAGTTCGCGAGAAAGTCTTCCGCACCATGCCCCTGCGCGAGAACGTCGTGGGTGTTATAATTAATAAGAGGGGAGAGGTGTTCGTTGCGCACAGGTCTTCGCCAGACAGGGGTGGGCAAGGTCAGTTTCCGCAGGGCGGCGTTGATCCTGGTGAATCACCTGAGGCCGCAGTGCTGCGCGAGATGCGTGAGGAGACCGGCAGCTCAGGCTACGAGATCATGGGGGAAGGTCGCAAGAAGTTCCAGTACAACTGGCGGCACTTCTACAGGCCGCTGTTCAGCAACACGAAGAGAGCTCGCGGACAGCGCCAGACTGTTTTCTACCTGAAGTACACAGCAGGGCACGATGACTTCAAGCTGAACCAACGGGAACTCTCTGGGTACAGGTGGGTTGCACCACCGCAGCTCGCGAGCGCAATAGGGACTATTAGAGAAAAAATGTACCGTACAGCAGTTGAGCCAGAGCTCGCGCACTACGTAGAAATTGCAAAACAACACGGTTAAATCAATGACTGAAACTTCACAAGATTTTAATGCAAAGCGAATCCGCACGCGTTTCGCACCAAGCCCAACGGGTTTTCTACACATTGGCTCTGCGCGCACGGCGCTCTTTGCGTACCTGCTGGCACGTAAGCACAGCGGCGACTTTGTACTGCGCGTTGAGGACACAGACCAGGGCAGGGAAGTGGAAGGCGCTGTTGAGCACCTCATTGCTACTTTGGGCAAGCTGAGCCTCACCTACGATGAGGGAATGTTTTTTGAAAGTGGAAAACTGCAGAACAGGGGAGACTTTGGGCCGTACTTGCAATCTGAACGTTTGGAGATTTATGCCAAGCACGCGCAGCAGCTTATTGATAGAGGCAGCGCTTACCGTTGTTTCTGCGACGAGGCTCGCTTGGCAGAAGTTCGCAAAGAGCAGGAGGCTCTGAAGAGGCCAACGCAGTACGACAGGAAGTGTCGCAACCTCACACCCGAGCAGGTCCAACAAAACTTGGACAAAGGTTTGCCGTACGTCATTCGCCAGGCAATTCCTCTGGACGGGCAGACGGTGATAGAAGATTTGGCATTTGGCAAAATTACCATTGATAACAAAAACTTAGATGACCAAGTCCTGGTGAAGTCTGACGGGTTCCCAACCTACCACCTGGCAGTTGTCGTCGATGACCACCTCATGGAAATCACGCACGTCATCCGTGGCGACGAGTGGATCCCATCTACGCCAAAGCACATTTTGCTGTACAGGGCTTTTGGCTGGAAGCCAACAGCGTTCGCGCACCTGCCGCTCATCTTGAACAACTGACCACTCAAAGCTCTCAAAGCGCCAGGGCGACGTTGCGGTTGAAGACTTTTTGGCAAAAGGATACCTGCCAGAGGCGCTGCTCAACTACGTTGCGCTCCTAGGTTGGAACCCAAAGACAGAGCAGGAAATTTTCTCGCTCGAAGAGCTGGTGCACCAGTTCGACATCGCAAAGGTCAACAAGTCTGGCGCAGTGTTTGACCTTGATCGCCTCGACTGGGTGAACGGCCAGTACATTCGGAAGATGCCGCTTGCAGAACTGACCGATAGAATTTTACCGTACCTCGGCGAGAACGCTAACGGCGACCGCCAATTCATAGAGGCAATTGTAGCAGCAGAGGCAAGCCGCCTAAAGAAGCTGTCTGATGTTTCGGAGCGAACTGCATGCTACTTTGTACCTGTCGCACCTGACCCAGTGATGCTCGTGTGGAAAAAATCAAACGCAGCTGGTACAAAGAAAAATTTGGAGGGTCTGCTGGCGTACTTAACAGGCCTCAGCGAAGATTCTTTTCAATCAGAAACTCTTATCGAACAGACAGTGAAGCGGTACATAGAGCAGCAAGGATTGGACAACGGCTCTGTGCTGTGGCCACTGCGGGTTGCACTGTCTGGCATGGAAGCATCTCCTGGGCCATTCCAGCTTGTACGTGTGCTGTACGTTGGCTACGGCAAGCAAGAAATTTTGAATCGTATTCAAAAGGGGATAGAGGTATTGGGCTAGCGAGAACGGGCGATCCTATAGACTTTTTATCAAGAAAAGGAGATAATTAAGGTGGGCAATGTACCAGTACGTTTGAAATAAAAAATACCAACTACGGATGAAAAAAAATCTTGTGTCGTTCAAGATTCTTGCGGTGGCTTTAACCTTTTTGCCGTTCGTCGTGGCTGCTGTTCCTCAAACTGTATCTGCCGCCACCTTCGGCAACCAGATCTGCCAGCCAGACCCCGTGACGCACATTGGCAGTGTGTCCCAGTGCATCAACAACATCTACATTGTCGCCGTTGCCGCAGCGGGTTTTGCCGGCGTTATCTTGTTTGCCGCAGCCGGCTACATGTACATGATTGGCACGAGCGAGATGGTTGGCAAGGCCAAGAAGATCGTCACGAGCGTCATCGTCGGCATGCTGATCCTGTTCGGCACGTACGCGATCCTGAACACCATCAACCCGAACCTGACGAACCTGAGCCTGAGCATCCCCGTGGTCACGTGCACGGCGGGCAGCTGCCCGCCCGCGGCGAACGTGGCGGGGCCGACGCCTGCGCCAGCCACAGCCACGACGCTAACAGGTTCATGCAATCAGAGCTTTGGTCTTACGGTATCTCCCGGCTGTACGATAGGTTCAAACTGTGTTGACGTTTCTTCGTACACGCCGACGCACGACTGCAGCAGTAATGGCGGAGTATGTTTACTCTCAGCACAAGCCGCAGACAGAGCCCAGACATTTATTCAGATGTACAACCAAATTTCGGGCGGCTGCAGCCTTTCAATCGAAGCCGCAATTGAGGGTGCGACATGCCCAAGCATTTCATCATGTCACTCGAATGGAACCTGCGTTGACTTTCATGTCATTCCTTCCTCTGTCGCATGCCAGCAAGACTTCTATCAAGCAGCCCAGACTTCAGGCACGGTTGTTTCATTTCAGAATGAGTACCAAGCATCCTGTGTCGCCGCTTCAACTACCGGTGGAAATATACACACAAATTTTTGATTTGATAGGAGTACGGTCGTAGGGGATACGTAAGCAGTACAAAGTACAAGATGAACAAAGGGCGACCAGAATAGTTTAATATTTTAATGCGTTTAATCCAAACTCATTTAATCTAATAATCTAACCTCTTGTATCATTAGGGTGAGCGTAGTTCAGGCCTTCTTGCTAAATGCAGGTTTAATGTCGTCTAAGGTACATTGTGCGACGTGGTAGGTATGCAGGTTTAAAGACGTTTTTATCCCCTGTCTCTGGGTTAGGCTACCTTCGTAAACTTTTGTATACTATCTGGTGGGCCATATATATATATATATATATATATATATATGGCGTTTGAGTTAAGAAAATAAATTTTTATGGCCACGAGTAACATGAATAATAAGAATACGACAGATAAGCTTTTACAAGAGTTTAATAGTCTACGCGAAAAGCTTTGTCCCTTACCTGCATTGAACGATCTTGAAAGAGCTAAATTTGAGCATTCAATGGATATTGAACACCTTTACTTTTCTACTAAAATTAAAGGTACTGACTTGACGACCAAGCGAATCCTTCGAGCGATTCATGGTACAGGAATCTAAATAAATAAATTAAAAAATAATCATACAAACATGAACTCATCTTTTTTCCTACGTTGGCTGGTAGCAACAATCTGCGTTGCAATTGCAGCGTACATTTTGCCAGGTGTTAGAATTGACGGCATCATTGCCGCCATAGTTGTTGCGCTCGTGTTGGGCTTCATCAATGGCTTTATCCGCCCGTTCATAATTGTGCTAACACTCCCCCTAAACATAGTTACGCTCGGCCTATTCACGTTTGTGGTCAATGCCTTGCTCGTCGAGTTCACGTCGCTCATCACACCAGGCTTCTACGTGCAGAATTTTTGGTGGGCGCTGCTGTTCAGCTTGGTGATGTCAGTTTTGGGCTGGCTGTTCGGCTTGACCCGCAGGGACTCAAGGCCAAACAGCAGAGGGTACGTTAGCTAGCAACTTTCACCCTCGGCCACTTCCCTGTCCAGTTTTTCTTCTCAACCCTTTTGTGAAAAATTTCGATAGGTCGCGAGAATTTCGGCGACACTCTAATGACCATGCTCACAAGGTCATCAATTCCGTACGGAGCCAGCAGCTGGAGCTTGCCTGCCGTATCAATTTTTACGGCAACTGCTGTCGCTGTCTCAACCCACCTCGATAGAGCGTCTTCAGTTGAAGTGTAAAGAGCATCACCGTTCACCACGTGCATCCTTGCCTGGTTTTTCACTGACCAGCGTTCATTGGGCATTAATTCAAGAAGTTTTTGTTCGTAGCCCTTTTCAGAATCTTCTGAGGTATCTGTCGGATCAAAGTAAATTACATCAACATCCATATCTGGTGCTGTTGTCTTTGCGTCGTACCCACTGAGAAAATCCCAAACTTTGTTGCGCACAAATCCAGCTCCAATCCACCAGTCGGGCAGCTCTAGTGTCCGCACGCTTTCCAAAGCCCGCACCATTTCCCTATCTGAGCTAATGAGGTTTAGGATGTCTTGCTCGTTCATAAGTAAAGCTTACCCAATCCCCTGCTCTTTTTTGAAAATCATTATATCGTAGCCGTCGAATACGCGGTCTTCTTGCTGAATGCCGAGTGTCTGCATGAATGAAAAAATTTCATTTTGAATTTGCTCACTGTCGCCATCGGCTGACAGTTTTTCAACCTCAATGTAAGAGCCAAGGCCTTCAACTTCATCGACGCAAATTTCGTAGCCGCTGTGCTCTGCTTTGCGGCGTACTTTGTTGATGCTAACCTGGAGCTCAAAGCCAAGCTGCTCGCAGATGGCAGCCATTGCCTCTGGGTTGTCTATGCCGCTCTCGTACTCGAGCTTGTCCAGGTTGTTTGCCAAAGGAATTTTGTACGTGAAGAGAAAAGCGCCGTTGTTTTTGCGAATGCGTAGAGCAGGAGCTGTGGCTCTTTCTTCAAAACGAATGCCTTTTGGAAAGTAGACTTTATCTTCTTGGGTTATGGGTGCCGATAGCTCAATTCCCAATTCAGATAATTTCTGCATGAGACGCTCTGGATTTGAGATTTTGCATTTTACTTCGATTTCTTTCATGGGTAGAATTTATTTTTGCAAAAGCTCGAATAGTTTTTTGTGCTGTTCTGGATGAGGGGCAAAATTTTTATCGCCCTCTGTTGCAAGTTCGTACAATTTTTCTACTGGCATCCATGCAACTTCTGAAACCTCTTCTTCCTGAAGCGTGAGGTCTGCTAAATTAAGGTCTTTCTTGATCAAGAAAACATCCTGAATTTCGTTGTCGATGTAACTCCCGTTCTGTTGAACCTCTTGCTCTCTGATTGTGAACAAGTGTTCAACCTCAGATTCATTCACGGTAACTCCCAGTTCTTCTTTCGCCTCTCGAACTACTGTTGAGAGTGCCGTCTCTCCTGCTGGTACGTGTCCAGCAAAAGAGGTGTCCCATAAGTTTGGGCTAGACTCTTTGGTCGCAGACCTTTTCTGTGTGAGCAGTTGACCGTGCGAATTGAGAATCCAAACGTGTATAGTTTTGTGCCAGTAGCCATTCGTATGGACTTCTGATCTGGTTCTGGTGCCAAGAGGTTTGCCATCTTCACTGTACGTATCGAGAAGTTCTTCGCTCATAATGTTAAAATATATTCTATGTAAATTTTATCTAGAGTCAGAAAGCAAGAGAAGTCGTTTTTTAAATCCACCATTCTTATTTCTTTTTTCATCTTGGACTTTTAAAATAGCATCCTTGGTCAAGCCCCTCAAGGCTAAGATGGCGTCCACTACTTCTAGCACATCAGCTAATTCTTCTTCAAGGTTTCCATGTGCCAGAGATACCTTTGCTTCTGACGCCTCCTCCACCAATTTTTGTAGTAGGTAAGCAAAGTACTCTTCATCGCTAGCTGCCACACCCACGTTACCAGGTTTGCCAGTCTTGCTCTCTATGATCGCAGGTATGTTATCCCTGATGAGCTTGGGAAATTCTTTTTCTATTGGATGGTCAGTTGCAATGAATTCCATAAATTTATCAGATCAATTAAATCGGAAAAACCTGGTTTCCCTCTTCGTCGTACAGGAAGATTGCTGCTGTTGGGCAAGATTGTGCTGCGAGGAGCAGCAAATCGTCGTCGAGCGCGCTGACTTCGAGCATGTCTACGTCTGTGCGGTCAGAGGTTTGCACGCCAGCCTTCTGTAAAATTACAGCCTTGTTCTCGTCATCCATTTGGAAAACCTCTGGGTACACCGCTACGCACGATGCAGCGCCTATGCAGAGTTCTCGGTCAACCATGAGGTACTTAATTTTGGACATGTGGTGGTTTTGTTACTCTGTGTAGCGAACTTCTTTCAAGCTGGGCAGTGCCTCGCGAATGTACTTCTCTAAAACTAAGCCGTACGTGATTGGCGCCATGGCACAGTCTGCGCAGTGGCCTTTCAAGCGTAGCGTCAAAGACTCTGGCGTAGCGCTGACAATTTCAACGCCACCTTTGTGGGCCTCAATAATTGGCCGGAGGCGGTCAATCTGAGCCTCTACAACTTCAACAGTGGTAGCATCCATTTGTACGCTCGTAATTTTATCCATAGTACTTCTCCGTATAAAATCGAATGAGCTGTTCAAGCTCTGGCACAGCATCAGGATCCCCTACCCCAACCTTTAGCTTTTTCTGAACCTCTTCTAAAGTTTTTGCACCTTCCAGCACAGCCTCCTCAATGTCGTGGTCTGTGATGTTCAGTCGCTTGTCTACAACGCGCGAACCTTCAACCATTACGCGCCCGTTCTGGCCAGTTGAGCGAAAGTACTCGTTCATTGTTTTCCTGAATGCTTTGTCAGCCAAAACAGAGCAGTGAATTTTTCGCGCTGGCAAGCCGTCCAAGCGCGTCATCACGTGCTGCGGCTTTATCTTCAGCGCATCTTCAATTTTCATGCCGCCGTCTTCTGTCACCATCAAAGAAAACATAGAAGTAGACGCAATGGCAGAGCCGCACCCAAACGTCTTCCACTTCATGTCTACAATTTTGTCGTGCTCTGCGTCAATCTTAATCCACATTGTCATCATGTCGCCGCACGCTGGGCTGCCAACCATGCCCTCTGCGTCAAACTCCCCTGCTGCTGGCTGGTCGAGCAGCAAGTTGCGCGGGTGGAAAAAGTGGTCCTTCACGGTGTCAGAGTACACCCATGTCTGGCCAGTGTAGTCATTGGCAACGTCAGCAGCCTTCAGCACGTCAGTTGAAATAGGTTTCTTGGTTTTGAGTTCAGTCATTTGTTCAGGCATGAATTTTTTTGTTGGTGAACTTGTCCATGTTCTCGCCGACGAACGCTTTTGCGACCGTGATTGCGGTTGGGTTGTCTATGTCCAGGTTCACGGGTGATATGCGCCGCAGCTCGGACACAATTCCAGGCATGACCTGCATGAGGTAGTCTATGTCGCTCTCGTCGTTTGACTTGCCGAGCGTGAAGCGCATGCTGCCGTGCGCGTACTCGTACGGCCTGCCAATCGCCAAGATGACGTGCGACGGGTCAAGGCTCGTTGACGTGCACGCAGAGCCAGTGGACATGCACACGTTGTACGAGTCGAGGTAGAGCAGGAGCGCCTCGCCTTCTATGTCTAGGATTGAAACATTGATGTTGTTTGGCAGGCGCGTTGGGTGCTCTTCGCTGTCTGTTTCAAGTGCCGGCCCATTCAAAACAATTTTTGGAATTTTTTCTTGAATTTGCTGCCACAGGTACGCACGAAGGTTTCGCAGCCGAGCGTTTTCTTCAATGCGAGTTTCCTGCGCAAGCTCAAGCGCTGCTGACAGGCCAACAATGCCAGGAACGTTCTCAGTGCCAGAGCGTAGATTTTTTTCCTGCCCCCCACCGTATATTAAAGGGCGAATGCGCACGCCAGTCTTTATATAGAGAAGAGCAGTTTGCTTTGGGCCGTACATCTTGCTACCGTTGATTGTCATCATGTCTACGTTGAGGTGTACTACATCTATATCAAGTACGCCACCAGCTTGGCACGCGTCAGTGTGGAAGGTCACTTTTGGCAAGTTTTGCTTGAATCTCTCAGCGTTTACTTTCTTGAGGCTAGCACCAATTTCTGCAATCGGCTCAACAGTGCCAATCTCGTTGTTCGCGTACATGATTGTACAGAAGATTGTGCTTGACTTGATGGCAGCCAGCACGTCGTCAGTTTTCACAAATCCAAATTCATCTACAGGAACAATCGTAACTTCAACGCCTTCTTTCTCAAGTGCTTCAAAGCTGTTGAGCACTGCGTGGTGCTCAATCTCAGATGCAATAATGTGTGGCTGCGGCATTGCAGGGTTTGCCCGCATCTTGTGCTGGTACTCGCGCACAACGCCAAAGATTGCGGTGTTGATGGACTCTGTGCCGCCAGCGCAGAAAATTAGTTCTTCTGGGCGGCACTTCAGCACGCCAGCAATTTTTGACCTAGCAACGTCAACTGCCTGCTTTGCCTCTCTCCCCTTTCCGTATAAGCTCGCGGGATTGCCGTAGTAGCCGTGCAAAAAAGGCTGCATCGTCTCTGCAACTTTTTCATCGAGGTACGTTGTGGCTGCGTGGTCTAGGTAAATGACCTTTTCAGAGCGCGGAACTTTTGGAAGCATGGGGTAATTATAGATTGCATGGGTAGAGAAATCTACTTGACATATAAATAAATTTATGTAATATTAATATTTAGTAATTTCAATTTGGTTGGAGGAAAAAGATGGGGCAGATGAAAAAGAAGGATTGGATTCCTTTGGCTGTTGTGGTTGGATTGCTTATGGCAGCCACCCACTACTGGGAACTTTACGAAAGTAGGAAACCGTTCATTCTCAAATGCGATAAAAACGGCTTAAACTGTAATTTCGTAAATGTGATCAGCCGTTGAACGGATGCATTTGTTGGCAAGTAGCCGCAGCGGAACGTCGCTGCGGCTCCTATTTTTTTGAACCTTTATCCACCAGCCTTCGTAAACCCCGCAGCCTGCGCATCTGCCTCTGTCTGGAAACAATCTGTTGGCTTCACGCGGTTGTAGGATATATCACCGGCAACGTAGTACAGCGATGTACCCGTTGTCTTTTTCTTTGCCTTCACAATGCACGTTGGGTCAACTTTTGCACCGACTGGGACAGCTGCCGCTGTCTTTGGTTTTGGCGTTGGTGTAGGCGTTGCAACGGCAGCGTCACCACTGTCCGCACTATCCCCTGCCAACGTTTGATCATTGATCGAAACAGGTGTAGAATTGGCGTATGGAGATGGAGAACTTGGTGCTGCGCGCACCAATGCAATTGAGAAACCGAAAACAAATGAAAGCAGCATTGCAGCTGCCACGCTGAACTTCTTTCTGTTATCAACGAAGAACTGCTTGAACTTGGAATCCATACCTTTTTAATTTAATTATGCAATACGCACTAATTTTGGGGAGGGTGTACACGCTGTCGCTCGCAGAGGCTATCAAGGTGCTTCGCTCTAGCGGCATTGATTTCGTCGTGCTGGACTGCTCAATAGAAGCGGTCATCATTGAGACACAGGTCCAGATCGACCACGAGAAAATCGAGAAGCAGCTGGGCGGCACAATCAAGATCGTGAAGATCATTGACGTGCTCAAGAAGCGCGAGAAGGACTCTGTGAACTTTGCCCTCATCAACTACTTTAAACCAGGGAAATTAAAAAAAGATTACTTCAAGGATTACGCTGGAAAAAAACAGTTTGGCATCAGCGTGTACTTGCTGAATCCGGCTGTGCAGGCGTTCGGTGAGCCTCGTCGCCTTGGCATGTTCATAAAGAAAGGTCTGCAGGATTCTGGCGTGAGCCTTCGCGCTGTGCTGCCAGATTTCAACTCTCTCGCGCTGCCGTCAGTTTCTGTCACAAAGAATTTGATCTTGCAGAAAGGCGCTGAGATTGTGGTCATTGCAGGTCTGGACAAAATTTACGTAGGCAAGACGCTCGTTGTGCAAGACTTTGAAGACTACGGGCGCCGCGACTACCAACGTCCAATTCGCGATGATAAACAGGGCATGATTCCGCCAAAAGTTGCGCAGGTCATGGTGAACCTCGCAGAAGTGCCAAAGGGTAAGGTGATTCTAGACCCATTCTGCGGCATTGGCACTGTTATCCAAGAAGGCATCCTAATTGGCTACAAGATGTTTGGCTCTGACATAAACCCAGAGGCAATTGATGGCAGCGAGAAGAACCTCGAGTGGTTCAGGAACCGCTACCAGGTAGCTCCGGGTAAGTATAAGCTGGCAACGTGCGACGTGGGCAATGTCACAGAGGCGTTTAAAGGCGAAAAAATCGCTGCTGTGGTGACAGAGGGTTCTCTTGGCCCCATTTACTTCAACCTGCCAAAACCTGCCCAAATACAGAAGAACTTTGCTGAATTAAAGGCACTGTGGGTGACGGCTTTTACGCAGTTTTCAAAAATGCTGGAAACAGGATCTCGCGTGGTCATTTGCCTGCCAGCGTACAAGGTTGGCCTTGTGAACTACGAGTTCATGCCAGGAATTGACGATTTATTGGCTTTAGGTTATACTATTGAGGATCCGTTCCCAGAAAGCGTCTACAAGCTTGCCCCATTCCTCAAGGTGACAGACCGAAAGTCTATGATCTACGATCGGAAAGAGCAGGTTGTTGCGCGGGAAATTATTACGTTCATTAAGCAGTAGCAACTCTAGACCATGGCACATAAAAAGGCAGGCGGCAGCACAGCACTCGGCCGCGACTCAGTTTCAAAAAGGCTCGGCGTCAAGCTCTTCGGTGGGCAGAAGGTGAACGTCGGCAACGTCATTGTTCGCCAGCACGGCGCAAAGTTTCGTGCGGGTGACAACGTCCGCATGGGCGGTGACAGCACGCTCTACGCAGCAGCTTCAGGCGAGGTAAAGTTCGCCAAGAAGCAGGTGAAGCGCTTCAACGGTATTCTCTCAAAGGTGAGAATTGTGAACGTGGTTAAGGCAAAGGCTGCTTAACGTAGCATAGAAATCTAGCTACCAGCGAACCCGAAAACAGTCTTGTTTCTTTAAACAGACTGTTTTTTAAATAAAATGATTGACTCAGAAACAAAAAAAGTGCGGGCGTACATCGGGGATTTTTTCGTCGGTGCGCTGGTCTTGCTGTTCGTTACAGTTCACCTGCTGCTCATCTACAAGAATTTTTTCATTGATGGCCAGGGCAACTTTCACACTGCAATAGCGGGCATTGGCGATATTCCCTTCCACCTTACCCAGGTGGCGAACTTTGCGTTCCGACGCTTCAATTTGAATGACCCTATCTACGCAGGTACAAAGCTGCAGTACTCGTTCTTGGTGAACCTCATCAGTGGCTGGCTGCTGCGTGCCACTGGCGCGTGGGTATTTTCGTTCAATGCGCCTGTAGTGCTCTTTGCGGCAGTTGCCGATGTCTTGGCATTCTACATTTACCGTCGACTGCTCGGCTCTTCTTGGCAGGCACTGTTCAGCTTCTTTCTCTTTTTCTTAGGTGGTGGTTTTGGCGCATACAGCCTCATCCGCCAGCAGTTTTTTGTAGACCACCACACTGTAGCCCAGTTCTTCAGCTACGTTACCTCGAACAACGTTTCCACCATACTGCGCTGGGGTGCAGTGTACCCACAGCAGAACATTACGTGGGGATCTCCGCTCATCTTGGTGCTGCTGCAGCAGAGGTCGTTCATAGCAGGCTTCTTTCTTTTTACGATTGTGCTGTGGCTGCTCATGTCGCTGAAGCGAATTAACAGTACGTGGGGACTCATTGGCATTGGCGTGCTCGTTGGGCTTGGCAGATTCGTGCACATCCACACTTTTGTAGTCTTGGTAGGCCATTGGAATTCTGGGCATTGATTCCCTGGTACAAAAAAATTACGCTGATTTTAAAAAGATCGCTACTGTTGCAGCTTCTGCTGCAGTCGTGGCGCTTCCACAGCTCGCGTACCTCATGTCTGGACAGCCTGGGCTACTGACCACAACAGGTGCGTTCCTGAGCTTTCGGCTGGGGTGGATGGTTCAGCCAACGCTGGGCTCTGTTGTGTTTCCAGTTGGTGTAAGTCCAGCTTTTGGATTTTTGGTGTACCTAAATTTTCTTTGGATTAACTTTGGCCTCATTCTTCCAATGTTCCTGTTTGCTGGGATCGGCCTACTCTACCTGCGCAAAAAAGCTGACAGATCTATTGCAGTTTGGTGGTTCACGGCCGCCGCTATTTTTGTGCTCATGCAGACTATGAGGCTCCAGCCTTGGGACTTTGACGACAACAAGCTGGCTGTGTACTTTTCTTTCTTTGCTGCACCAGTCATAGTGCGGATGTTTTTCTACGTCTATCCGTACGCGCGTGCCGCTGTTGGCACTGCCTTTGCCATCTTTTTCATAATCACCGTGGCCACAGGTGCACTAGATGCTCTGCCCAGGGTTTTGGTTCCGCTAGACCAGCTTCCTGTGATGTTCACGCCTGGTGATGTCGCCATGGCAAAGTATATTGATGCTAACGTGCCTCAGGACAGCCAAATTTTGACGAGCAACACGTACCTGAACCCTGTTGATTCACTGGCCGGCTACCCAGTTCTCGTAGGCTACGGAACCTGGCTCTGGAGCGATGGCGTTGATCCGAGCGTGCGAGAGGCTGACCTCAAGAATTTTTACACTGATCCTGTGGCTTCCCAGTACGTTCTGACGAGGTACAGTGTTCGCTACATTCTCCTCGATGAGAGCGCAAGAGAACAGTGGGACACAATCCCCTCAATGCTCCAGGAAGTTTCTACGCCAATTTACCAATCTGGAGGCTTGGTTCTGTACAGGGTGGATAACGTTGGTGGAAGTTAACCTGGCTACTTGGACGACTTTTGTTTCTTCACGCTCCCTGCTATGAAACCTTTGAACAGTGGGTGTGGGTTCAGCGGCCTTGATTTGAACTCTGGGTGGAACTGGACGCCCACAAAGAACGGGTGGTCTGCGAGTTCAATTATCTCTACCAGTTTGCCATCAGGGCTCGTGCCTGAGAACACTAACCCCGCTTTCTCGAGTTGTGCCTTGTACGCGTTGTTGAACTCGTAGCGGTGGCGGTGGCGCTCGCTGATCTTGCGCGTGCCGTACAGCGCTTCAACCTTTGTTCCCTTCTTCAAAACACATTCCCACGCGCCGAGCCTCATAGATGCTCCGTAGTCTTTCAGGAGCAGCTTCTTCTCCTGGTCTGGCATGATGTGGATGACTGGGTGCTTCACGCTCTCTTCAACTTCAGTTGTATTGGCACTCTTCAGGCGCGCCACGTTGCGGGCAAATTCAATGGTTGCCATCTGCATGCCGTAGCATAATCCCAAGTATGGAACTTTAGACTTTCGCGCGTACTCAATGCTCGAGATCATACCTTCTGTGCCGCGGCTGCCAAAGCCGCCTGGCACCACAATGCCATCAAAGCTACCCAGAACTTTTGCAGCCCCTTCAGCCTCAACCCTCGTGGCATCTATCCACGTGAGCTTTGCTGTCACCTTGTTTGCCCACGCAGCGTGCTTGAGCGATTCAATGACAGAAACGTAAGAGTCAGCCAGCTCAAAAGAGCCTGTGCCAAAGTACTTGCCAACAACAGCAATGTTCACCTCAGCCTTGGCGTTCTTTATCTTCCGCACCAAGCCCCGCCACTCTGACAGGTCTTTCTTGCCAACTGGCATACCGAGTTTTTCTAAAATAATCTCACCTGCTTTCTGCTGGTCTAAGATGACAGGCACTTCGTATATAGACGAGACATCAGGGTTTGAGAGGACGGCTTTCTTGTCCACATTGCAGAACAGGGCAACGCGCTCTTTGCGTCGGTCATCAATGATGCATCTGCGCGGCCAACAATGATGTCTGGCTCAATGCCCATGCCGTTGAGCATGCGCACAGACTGCTGCACAGGCTTTGACTTCATCTCCCCGAGGTACGATGGAATCGGCAGGTACGCAACGTGCACGTGGAGCACGTCGCCTGGGCTTCGCAGGCCCATGATGCGGCTCGCCTCAAAGAAAATGGCGTTCTGGTACTCGCCCACTGTGCCGCCGAGCTCGACAATGGTAATGTCTGCACGTTTGCTCGCGAGCGTTATGCGGCGGATGATCTCGTCAGTCACGTGTGGAATTGCCTCAACGTCTTCACCGTTGTACTCGAATGAGCGTTCCTTGCGTAAGACCTCAGCGTAGATTTGCCCAGTTGTGATGTAGTTTACCTTGCCCAGTGGCTGGTCTATGAAGCGTTCGTAGTGCCCGAGGTCTTGGTCTGTCTCAATGCCGTCATCTGTGACGAAGACCTCGCCGTGCTCTTGCGGTCGAATGGTTCCAGCGTCCTGGTTCAGGTACATGTCTATCTTGACCGGCGAGATGGTGAGGCCTTTTGACTTCAGGATGAGGCTGAGCGATGCTGACGTAATCCCCTTGCCTATTCCAGAGATGACGCCGCCCGAGATGAAGATGAACTTTGGGTTTTGTTTTGCAATTTTTGCGGCAGGCCTCTTTTTTGCCCGCGTTATTTTTTTTGCTTTTACTGTTCTGGATGCCTTCCGTGCCGCACGTCGTTTTGCCATTGTTGTGTGTTACTTTGTTAGTAAAATTTTTGGGTGTGCCACTGTGCCGCCGAGCTTAACCTCGCACGTGTACTCGCCGAGCTCTTTCATCTTGGGGAGCACGACCTGCTTCTTGTCTACGTGCACGCCGAGCTTCTCGCTAATTTTTTCTGCGACCTCGCGCTCGTGCAGTGCGCCGAACACCTGCCCCTTGTCGCCAACCTTGACCACGAACGTGAACGTGCGGCGGCTGAGGTCTGCTGCTGCCTCAGCAGCGCGCTCGTTCTCGCGCCTAGCTTTCTCTGCGGCTTGGTGAGCCTCGTTGTGCATCTTGCTCACCACCTGTGGAGTTGCCACGACTGCGAAGTTCTTTGCGAGCAAAAAATTCTTTGCGTAGCCGTCATTCACCTCTTTCAGTTCGTTCTTTTTGCCAACACCTGGCACGTCTTTCAGTAGAATTACCTGCATGTCTGAATCCTTTGCTTAAATAAAAAAAGCTGGTCTCAGAGAGACCTGCATTTGGCTCTTTTTAAGTATACACTGTTTTGCTGGGTGGTCAAACAAGCCATTTTTATAATAAAAAGTTTTCCACAGGTTCATAAAAGTTTAATTCCATTCTAACCTGGAATTAATTCCGCACTGTTACTGTAAATGAGCCACAGTCGGCTATGAGTAAGCCACTCGCTTGCGAAGCGTGGAAAACGGGTGCGAATCCCGTCGGTACGCCAGGCTTGTTGACATCGACCTTACCGTTGATGTAAACTAAAAATGCTTCGCAGGCGCAAGAAATGGCTTACTTGATTAGCCGAACGTAGCTCCTTAAATAAGAGCAGAAAGGACCACCCTTTACGGTGGTTCTTTTAAATTTAAATTTGTATCGTCTTTTAGACTCTCAGGTATCGCCTAATTGCAATGTAGCTGGAAACCATGCCGAGCACGAGCGCAACGCCGAGCTGCAAGAGGTACAGCTGCCACAGCTTGAAGTACGTGATGCTGTTGATGCCTGTGCTGCCTACGCCGAGGTAGTGCTGCACCTGCGGGATTGCGTACTTGAACACTGGGACCATGAGCGCCATGGTGATTGCAGTTGCAATGACAGCGTACAGCATGCTCTCAATGATGAACGGCCAGCGAATGTACCAGTTCGTGGCGCCGACGAGCTTCATAATTTCAACCTCATCGCGACGGTTGTAGATGGTGAGCCTGATGGTGTTGAAGATGACCAAAATTGTGGTGAGCGTGAACAGCGCGGCGAGTGCAATGCCAGCTCTCTCAACAATGCCAATGATGGTAGACAGGCGCGTGATGATGGCGCTGTTGTCTGTGTAGTTGATGCTCGATATGTACGGCTGGTAGCGCGGGCCAGACAGCTGCTGGGCAATTGCCGCGTACTGCGTGAGGTCTTTCGCGCCAATGTTCAAGGTTGCCTGTAGCGGGTTTGACCCGAGCTCTGTGAGCGATTCTTGGATGAGCAGGTCGCTCGCGTCACCGCTCGAGTGCTTTGCCTTGAACTCAGCCAGCACCTCATCAGCTGACTTGTACGAGACGCTGGTCACCTGCGGAAACTGCTGCACGTCAGCTTCGATTGCCTCTGCCTGCGCGTCTGTTGTCGTTGAATTGAAGTACACGCTGATGGCAACACCCTTTTGCACGCTGTGGATGGTCACGTTACCAATGTTGACGATGAGGAGAATCACCGTGAGTATGGTGACGGTGATGACCATCACCAAGGTCGCGGCTGTTGCCAGCCAGATGTTCCGCCAGAAGTTTGTTAAGCTCGTCTTGATTGCCTTGAAGAATCCGCGCATGTTTGTTTGCTTTAGAGTTTACAGCTTGTAGCCACCGTGCTGCTGGTCAAATGCAACCTTGCCTTTTTCCATGGTCACGACCCGCTTCTGCACCTTGTTCACCAGGTCGCGTGCGTGGGTTGCCAGGATGACTGTTGTGCCGAGAGAGTTTATCTTGTGCAAGAGGTTCAGGATTTCATTGCCGTTGATCTCGTCTAGGTTGCCGGTTGGCTCATCTGCCACGAGGAGCACTGGCTTGTGCGCGAGTGCGCGGGCGATGGCCACGCGCTGCTGCTCGCCGCCAGACATTTCATTTGGAAAGCTGTTTGCCTTTTCACTGACGCCAACTATGTCGAGAATCTTTGCAACGTCCTTCGTGATGCGGTCGCGGCTGTAGCCTGCGACCTCCATGGCAAACGCAACGTTCTCAGCTGCGGTCATTTTTGGGAGCAGCCGAATGTCCTGGAACACAACGCCAATTTTGCGACGAAGGTACGGCACCTGGCTCTGGGCAATCCTTGACACGTCAACGTTGTCTATGAGGATGCGGCCAGTGTCAGCCTGCTCTTCGGCAAAAATCAGCTTGAGCAAGGTTGACTTGCCCGCACCGGACTGGCCCACGACTGAGATGAACTCGCCGTAGTCTATCTGTAAATTTATGCTGTCTAGTGCCTTTTTGTTTCCGTACTGCTTTGTGACGTTTTCGAAACGGATCATGTTGTATAGTGTAGCACTAAATGCTGTGTTCGAGAAATTTTTCTATGAGGTCGTCGAGCTTGCCGTCGAGCACGCTGTCTGGGTCTGCTGTTTCGTAGCCAGTGCGGTGGTCTTCACCATCTTGTACGGGTGCAGCACGTAGCTGCGAATCTGGTTCCCCCACTCTGGGCTGTGGAATTCCCCGCGGATTTCTTTGCGCTCGTCGTGCTGGCGCTGCTCTTCGAGTGCGAGCAGGCGCGCGGTGAGAATTTCCATTGCCTTTTCTCTGTTCTGGTGCTGGCTGCGCTCGTTCTGGATCGATACCTTGATGCCTGTTGGTATGTGGGTTATACGAATGGCAGAGTACGTTGTGTTCACGCTCTGGCCGCCGTGGCCTGATGACGTGTTCGCCTCTATCTTTAAATCTTTTGGGTCAACTGTGAAGTGGTCATCCTGGTTCATAAGTGGAAGAACTTCTACCAGTGCGAACGATGTCTCGCGCGTGTGAGCTGGGTTGAACGGCGAGAGCCGTACGAGGCGGTGCACGCCAGCTTCACTTCGCAGGAAGCCGTACGCGTTGTGGCCAAATATTTCAAGCGTGACAGATTTAATGCCAGCGTCGCCACCCTTTGACTTGTCTATGACTTCGACCTTGAAGTTTTTGCGCTCGCAGAAGCGTAGGTACATGCGCAGCAGCATCTCTGTCCAGTCTTGCGCGTCGCTGCCACCAGCGCCAGCGTGGATTGAGAGCACCACGTTGTGGTCATCGTACTTTTTTGAGAAAAAAGCTTCAATGCGCGCACCAGCGTACTTTTCGCGCAGCTCTGCGAGGTGGCTCTCAACGTACTGCTTTTCTTCGGCGTGCTCTGCGGTGTCGTCAATTTGCGACGCGAATGAGTACAGCTCTTCTGCTTTTGCCTGCAGGTCGTTCCAAAAATCTAGCTGCTCTTTGAGTGCGCTGTACTTCTCTGACTTTGCCTTCGCATTTGCCTGGTCATTCCAAAACCCCTCTGCCTGCATGTCAGCTTCGAGCTGCGTGAGCTGCTGCTGCTTTGCGGCAAGGTCAAAGTCGCTCCTTGAGGCTGGTGACCTCTGCCATGAAGGCCTGAATGTTTTTGAGGAGTTCGTGCATTGGTTATTTTAAGAGGAGCTTGGCCGCTTCGAGCGTAATTTTATCTGCCTCTACGCGCTCAACCAGCTCTTGCGCTGTAAGCCAGTCGTACGCATCGTGCTCGTCTGAGAGCACAATCTCGCCTGTCGCATGGCCAGTGTACGTAAGCCGTACAATGTGCAGGTCACGAGCCGGGATGAGGATGTCTTGCGCCAAGAGGATTTTTGGCTCCCCCCTGAGCATTGCGCCAATTTCTTCTGTTAGCTCGCGGCGTAAATTTTCCAGTAGGGGCTTGCCTGCCTCCATTCTGCCGCCGGGAATATCCCAGAGCTTACCTGCCATGTCTGGGTACTTTTCAACGGCACGGCGAATTACCAGGTACTTGCCCGTTTCCTCGTCTTGCAGAAAGATTTTTACTCCAACTTGGAAGGTCATTTGCTAGGAATTAAATTCAATATATACTTAACCTAAAGCTTCTTAATTATACACGGAGATACACAGAATGGCTAACCAATCGTACGAAATCGAGGTAAAGAGCTTGCTGGGAAGCAAGGATAATGCAGGTGCACTGGTTAAGGCAATGGAGGCAAAAGATTCAGAATTCAAAGTGCTCGGATCGCACACGCAGCTCAACCATTACTTCACGGGTGGCAGCTTGGAAAAAATTCATGAAAAGTTCAAGGACTCGTTGCGCAGTCGCACCGCGAACAGTTTGACGAGCTGTGCGCAAAGGCGAAAGATTTTTCACTGCGCACGCGCCTCGCAGATGCAACTGTGCTTTTGGTTATCAAGGCTTCGATTGATGACACCACGAGCTCAAACGGAACTGCGCGCCTTGAGTTTGAAAATATTTTCACCACCCTCACGATTGACGAGCTCGACGCCAAAATTTTAGAGTGTGGGTTTGAGTACCAGGCAAAGTGGTCACGCGAGCGTTCGGACTACCGCTACAAAGGCGCGAACGTGAGCATTGATAGGAACGCAGGTTACGGCTACCTATCAGAATTTGAGCTGATTGCCGAAGATCCGGCTCAGGCGGAGCCGCTCAAGGCAAAGATCAGGCTCATGATGGAGGAGCTCGGTATTCAAGAGCTTCCCCAAGATCGTCTCGCTAGAATGTTCGATTTCTACAACAAGAACTGGCAGCAGTACTACGGGACTGAGAATACGTTTAACGTTGAGTAGCATGAAAAGAATTTACGTTGCACACTCGCGGGATTCCGACTACCAGAAAGAACTGTACGACCCGCTGAGGTCTAGCGAATTGAACAGTGAGTTTGAAATTGTTTTGCCGCACGAGCGCAGCGCTAAACCGTTCAACAGCAGAGAAGAGCTGAAGACCATTGACTACGTTGTGGCAGAAGTTTCGCAGCCTGCAACAGGGCTTGGGATTGAGATTGGCTGGGCAACAATGCTGGGCGTTCCCGTTGTCGCCGTGTACAAGGCAGGCGTAAAGCTTTCTGGATCAGTAAAGATGCTTGCCGCAACGACCATTGAGTACAGCACTTCTGAAGAATTAATCCAAAAGCTGGGTAGCTACCTAGCGAAGTAAAATGCGACTCATTACATTAAATACGTGGGGTGGCAGGCTCAGCAAAGACTTGCTACCGTTCTTGGAAAAGCAAGCGCTGCTTACCGATGTGTTTTGTTTCCAAGAAGTGCACCATGGAGATGGGAAATACGAAAATGAGAAAGGCGTACTCACGGATTCTTTTGCAACGCTAGAGAAAATTCTAAGTGATTTCGCTGGTGCGTACACTCCATCTGTCATGGTAGACTTTGGCCCAGCAACGGCTCCCTACGGCATGGCAATGTTTGTGAAGAAAAACATTCAGGCGAGCTCACGTGGGGTATATGAAATTTTCAAACTTGATGAAGATGTGGGGCTGCCAGCTGGCATGAAGAACTGGGATCGTTTGATGCAGTACGCCACAGTGCCACTGGGTGATTCAAACGTTACCGTATTCAACCTCCACGGCTTCTACGTTGGCGGCACCAAGGGTGATACCGATACTCGAATTGAGCAGTCAAAGCGCGTGAAGGCTTTCATGGACAAGCACCCAGGTGAAAAGATTCTCTGTGGCGACTTCAACCTTGACCCAGACACGAACAGCTTCAGGATGATGGGTGAAGGCCTGCGCGACCTCATAAAGGAGAACGGCATTGAGTCTACGCGCAGCCACCACTACGATGGTGAAAAGCGTTGGGCAGACTACGTTTTGGTTTCTCCCGGTGTGCACGTTGAGAAGTTTGAGGTGCTCCAGGATGTTGTGTCAGACCACCTACCACTACTTTTAGAATTTAATTAAAAAACCAATGACAGAAAAGCAGCACCCAGAGAAACAGTACCTCGACCTGCTCCAAGACATCTTGGACAACGGCACAGAGAAGCACGACCACAACACTGGCAACTCGCTCACCAGCGTGTTTGGCCGCCAGATTCGCTTTGACCTATCGCAGGGCTTTCCCCTGCTCACCACGAAGAAGGTGTACTGGCACGGCGTGCTGCACGAGCTGCTCTGGTTCTTGAGCGGCCAGTCAAACATAAAGTACCTAGTAGACAACAACGTGCATATTTGGGATGACTACCCTTACAAAGACTACGTAAAGCTTGCTGCAAAAACAGGTTTGCCTGAGATGGAACCAAAAAACTTTCATTGAGAAGATTAAAACTGACGCAGAGTTTGCTGAAAAGTACGGAAACTTGCCAATGATCTACGGCCAGCAGTGGCGCATGTGGCCAGCAAAGAATGGCCGCACAATAGACCAAATTGCGTGGATCGTTGATACGGTGAAAAACTTTCCAGACAGAAAGCACGCTGTTTTGAGCGTCTGGAACCCAGAGTACCTGTACGCAATGGCGCTTCCAGGTGAAGCACTCAGCTTTCCCCTCTGCCATATTTTGATCCACTTTAACGTCGCAAATGGCAAGCTATCAGTCCAGCTCTACCAGCGCAGTGCAGACATGTTCCTCGGTGTGCCATTCAACATTGCGAGCTACGCACTGCTCACGCACATTGTGGCGCACCTCGCGGGTTTAGAGGTTGGCGATTTCATTCATACGTTTGGCGATGCGCACGTGTATGCAAACCACGCTGAGCAGGCAAAAGAGCAGATGGCCAGGATTCCAAAGCCTCTGCCAACTATTAAAATTAGCAGCGACCTGAAGAACCTCGATGACATTAAGCCAGAGCACATTACGCTCGAAGGCTACGACCCACACCCTCCAATTAAAGGAGAGCTCACCGTTGCCGGCGGCTTCAACGAAAAGGATCGAAAGTAGTGCGCACTAGCCTCATTGCAGCTGTCGCAGACAATGGCGTGATTGGAGTTGGCAATGAGTTGCCGTGGAAGATTCCTGCTGATACGAAACACTTCAAAGAGCTGACGACTGGTCACGTTGTCCTGATGGGCCGCAAGACATTCGAATCTATTGGCAAGCCACTGCCAAACAGGACAAACATTGTGGTGACACAATCTCCTACTTTTGTAGCTGAGGGCTGCACAGTGTGCCGCACAATTCCTGAGGCAATTGAAAAAGCACAGGAGCTTGGCGAGCAAGAACTGTTTGTTGTTGGCGGTGGTAAAATCTATGAAGAGACAATTGGAATGGCAGACCGCCTGTACATTACACAGGTGCACAGAAACTATGACGGCGATGCAAAGTTTCCAGACTATAGCGCATTTAAAAAAGTAATCTCGCGAGAAGAGCACGAAGAGCCTGATGGTTTGAAGTATGAATTCCTGACATTAGAAAAGTAGACACCCAATTAAACCATATGGATAAAAATTATTTGTCACAATCAGAAAAAGCTGGAAACATGAAAGAAGTCGCACAGAGTGCCGTTATTCAAGAAGTTCAGGATTTTATCAAAGTGCAGTTTCAGGAGAACCCACACTTTAGCTACAATGACTGGACAGTCATGTACGACCATTCTGTGATGGTTAAAGATCTGGCACTCCAAATTGCACAGAGCGTACCTAACGTGGATATTGATGTGCTAGCGATCGGTGCTCTGCTGCACGATATTGGTAAAACTTACAAAGCAGATCCCGAGGTGCTGGCTGGACAACACCAATCCTTCAATCTAGATATTTCAAAAAGTACTCTTGAGAGACTCCCCCTTACAGAGTCCCAGCTCCAAAAGGCAGAAGAGTTGGTCACCTTTACCAGTAGTTCGCCTGAGCAGGGCATCATAAAAGATGCAGATGCTATTGCCCTCTACCTCGATAAGCGATTGAACATGCTTTTCATTGAGTGGGCTGTTGCTAACCACCTCAATTCAGAAATTCAAAGAAAGATCGATAAATTTTCAAAAATACATAATGAGGCTGCCAAACAACTAGGTCACGAAGCATTTGAGCAGATGAAAAAAGACTGGGATGCATACATCAAAGAACATGCTTCTGTTTAAGAAAAAGTAGCCCACGCGGCTACTTTTTCTTTGCCACGTTCTTTTTGTCTGGCTTATTTGTTCCAGCCCTGTTCTCCTTCGAAACCTCTTCAGACAGTTTCGATGCCCTGGCGTCTGTCTGGCGTGCGTACTTGTTGCCGATCTTCTTGCGGTACGGCACATCAACTTTGCTGGAGACCTCTTCGAACGTGAAGCTGCAGATGCGCATGCCTGGGTAGAGCGCCACTGGCATGACGCCGAGGTTGCCGACTCCATTGTTGGTTTGCCTATCCAGCCTGGGTCAAACACTGATGCTGTGCCGTGCACAATGATGCCGAGCCTGCCAAGTGAGCTGCGGCCCTCAATGCGGCCGAGGATGTCGTCTGCGAGGTCAAGGTTCTCAACAGTGGTGACGAGGGCAAAGTCGCGCGGCTGCATGATGAACGGTTCGCCATCAGGAATGATGATCTCCTTCATGAACTTGTTCGTGTCAACGGCAGTCTTGAGGTCAATGTACGGGAACTCAGAGTGCTTGAACACGCGGAAGTGATTGCCGAGGTGCAGATCTATTGAGCACGAGCCGAGCTGTACAGCAAGGTCTGGCGCTGGGCTTATTTTTATTCTGCCAGAATTTAGAGACTTTTTTATGTCACGGTCAGAGAGAATCATGTGGTGGGGATAAGTATTTGCTTAATTGTAGCAGAAAACGGATAGTTGACAAAATCATTATCTTATTGTACGCTCCTTTTAGGAGGAGCCAAATGTTTACAAAGTGCTTCATTATATTCGTCGTGCTGGGTTTTGCTTTAACTGGTTTGGGTCTATTCGATCCACTTCGTTTCAGAATCCCAGGTTTGATCGGCATAGGCCTGTTTCTTGTTGCCCTTGTTATGGCTGTTACGAAAGGCGCAGACGAAATTTTGCAGTAAGCGCAGTTCAGCCGAAAAAAAGCCGCAGCTTAACCGCAGCGGCTTTCTTCTTTTCTATTTTCTACATCTTCACTTTGATCCCAGGCCCCATGCTGCTGTTCACGGTGATGCCCATGATGTACTGCTTCTTCACGACCTGAGGCTTTACAGCGTTCACGGCAGCTACGAACGTCTTGAAATTCTCGACGAGCTTTGCTGCATCAAAGTTTGCCTTGCCAATGATCTGGTGAATGTTGGCAGAGTCATCGTTCTTGAAGTCTACCTTGCCTGCGTTGATCTCGCGGATTGCATCGCCGATTTTATCGGTCACAGTGCCTGTCTTTGGGTTTGGCATGAGGCCGCGCTGGCCGAGCGTCTTTGCGATTGGTCCGAGGTTCTTCATGATAGCAGGCTCTGCAACAGCAACGTCAAAGTCTGTGGCTTGGGTTTCCTTGATCTTCTTGATGAGGTCATCGCCACCAACAATAGCTGCGCCTGCGTCACGAGCTTCTTTTTCCTTGCCCTCTGTGACGAACGCTGCTACGCGCTTTGTCTTGCCAGTGCCGTTTGGCAGCTTTATGGAACCGCGCACGCTCTGCTCTGTCTTCTTTGCGTCAATGCCGAGCTTCACGTGCACTTCGATTGAACCTACAAACTTTGTTGTAGAGGTCTTCACTGCCAGGGCAATAGCCTCTTCTGGCGTGTAGATCTTGCCAACCTCAACTTCTTTTGAATTTACCTTCTGGCGCTTGCTATCCTGTGACATATCGTCCTTTCGACTTAGTGGTACGAGCTTGGTGCGCACTTCGCGCCGTGCTCTCCCACGGTTAATTAAATTATTTAAACTTTATCCTGGCCTAGAAACTTCTGAATGTCCTGCACTGTGCTGAAGAACTGCGCTGGGAAAATAATTGTGGAGTTCTTCTCAACAGAGATCTCTGCCATTGTCTGCAAGTTTCTCAGCTGCAGCGCAATTGGGTGCGCCATCATAATGTCAGCTGTGTC
The DNA here is from genome assembly GCA_963840645.1 of Candidatus Doudnaibacteriota bacterium. Taxonomy (GTDB): domain Bacteria; phylum Patescibacteriota; class Doudnabacteria; order UBA920; family VMFF01; genus CAWIZL01. The sequence continues at coordinate 116,581 of CAWIZL010000004.1, forward strand.
TGCCAGCTTCTGCGCTGACAGGAACTCGCCCTCAGCGGCAATGATCTTTGCGCGCTTCTCGCGCTCTGCCTCAGCCTGCTTTGCAATCGCACGCTGCATGTCCTCTGGCAACTCAATGTCTTTGATCTCAACGATCGAGACAATCACGCCCCACTCTTCTGTTACCGCATCGAGCTGGCTGGCAATTTCCTTGTTGATAGCCTCGCGCTGGCTCAGGATTTCGTCAAACTCAAACTTGCCAACAATGTTACGCACAGACGTCTGCGAGATCTGGTTGATGGCAGACATTACGTCTACAATTGCCACAATGCTCTTCACCGCGTCAATAATTTTGTAGTACGCAACAGCTGACACATCAATAGAGACGTTGTCTTTGGTGATGATCTTCTGTGGTGGCACTGGCAGGGTCACCGTTCGCAGGTCTACGCGGCGCAGCTGCTCAATGTACGGGATGATGAAGTTCAGGCCAGGTTCACACGTACGTACAATTCTGCCAAAGCGGAACACAACACCCTTCTCAAACTGCTTGACCACTTTGAGGCCTGGCAGGACGATGAAGATAATAATGAAGAGAACAAGGTACACGAGAAATGTCATGCTGTTTGTCTTAGTTTGCGACCAGCTAGTCTATAACTTCGACGCCCATTGAACGGGCAGAACCTTCAACGGTGCGCATTGCAGCCTCGATTGTGGTTGCATTGAGGTCTGGCATCTTGCGCTCTGCAATTTCGCGAACCTGGGCGCGGGTAATCTTGCCAACCTTGTTCTTGAGAGGGTTTGCAGAACCTTTTGCGAGGCCAATTGCCTTCATGATGAGCACTGGTGCTGGAGGCGTCTTGAGGATGAACGTGAACGTTCTGTCTTCGAAGATGGTGATCTCAGCTGGGACAGTGATGTCCCCCATTGGCGCTGTGCGCTCATTGAACTCTTTTGTGAACTGGGCAATGTTTATGCCGTGGGGTCCGAGCGCAGTACCAACCGGTGGCGCAGGAGTTGCCTTGCCAGCTGGGAGCTGTATCTTCACCATTGTTTTGATCTTCTTTGCCATACGTGTGCGATGGTAGACCGCTATCTCGGCGATTACTCGCTTTGATTTTTTAGTGCGGTCGGGATCACAGGACTAATCCGTGACCAACCATTCCTTTCTATAAGTTAAGTAATTTTATCAACAGAATTATTGCTGCGTTCTAAATTTCTCTTGTGGCTTCCAGTTAATTCTACTATTAGCATGGCCAAGCAAATAAGTGTTAGTAAGCCTCCTACCACCGTAACGAAGAGAAATTCAAATCCTATTCTAAACTGATTAGGAACTGCGTCTAAATTAGCAGGGGGAAGCATGTAATGTATTTGGGTAACTCCAAATACTATCAATATAATTCCTACTATCAAACCACTGATGTACCTAGGTATGTTACTCTTCGTGATCACCATGGCCTCTATGTTTTATGAACCTGTAAGAAATCCAGCTCAACAGGTGTCTCGCGTCCAAAGATAGACACCAGCACCTTCACCTTGCCCTTTGCCTCGTCAATCTCTGAAACCTTGCCCTCGTAGTCTTTGAACGGGCCGTCCATGATGCGCACCAGGTCGCCGCTCGCAAAGTCTATCTTGTACTTTGGCTCGTCTACGCCCATGCGCTTCTGCAGGTACTTAATTTCCTCTTCAGAAATTGGCGATGGGATTGTGCCAGAGCCCACGAAGCCCGTGACGTTCGGCGTGTTGCGGACAACGTACCACGAGTCGTCGGTCACGATCATCTCAATGATGACGTAGCCTGGAAAAATCTTCTCCTCTACGGTGACGCGCTTGCCGTTGTGGATCTTGATCTTCTTTTCCTTTGGCACGATGACCTGGAAGATTTTGTCCTGCATGTCCATTGACTCAATGCGCTGCGTCAGGTTGAAGGCAACGCTGTCCTCGTAGCCTGAGTACGTGTGGAGCACGTACCAGTGCTTTTCCCCTGTGACCTGCTGTCGTGACATTCTAGAATCTCCAGGCGCTCGCGAGCGCGATAATGATGAGTGCGATTTCTACGTAAAAGGTTGGCTTTGTGCTGTACGCTTTCATGAACCCCCACCAGAACTTGAGTGGATTTTTCTCGTTGCTCACGAACTCCCACTTGTTGTTTGCAACTGAGAACACCTTTGTGCTGAACGGCCAGAGCCACATGATGCCATAGTCAATGCTGTCGAGGATGAAGTGCAGCCAGGTACCAGTGAGCAGCATGATTGCCAGCGTCATCTGGTATGGGTTTGGTGCGAGAGCGAACCAGATTGCTGAGCCGATTAGCCAGATAATTGGCGCGTGGGTCACGAATGCACGGTGGTTTGTCTTGCCGCCATCGTTGAATGTGATGCCCCTTACCTTTGCAAAGGCGTAGAACATGTCAATGTCAGGCAGGACTGCTGCCAGCATGCCAAACTCCACAATTCGATGTTGCTGGAGCGCTGTGAGCTTGTAAGGAACAACTTTCAGGAGAACTTTTGCGGCCAGATAGCCGCTCGCCAAGTGGCCTGGTGGCAGCATCTAGGTTTGCTTACCTGGTGACAATTCTCTGCACCAGCAGGATGAGGCCGTAGTCAGCTGCGCCGAGGATTGCGCCAATGACAGCTGAGAAAACAATGACGATTACCGTGTACTTCACAGTGGTTGCCCTGCTCGGCCACACAACCTTAGCCATTTCGTTCTTCACGTCAATGAAGTACTGGATGAGTTTGCCCATATCGCGTTTTAAAAATTAGGCTTTTTTAAAAAGGCCGCGTGCCTTTTACTGAACTTATTGTAGCACAGCGCTGGTCTAGAATGCAAGGAGCTGAATTCTCCAAAATCCCCTGTTTTTAAGGCTTGTGAAGTTATGCACCGAAAGATTAAATCCGTATTAAAACACCTCTTGACCTGGCAAAGCAAGCCAGGCTACGATACCAGCACGACTTACAAAACTAACTTCTGAAACACATGGAAAAAGTAACACTCAAGGCAATTGGGAATTTGATTGAAAAGAAGCTCGATCAGAGGTTCTCTAAGTTTGAACAGAAACTTGAGCCCCGCTTCAAGAGAATAGAGGGAACCCTGGATTGGGTCTGTGTTACCGTAGCTGACCTTGTGGTGAGCGTTGGTGAAATAAAAGTAGACCTTGCGGATGTGAAAGAGACAGTGCACCACCACAGCACAACCCTCGATTGGTTCGTAAAAAAGTACAAGAACTTTGACGACGAGAGAACAATCGTAAATTACAGAATGGGAAAGTTTGAGAACACCCTTCGCTACGTTGCCGATGAAAGCAAGATTGATATTGAGGATAAACTAGACTGATTGTCTGGAATCTAACCTGTACCGTCTGAAGCACAGAGAACATTTTGAGCGCATTGCACTTCTGTTTCTTTCGTGAAGCGAAAGCCAAGAAGTGCACTAAGCAAAAAATGTTCTCTTGTGCTTCTAGATATCCAGGTTTTTAACACTCTTTGCATGGGTTTGAATGAATCGTTTTCTTGGTGCAACCTCATCGCCCATGAGCATCTCAAAAATCTCTGATGCGCGCTCTGCGTCGTCAATCTTCACCTGGAGCATGATGCGGTTGTTTGGATCCATGGTGGTCTCCCAGAGCTGCTCAGCATTCATTTCGCCGAGGCCTTTGTAGCGCTGGACCGTGAAGCCCTTGGGCTTACCTGCCTCGTCAACCTCAACTGGAACGCCGTCGCTGTCAACCAAGGCATCAGCGCTGGCTTCAGTTTCAGCCTTGGCATCTTTCTTAACCTTGCTCGCTGCTTTGCGTTCTTCTTTTTCGGCAAGCAAATCCTTCACCTGCTGGTCGCGCTCTTCATCTGAGAACGCGTACTTGAATGTCTTGCCAACCTGCACGCGGAACAGCGGTGGCTGCGCAATATAGAGGTAGCCGCGTCGAATTACCTCTGGGAAGTAGCGGTAGTACAGCGTGAGGAGCAGCGTACGAATGTGCGCGCCGTCTACGTCAGCATCTGTCATGATGATGAGCCTGTGGTAGCGAACCTTTTCAATGTCGAACTGGTCCCCAACGCCCGCGCCCATGGCAATGACCAGGTTCTTAATCTGTTCAGAGCCGAGCATGCGGTCTAGGCGCGCTCGCTCGACGTTTAGTATTTTGCCTCGAAGAGGTAAGATTGCTTGCGTTCTGCGGTCTCTCCCTTGCTTTGCAGTGCCGCCAGCTGAATCGCCCTCTACAATGTAGAGCCGGAAATAGCAGGGTCTTTTTCAGAGCAGTCGGCGAGCTTGCCTGGAAGCGCCAAGCCCTCAAGGACGCCCTTGCGGATGACAGAATCGCGTGCAGCACGCGCAGCCAAACGAGCCTTTGACGCCAAGATAACCTTCTCTAAAATTTTGCCAGCATCGCCAGGGTGCTCTTCTAAGTACGCGCTCAGCATTTCGCTGACCACAGATTCAACAGCAGTGCGCACCTCTGGGTTTCCAAGTTTTGCCTTTGTCTGGCCTTCAAACTGTGGGTTCTGCAGCTTCACAGAAATAATCGCAGTCAAACCTTCACGCATGTCTTCGCCAGTGAGCTTGTCAGACTCTTTGACGTAGCCGTTCTTGGTGGCGTACGAGTTGATGCACCTCGTGAGCGCAGTGCGGAAGCCCGTGACGTGCATGCCACCCTCTGGATTGTACTCGTTGTTTGCGTACGCCAAGACAACCTCATCGAAGTCTTCTGTGTACTGGATCGCAACCTCTACCATAATGTCGTCAATGATTTTGGTCATGTAGACAGGCTCTGTCTTCACCTTCTTCTTGCGGTTTACCTGCTTGATGTACGACACGACGCCACCTTCAAAATAGTACTGGTAGCTGACGCCCACTCGCTCGTCGGTAATTTTAAAGTGCAGGCCCTTTGTGAGGTACGCCTGCGAGCGAAGGTGCTCTATGATTGTCTTCAGCTTGAACTCTGTTGCGCTGAAGATGCTCGCGTCTGGGTAGAACGTGATTGTGGTGCCGTGCTTGATGGGGTCTTTCGCAGGAATGCTGCCAATCTCCTTAACCTTGCCCTGCGGCACGCCAATTTTGTACGACTGCGAGTAAATTTTACCATCGCGCTTAATTCTGGCCTCGAGGTCTGTTGAGAGCGCATTCACAACAGAAACACCCACACCGTGCAGTCCGCCAGAAACTTTGTAGCCAGATGCATCGCCGCCAAACTTCCCGCCAGCGTGCAAGACCGTGAGCACTGTCTCGAGCGCAGACTTCTTTGTCTGCTTGTGCACGTCAACTGGAATGCCGCGCCCGTTGTCTACCACGGTGACGCCGCCGTCTTTCTGGATGGCAACCTCAATGAGGTTTGCGTGTCCTGCCATTGCCTCGTCAACAGAGTTGTCGACAACTTCCCACACCAAGTGGTGCAGGCCAGTTTCGCCCGTTGAGCCAATGTACATGCCTGGGCGCTTGCGGACAGGCTCTAGGCCTTCGAGGACGGTGATATTTTCAGATGTATAGTTTGAATTTGGCATGTGTTTCCTCAACGCAGTTCAGCGTTATAAATTTCTTTGGTTTGCTGGTACAGCGCACTCTGCAGCGGCTCAACCTCTTCAGACTTGAGCGTCCGCTCTGGGCTGCGGTACACCACCCGGTAGGTGTAGCTGGTTTTACCTTTGCCGAACTTAGCCTCGTTCTCGTACTTGTCCAGCAGCTCAACCTGCTCTACCAAGTCTTGGCCGATGTCTCTGATTAGGTCAAAGTAGTCGTTTGGCGAAAAGCCGCTATCAACGATGAAGGAAATATCTCGGATGACGGGAGGGTACTTGCTGACCTCAACAAATTTTTGCCCCAGGTGCAGCTGCTTGGTCACCCTCGGGTCGCTCGACCACAGGAGCCGTATGTCAGGCAGCGACATGGATGCAATGGCTAGCCGTTCTAGGCCAAAGCCGAATGCCCAGCCGTGGTAGCCCTCGACACCCAGGTTGCTCAGGACGGACTTCCTGACCATGCCCGATCCTAGCATTTCTATCCACTGTCCATTTATCTCTGCCTCCATTTCAAAACTGGGGTCTGTGTACGGGAAGTTGTGGTCGTAGAAGCGAAACTTCACATCGCCAAAAATGCTGCGGGCAATTTCGGACAAGCCGCTCTTTAGGTCATCTGGCGTTATGGTTTGCTTTCCATCAGGTGCAATGTACAGTCCTCCGAACTGGTGGAAGACGTTCATGTGCCTCCTGTCGATTTCGTCTTTGCGGTAAACCTTGCCGTAGCAGATTGCGCCCAAAGTTTCCTTGCGTGCAATTCTCTCTCGAACCGATGGATCGTTGAGGTAGTAGTACCAAAAGACAGTGTCGTGTGTTCGCAGGACGTGGTCCTCGTCAACGTAGTACGTGTCAGACTTGCTGCGTGCAGGGTGTCCTTCTGGCATGTTGAAAAGGTCAAACAGAACGTGGGTTGAGAGGATCTCGGGAATATCTATAACGTCAAAACCTTTCAGGCTGCTCACCTGCGAGGCTCGGTCAATAATTTCTTTCAGTGGGCTTCCCTGTTTCCTGGAGAGATCGGGCAGGCTCAAGTAGCGCCTGATCCGCAAAGCCTCAGCGTCTGTTCGTGCGTTAACCTGGTCTTTCAGTCTAGCTTCTTCAGCCTTATCAACGGTGATTTCGCTCATGGTTTACCCTACCTTATTCTACCATTTCTGCTTCAAACTGGCTACCAGGTTTTGCCTCATGTTTCAGGAGCATAATTCCCTCTCCAGGCTCTTCTGCCAGGCCAAGTTCAAAGGCAGCGCAGATCATGCCCTGAGATTCAATGCCCCTAATTTTTGCCGTGCCTAGGGTAAAGCTCTCGTGTGCCTCAGAGTGTACATTGTGGAGAATTGCAGCACCTGGTAGAGCCAAGGCTACGATGTCCCCGACCTCAAAGTTTGAGGCACCGCAGACTACGGGCGAAATAGTGCTGCCCCCAACTGCAAGGGATACTAGCCTGAGCCTGTCGGCGTTCGGGTGCTTCTCGATTGAGGTTACGAGTGCAGCGACAATGCCGGTGAACTCGGGTGTGTTCATGGTTCTACTATGGCGTACTGGTTACAGTGGGCGTTGCACCAGTTGGCGTTGGTGATGGCACGTAGTTTGTGTAGAACAAAATTGTGGCTGGCTCAGGGTTGCCGTTGTTGGAGAGTGCAGCCCGTACTGCTTGATGTTCGCCGCGATCTGCGTGAGCTGGGCTGGCGTGAACGGCTGTCCCGTGTGGGAATCGTAGTGATTGTTCAAGTCTTGGACATCAGTGTACGTTGGGCTGCCGCCAGTGTGGCAATCTGTGATGTCCAGGTTGAAGACGTGGACAACGTCGCCGTTCGCCAAGCCGCAGCCATCATCAGCTGGGTTGTTGGGGTCAACCTTCAGGTTGTACGCCTCCAGGTTCGTGAGGCCAGACTGCGATGGGTCTGCTGAATGGGCCACACACGTTTTGGTTCGTGCAGGTCGCAGTGCCAAAGTACTTGGTGAGCCACGCGGCTGGAATTTGAGGTGGCACAGGGGTAGCAGACGGCGTTGGCGTTGCCTGCGTTGTGCCTGTCTGTTGCTGGGTAGTGGCAACAGGTTGAGGTGCCGTACCCTTGAAGAATTTCGCGTACGCAAAGTAGCCTGCGCCTGCTAGCACAACTATGAGGACAGCTACGATTGCTACCATCTTCGTTGAAAACCGACGGGTGCTGCCGCTGCTTCCAGAGCCGCTGTCGACCGGGAAAGACAGGACTGGCGCACTGCTCTGGACTTGAGACCCGTCTCCACGTGGCATTGTGGCGAATACCACCTGCTCTTGTGCTGGAGCGGGCTGGGCTGTTTTTGGTGCCTCAGGGCTAACCGGACTTGTTGCTGGATCCATGTTATTTATTTTACTTATTTTAAAAATCTTTCAAACGAGGAAGAACATTTCAACGAGGGTGAGCGTCACGATGAACGACAGCTCCACCCACCAAAACAGCACCTGCTTGGCTGAAAGTGCCAGTGATCCAGCGATGAGCAACGACACCAGGAAGGCTTCGCGCACTGACACTGACATTCTGTCTACGTGCAGCACGTTCTCGCCTCCGAGCGAGCGCAGTCCGTAGAAGACGAGCGTGAAAAGGCTAGTTGCAGCGCAGCACAGCGAGGTGTAGAACAGCCCGAACGTCAGTATTGACGCTGAAAACGGATCGCTGAATTCAATGATGAGGCCAGTGCAGAGTGCAAAAAGTACGCTCACGACTGCCACCCAAACGAGCTGTTGCTTTACTTGCTGTACCATAGGAATGCTAGAAAAGTGCTAAGCTATTTTACCACACTCGGCGTAGGTGCTCCAAATGCCGCTACTCTAAATCTTGGAACTTGCACCTGTGCTCTGGCCGGAGGTCATCGAGTTGGTGGAACGTGTTGTTCGCCGCTGCAGCGCGGATTTCTTCAATGGTTTCTAAGATGCCAGCTTTCAGCGCTTCAATTTCATCTGGCGTGCCGATGAATGGCGCTGTCTGCTCATCGGGCACGAGGAACCAGTACGACAGGCCGCCAACTCGGTCGTGCAGGAACTGCTCTGCGGCCCACTGGTAAATGAGGAGTTGCGTGCGATCGTCCTTTTTCTTTTCTGGCTTCAGGACAGTGTCCCCTGTCTTGTAGTCTGTGATGTAGAGCAGGCCATCCTTGGCTAGCTCTGCCCTGTCAATCTTACCCACGAACTTGTAGGCAGCAAGCTGGAGCGTGAACTTTTCCTCGATGTACTTTGGAACCAGCGGGTTTGCCGTAAAACGAGCGTAGAACTTCTTGAGAATTTCACGTCCTCGCTCACGGTACTCTTGCTTCTGCTCCTTGTCTTCGTACCACTCGTCAACCCAGCTGCGCTCGTAAATTTCCAGCAGCTCTTTCTGCGTTGGCAGCTCACCCTTCGCTCTTTCTGACCCAAACAGGTCGAGCTGGTGTAGGTCCAGGCTCGCTCGGTACTTGCCCAAGAACACCTCGAGCGTCTTGTGGATTGTCTGGCCAAACGACAGGTACGCATTGCCCGGCATTGGCAGCTGCAAGAGGTAGCGGTACTTGTAGCTCATTGGGCAGCGGCGGAAGTCTGAAATTTGGGTGTACGAGAAGACGTTTGGCAAGAACATGCTCGGGTCGTACGTATGGGCAATGGCATTTTCTTTTCGAACCACCTCAGTGCTCTTCTCTGGCTTTGCCACGAGGCCAATGTCAACCAAGAACTGCGATGGCTTTCGCGTGCGCGCACCGCCGTAGTCGGCAGCGTACGAAAAGAACAAGCCATGCTTTGCGCGCGTTGCAGCAACGTAGAACAGGCGGCGCTCTTCTTGCAGGTGCACGTCAATGTCTCCGTCTGGGATTTTTTCTTTCACCAGTGCCCCAGGAACTTCAATTGCATCTGCCCGTCCAATGCTGGGAAAACGCAGGTGCACCATGCCAACAATGAACACGTACTTGAACTCAAGGCCTTTTGCGGCGTGCACTGTCATAATTTTCACAGACTCTGGACCATTGTTCGGGTCAAACGCGAGCTTGCCCTCTTCGCCAGACTGCTGCTCAAAGTCGAGCGCGTCTAGGAATGCCGCTGCGCTCTTGTCGTCGCTGCTAGCTTCAAAGGACTCAATTTTTTTGTAGAACTGGTTGAGCACGTCGCGATCGCCTACGTTTTCGATTGTGTTCTCGTCTATGCGGTCTGCGATTTTCAGGTCGCGGACAACCTGGATGAACAGCTCCACAATTGTGTGCGACTGGGCAAGCGTGCTGTGCGTGCCAATGAGGCTGAGCAACTCTTGGATCTTTGTAAGGCTCACAGGTGAAATACTTGGAATGGTTGCGGCCAAGCCCATGCTCTCGTAGAGCGATAGCGTTTTGCGCTTGCCAAAGCTCGTGATGGCAACGAGGTCGCCGTGGCTGATGCGGAACGTTTCTGTGTTGAGGACGCGGTAGAGCGCTGCGCTGTCGTCGTGGCGGAGCAGCACGTTCAGGTAGGCCAAGATATCGAGAATAATAGGCTTCTTGTACAGGCCGCGGTTGGCAACGTACGTGTACGGCACGTCTATTGATGAGAGCTTTGCCACGAACGGGTCTGCCTGGTCATTGGCACGCACGAGAATTGCAAAGTCGTTCCACGTTGCGTCAGGGTCATCCTGCTGCAGCTCGATAATTTTCTTTGTGACGAGGTCAACCTCATCGCTGCCAGTGTGGCCAGCGAGCACGGCGATTTCGCCTTTGCCGGCAATGTTTGCCTTCAGGTTTTTATCTACCTTGAGCGTTGACTCAAGGCGCTGCGGGTTGTTTGCCTGGATGAAGCTGTACGCGAGGTCTAGAATTGGTTGCACGCTGCGGTAGTTCTGGTTCAGTGTAATTTCTTTTGACGTTGGGTAGTCGCGTTTGAACTGGAGGATGTTGGAAATGGATGCGCCGCGGAACTTGTAGATGCTCTGGTCATCGTCGCCAACAACGTTGAGGTTGTTCTTTGGCGCTGCGAGCATTTTGACCAGTTCGTACTGTGCAAAGTTTGTGTCTTGGAACTCGTCTACCAAAATTGATCTGAACTTACGCTGGTAGAGTTTGAGGATTGCTGGCCGCGTGCGGAACAGGTGCAGCGTTGCGTTGATGAGAGAGCCGAAATCCAGTGCACCTTCTTCTTGCAGAAGTTTTTCGTACACGTGGTATGCGTTCGCCACTTCGCCTACACGCTGAATTTCTGCTGCGTCTGTTTCCTCGTCAGCCTTCACAAAGTCTGGATTGCCGGCATCCAGCTTGATTTTTTCCGCGTAGGCAACGTACTCTGCTGGCGTAATTTCCTCGTCTTTCAGCTTGCTGAAGTGCTTCACCAGCTCGCCAATGAACTTTGTCGGGTTGCCGAGTGGCGCGTAGTAGTCGAGGCTGAACTTGTCGAGGTTGCGGCGAATTAAAATCTTTTGTTGGGTGGTGTCGAGCAGGCGAAAATCATTTGGAATGCCAATGTCTATGGCGTGCTGGCGCAGTATTCGCTCGCAGAACGCGTGGAACGTGGAAACCCACAGATCGTTGTAGCCGTAGGGCAACAGCACGTCAACGCGTTCCTCCATTTCTGTGGAGGCTTTCTCTGTGAACGTGAGGGCAAGTATTTCGCTCGGCTTAATCCCCTTGCTCACCAGGTACGCAATGCGCCGCGTGATGGCAGTTGTCTTGCCAGTGCCAGCACCTGCGACTATTAGCAGAGGTCCATCGCCAAACGTGACAGCTGCGAGCTGCTCTGTATTTAAATTCTCCAGTAAAGGATTGTCAGCCTGTTTTTTTTCAGCTTCTTTTTTAGGCATAGTAGTTAGTATAAGTATACAGTAGCTAGGATTGGTAGCCTATACTAACTATTTATACTGTATACTTGCCCCTACTGCATTAGGAACTTCACCCACTTTGCCCAAGCGTCTTCGCCAGTCCCCTCCTCGTAGATTTTCCAGAACTCGATTGGCTGAACAATGCGCACGCCTTGGAAGGGTCCAGTTCTAAGAGCGCTGCATCTCCTGTCACCAGGTAGTCTGCGCCAGCAACAACAGCTGACTCCAAAATTTTATTGTCTTCTGTATCTGACACGGCATGGATTCTGTGCGGGTTGCTAACTGGCTGGAGTTGGCTGAAAAACTTGTCGAGCACAGCCCGGTACTCTCTGTCGGTGATGAGCCTGTCCATGATGAGGCGGTTCTCGCGCATGGTCTGGTTGTTGGCAAACGCCTCAACACTGCCGTTGATGACCTCTTGGATGATGCGCCACTGGTACGAGTACTCGTCTTTGAACCCATCAATTAGAACGTTCGTGTCTAGGACTACTTTCATTTGGTAATTATCGCACAAAAAAGGCACGGCCGCTACAAACGTAGCGTACCCGTGCCTATGCCCTCAAATAACCACGATCCATTGTCCAGCAATCCTCCTGTCTGCTACCGTGAGCCTGTCGAGCCTTCGAGCCTGTTAATGCGACGCTGCGCGTCCTCGATGCTCAACTTGAACCTTCTGCTGACTACGGTGTCTGCGTAGAACGATTCTCCTGTTCTGCTGTTGTGGTAGTTGTTCGCTCGCTCAGTGAGACACTTGAGCGTAACTTCGTCTTCAGGCGCCACTTCTGGCATACAACCTCCTTTCACACCTTTTAAAAACGGCTCCGCAACGCGCAGAGCCGTAGAGCATCATTTTGAGCTTTCGTCTTCGTCTCCAAATCCGCCGCCGTGGATGCTCACTCGCTTTACGTTTTCCCCTTTTTCAGTGCCAGTCTTTGCCGTTGGCGCACTGTCACTAAAAATTGCAAAGCCCTTGCCCTTGATTGGCATAAGGAACTTCTTCACGTTTGCATCTATGTCTACAAAATCATCGCACACCTCGCGCAGCTTGCCTGATGTGCTCTTGCCGAACGAGCACACTTCCACAATGATGCCGTTCGCCTTGAGGTACTCAACGAGCGGCACGTAATCGCCGTCGCCAGCGCACAGAACAATTGCATCAATGCGTGGCATCAACCGCACTGCATCAATGGCAATACCAACATCCCAGTCGCCTTTCTGGCTGCCGCCGGCAAACGTTTGGAGATCTTTCATGCGTAGCTCAAAGCCTGCTTTGCCGAGAGCGTCAAAGAACGTGTGCTCTTCTGGCATGTCTGCGCGGATGACGTACGCCAGCGCGCGAACGAGCTGTCGATCGCCAACAGCTGCCTTAAGTATTTCGTTAAAGTTTACGCGTGAGTTGTAAATGTTGCGGGCAGAGTAGTAGAGGTTTTGGACATCTACGAGCACTGCCACGCGCTGCGCACTGTTTCGAATTGCCATGTATGTAAAAGTTAATTTTCTTCGTCTAAAATTTTTGCTGGAGCAATTACCTCAGCGGTACTGGGCTGCTTCTCAATGCGCAGCTGTGCAACCTCATCTATTTTACCATGGATGCGGTCGTACTGAGAACCAACGATCTCCATTGCCTGCTTTGCGTTAGTAATGTGCTTTGAGAGGACGCCAAGGTTGCCGGTGAGCTTGTCAGAGTCTTGGCGCAGGCCGATGATGACTTGAAGAATGTGCTCTGCCTGCTCGTTCACCCGCTCGCGCTGAAGGCCAATGAGCAAAACCTGCAAGAAGTAGTAGAACGTTGATGGCGACACAATGTGCACGTGCTTCGTGCGCGCGTACTCGTAAATTTCCACGTCATCAGAAATTTCGTTGAATACGCCGTCAGCTGGCACGTACATGAGTGCAAAGTCAAACGTCTTCTCTGCCTGCACAATGTACTTTTTGGCAATCTCGTCTATACGCTTCTTGATGTCTTTGGTAAACAGCTTGCGTGCTGCATCGCGTAGCTCCTCTGACTCGGCGTTAATGTACGCGCGGTAGTTCTCCATGGTGAACTTTGAGTCCATTGCAAGGATGCGGTCACCGACCTTCACAATTGAATCTACAATTTCACCTGAACGGAAGCGGTACTGCAGCGAGTACATGTGCGGCGGCAGTGACTGGCGCAGCATTTCTTCCATAATCTGCTCGCCAATTGTGCCGCGCTTCTTTGCTGAGAGCAAGAAGTCTTGGACGTACGACAGTGACTTGCCTATTTGCTGAACCTGGCCGAGCTTTCTGTTCACAGACATGAGGGCTTGGGCAGCTTTGTCTAAGCGCTCGTTGATGTTGACGTTTGTCTTGTCTATGTTCTTCTGAATTTCAACGCGGTTCTGGTCTGTAGATACCTTAATTTCCTTCATCCACTCAACCATCACTTTGAGCGCCTGGCTTTCATCTTCAGGCTTGTTCTGCATTTTGCGTATCTGCGCAAGGTAAAAAAGGATGGCAATTACGCCAACAATGAGGATAACGACGAGAACAATTAGGAGTGACTGCATAGGTACATTGTAGCACACAAGGTGCACTACTTACTCCCCAATGTACTCAAACCGCGCAAATGTTTTTCCATCGCGAGTGACTGTTTCAAAAAACATTTCTAGAGGCCGAATATTCAGCAGATCTGGATCTAGCCCTTCACGAGTGTACAATGCCTTATAAACGACAAAGCGTTCTTCTGTTTCGCTGTGGCGAGCAATGCCAATGACCTGGTACATGTCGCCCTTGAAGTGTCTGTACTTGCCGAGGCGGATTTTATCTTCCATTTTTATAAAAATTTCTGGCGGAACCGAGGGGACTCGAACCCCCGACCTTCCGCGTGACAGGCGGACGCTCTAACCAGCTGAGCTACAGGTCCACGTGGTGGACGAACACTGTAAACGAAAACGTGTCACGTACTCCTCACACAAAACTTTGCACCTCTTGGTAGCGGAGAGTGGAATTGCACCACTGACCTTGGGCTTATGAGTCCCACGCTCTAACTAACTGAGCTACTCCGCCATGCACCAGAGTACCTGCGCTAGAAACCGCGCCACAAGCCAAAACCCTCGAACAGAGGGCTTTGATCTGTCACGATTTAGGTTTGAAAGTTTTTTGGTTGCGGGGGCCGGACTCGAACCGCCAACCTCAAGGTTATGAGCCTTGCGAGCTGCCAATTGCTCTATCCCGCTGCCTAAAAATATATCACCTATGAATGAAAAAAGCAAGGAGCCGAAGCCTCTTGCTGGGTAGTATTTGATGCGCTCAGTCTTGGAAACAGCTGGCACACAGGTGCTTAATTGCCTCTATCTCCTGCACCGAAGTCCCAAGCTCTGCGAGCGTGGTGCTGGCTAACCGAGCGTGTAGTAAAACCTTGCTCGCGTATACCCAACGATCGACATCGCTTTCTTTGCTGTTCCTCGCCAGAGCCAGGTACGCAGCGGCAAGGGTGCGCTCATCGAACTGCTTACTTGCGGTTGAAGTCTTCTGGTCTACCTTCGTGTCCTGTCCAGCTGCTGTTCCAGCAAGTACCAGGAATAGAACGGCTGCTCTCATTCGAAAATTCCTCCTTTCGGACAAGTTCATTGTAAACCCGTTGTGGCAAAAACAAAAGCATCCCCTATTTTGGGGGATGCCTGACTCTCCGCGTGTTGCTAATTTTTGCAACATCTTTTTGCTACATCCCGAGTGTAACACGGGCTTGTAGTAGTGGTTGGTAAGCGGCTACCTGTGTGCTTCCGTGAACGTCAGCTCTGGAGCGCTCTGTACACCTGAAGCGTAGCTCTCACAGCCTGTGGATGTCAAGCTTTTTTATGAACGCCATTGCTGAACGTCTGTCGCCAACTTTTTTATCAAGCTGTGCAAGTGCAACGGCACGTAGAATTTTCCCAACGCGCTCCCCTGGCTTGATGCTCAAGGTAGCCATCACATCGTGGCCGGTGACAAATTCTTTGGAAATTACTTTTCTGTCGCGGCGAATTTGACGAATGACCGCCCGGAGCTTTGACGTATCTTTTGGAATAAACTTTCCTTTGGTGTCAGTCATCTTTGCGCCGAGGCTGTCTGCGATGCGAAGCCTCACAATGCTCTCGGCGCGAGGATCCCTTGCCCACTTCAAGCGGCTCTCGACGTCAGCCGGCGTTGGCGTCACCGTGAAGTCCATGTGGTGGCTGGTGAGGTGCACGAGGTCATCGCGCAGGGCCGCAGGAAATGCCAGACGCTCAGCAACACCTTTGACCATTCCAGCGCCAACGTGCGCGTGGCCGTAGAAAGATACGTGAACCCTCCGGTTGCGCACAACTTTTTTTCCAGTGCCAAACTTTCCGAGGTCGTGCAGGAAGCCCGCCCATCGCAATTCTGGCGGCGCGTCTTTCAGTTGGCTGAGAACTGCGAGCGTGTGCTTGAACACGTTGCCCTCTGCATGGTAGTTGCGAGACTGCGCAACGTGCTTCAGGCGTTCGACCTCTGGAAAGATCGCGGCGAGGAGGCCAAGTTTATCTAAAAGCTTGATGCCGTCTAGGTAACTACCACTAGAAATAATTTTATTCAGCTCCAAAAAAATTCGCTGCCCAGGCACCTGGCCAATGAGCGCTGCGTGCTTTTTAACTGCAGCTGCATCAGCGCTGCCAATGGTGAAGCCGAGCGTGGCAGCAAAGCGAACAGCCCGCAGCATCCGCAGCGGGTCTTCTCTAATGCGTGCAGTGGGCTTTCCAACAAAACGTAAAACCCTCTTGCCTAAATCTCGCAACCCGCCGTAGAAATCCAGCAGTCTTTTCGTACCAGGGTCGTAGTAGAGCGCGTTGACCGTGAAGTCTCGCCTGGCAGCGTCTTGCTCAGCAGTATCCACAAATTTGACGCTGTCTGGGTGGCGGGCATCACCGTACTGGCTATCAATTCTGAACGTGGTAATCTCAGTGCCACCTTGCACGCCAACAGTGCCAAACTTCTCGCCAACGTCATAAAAACTTTCTCCTAACTTTGCAAGGAGGTTTTTGAGCTGCGCCGGGGTTGCCTCAGTTGCAATATCTACGTCAGCCGACTTCACACCGAGTAGCGCATCGCGCACTGCGCCACCCACAATGTACGTCTGCGGGTACACACGCTGAATTTTTTTGCACAGCCGGCTTGCGCGTGGAAAAGCAAAGTCGAGGTTTGCCGCGCTACTCTTCAAGGACACCCTCGCTGCCAATGCCGTGCGTGCCGCGGTGCACGTTGCGCTTGGCAACCTGAAGCCGTGCCAGGTTGTACTGGAGCGCACCTGCCAGGCGCTCGTAGTCTTCCTCAGATTTGCCGGCGGCCACAGCTGCCATGTCTGCTTCAGCCTTCTTCTTTGCCACCTCTACTGCTGCAGCATCAATCTCTGTGAAGTGTTCCGCGCTGTCTGCCAGGATCACCACCTCGCTATTTGGCCGCACCTCGACAAATCCACCTGACACTGCGTAGTAGTGCGTGGCTGCACCAACGTGAGCAGCTAGTTCACCGGCAACAAGGTTTGAGATGATCGGCACGTGGTTTGGCAGAATGGTGATCTGCCCGGTTGACGTTGGACACGCCAGAGAAGAAGCGTCTTCTTCCAAGAGCGTCTTTTCTGGGGTTACGATTTTTATGTGTAAGTTAGGCACAAATAGTCAGTATAAATATTTAGTAGTCGTGCAGAGACAGCATAAGTTTTGGCGGAGAACTTTCCAAGGGTTGCCTACCGTATACCCACACTAGCTACTTGACCTGGTCAATGCCACCCTTCATGTAGAATGCCTGCTCTGCCTTGCCGTCGTGCTTGCCTTCCAAAATTTCAGAGAAGCCTCGGATAGTTTCTGCGAGAGGCACGTACAAGCCCGGAGTTCCCGTGAACTGCTCTGCTACAAAGAACGGCTGCGACAGGAAGCGCTGGATCTTGCGGGCGCGTGTGACCACAACCTTCTGCTCTTCTGAGAGCTCCTCAAAGCCCAAAATGGCAATGATGTCCTGCAGCTCGCGGAACGCCTGGAGCGTTTTCTGAACGCCGCGTGCAACTCGGTAGTGCTCTTCGCCGACAATGAGTGGATCTAGAATTGTAGACGCAGAATCCAGAGGGTCAACAGCTGGGTAAATTCCCTGCTCTGTGAGGGCGCGGTTGAGCACAACGGTTGAGTCCAGGTGCGCAAAGGTTGTGGCAGGTGCTGGGTCTGTGAGGTCGTCCGCTGGCACGTACACAGCCTGCACAGAGGTAATTGATCCGTGCTTCGTGGATGTAATGCGCTCCTGCAGCTCGCCCATTTCAGTGGCAAGGGTTGGCTGGTAGCCCACAGCTGATGGAATGCGCCCGAGCAACGCTGAAACCTCTGAGCCTGCCTGGGTGAAGCGGAAAATGTTGTCGATGAACAAGAGCACGTCTTGCTTTTCCTCGTCGCGGAAGTACTCTGCCATGGTGAGCGCTGAGAGCGCCACGCGTGCGCGTGCACCTGGTGGCTCGTTCATTTGCCCGAACACGAGCGTCGTCTTTGCCAAGACGCCAGACTCTTTCATTTCGTAGTAGAGGTCATTGCCCTCGCGCGTGCGCTCACCGACGCCGGCAAAAACAGACACGCCGCCGTGCTCAGCTGCAATGTTGCGAATGAGCTCTTGGATAATGACGGTTTTGCCAACGCCCGCGCCCCCGAACAGGCCAACCTTGCCGCCTTTAATGATTGGCGCGATGAGGTCAATGACTTTTATGCCTGTCTCTAAAATTTCAGCTTTCGTAGATTGATCTGTGAACAAAGGTGCGTGCCGGTGGATTGGATAGGTCTTGCCAGTTTTCATGGGTTCGTCAATGCCGTCGATTGTCTCGCCGAGCACCGAGAACATTCGGCCTAACGTTTCCTTGCCAACGGGCACTGAAATTGGTGCGCCTGTGTCTGTGACCTCTGTGCCGCGCTTCAGGCCGTCGGTAGATGACATTGCAATTGTGCGGACAACTTTGCCTGGGAGCTGCGCCTGCACCTCGAGCACCAACTGCTCGCCACCCTCACGAGCCACGCGCAGCGCGTTGAAAATCTTTGGCACGTCTGTGTCAAACGTAACGTCAACAACGGCACCAATGACCTGTGTAATTTTTCCAACGCTGCCCGTGCTGCTCATCGTTGCCGTTCCTTCGTGATTTTTCGTCTTCGTATTGCTCATGTATGTACGTTAATTGCTATGTGCGTCCTCATTCTAGTGCAATCCTACCAGCGGTAAGCTCTGCCAGCTCCTGCGTAATGTTTGCCTGGCGAAGTTGGTTGTAGCTGAACGTCAGGTCTGTGATGAGATCGCCGGCTGCGTCAGTTGCGTTCGCCATCATCACCATGCGGGCCGAGTGCTCTGATGCGTTGCTCTCGAGGACTGCCTGGTAAATTTGTGACTCAATGATTCGCGGCAGCAGGTGGTTGAGCACCTCTTGCGGGTCTGGCTCGTACAGGTAGTCGTAGCTTTTTCCAGCGACGCGGCTGCTGGCGTTGCTGAACGGCAGCAGCTGAACAACGGTCGGCGTCTGCTTGAGCGTAGAGTTGAACTTTGTGTAAGCAACAACAACCTCTGCGTACGTGCCCTTCACGTACTCGCCCACCAAGAGCTTTGCGATTGGGAAGATGGCATCAATGCTTACCTGCTTCTCTGGCTTGTCAAACTCTGCGAAAATCTTTTCGTGCATGCGGATAGCCAAGCGCCCTGCCCTTCTTGCCGAACGTCGCAACCTCACCGACGAGGTGCGCCTCCATTTCTCGCTCACGCACGTACGCCGCAACCTTGCTGACCAAGTTCGTGTTCAAGCTGCCTACCTGCCCCCTGTTTGGCGTAATGAGCAGCACGCCGATTTTTTTAGCGTTCGGGTTTTGCCTCAGCAAAGGGTGGCTGGATTCATCATCGTTCTGTGAAGCCTGCAGGTTGCCAATGACGTCCCACGCGAGGTCTGCGTAGCTCCTGCTCGCCAGCACCACCGCCTGCGCCTTGCGCATCTTGACCGCTGAAATCATCTGCATTGCGCGCGTGATCTTCTTGGTGCTGGAGATAGACTTTATTCGACGTTTTATTTCCTTTGTGCCTGGCATCTGGGTGCTTTAAGAGTTTGGGTACCCGCTCTTGAATGACGCGATTGCAGCCTTGAGCGCGCCTTCTGTTTCGGGCGTTAGCTCTTTGCTTGTACGCAGCGCGTCCATTACGTCTGAACCCTGCGTGTCCATGAACTTGTGGAACTCCACTTCGCACTTTGCAATGTTCTCGACAGCCACGTCGTTGAGGTAGCCGTTCGTGACAGCGTAGATAATGGCGACCTGGTGCTCAACGGCCATTGGGGTGTACTGTGCCTGCTTCATGACTTCTGTTGTGCGGCTTCCCAAGTCGAGCTGCGTGCGGGTGGCCTCGTCGAGGTCAGAGCCAAACTGGGCAAACGATGCCAGCTCGCGGTACTGCGCCATGGTGAGGCGCAGCTTGCCAGCTACTTTCTTCATGGCCTTGGTCTGTGCTGAAGAGCCGACGCGCGACACTGAGATGCCCACGTTCACAGCTGGACGAATGCCCTGGTAGAACAAATCTGACTCAAGGTAAATTTGGCCGTCTGTAATTGAAATGACGTTTGTTGGAATGTACGCTGACACATCGCCTGCCTGCGTCTCAATAATTGGCAGCGCGGTAATGGATCCACCACCAAAATCTTTGTTCAGCTTTGCCGCGCGCTCGAGCAGGCGCGAGTGTAGGTAGAAGACGTCGCCTGGGTACGCCTCACGGCCTGGCGGCCTGCGCAGGAGCAGCGAAATTTCACGGTACGCAACAGCGTGCTTTGAGAGGTCGTCGTACACAATGAGCACGTCTTTACCCTGGTCCATAAAGTACTCGCCCATTGCAACGCCAGTGTACGGCGCAATGTACGACATTGAAGCTGGCTCTGACGCACCTGACACCACAATGGTCGTGTAGCCCATTGCGCCACGCTCTGTGAGCTCTGCCACAATGCGCGCAACCTTAGATTCTTTCTGGCCAATGGCAACGTAGATGCACGTCACGCCCTGGCCCTTTTGGTTGATGATGGCATCGAGTGCAATGGCTGTCTTGCCTGTCTGGCGATCGCCAATGATGAGCTCTCGCTGTCCGCGCCCAATTGGGATAATGGCATCGATAGCCTTGATGCCTGTCTGCAGAGGCTTCTTAACAGATTCGCGGGTGATCACACCAGGCGCAACTTTCTCTACTGGGTAGAACTTGTCTGACTTTATGGCACCCTTGCCGTCCACTGGCTGGCCGAGCGCATTGACCACGCGGCCAACAACAGCCTCGCCAACTGGCACAGAGAGAATGCGGCCCGTTGCGCGCACAACCTGCCCTGGCTTGAGCTTCAAGAAATCGCCGAACACAATGGCGCCAATGCTGCCCTCTTCAAGGTTCAAAGCAACGCCGAGCACGCCATCTTCAAACTCGAGCATCTCTGATGATGCCACCTGCGACAGGCCCGAGATGCGTGCAATGCCGTCTGCCACCTCAATGACAGTGCCAACCTGCTCTACCGAAACGGAGGAGCTGAACTTGGCTATCTTGTCTCTGAGGTTTGTGATAATTTGTTCGTTCATGTTCGTGGTGTGTGAATAGTGTTCATTACGATTCCATTTCCTGTGCCAGCCTTCGCAGCTGCGTTTCGAGCGATGCGTCAATGAGCGTGTCGCCTGCCCTGATGACCACGCCGCCGAGGAGCTTTTCATCAACGTGCTGGGTAACCTGCACCTTGCTGCCTATGATCTTGTTGAGGTCTGCCACAAATTGGGCGTTTGGTTTCGCACCGCGCACCGTGGTGACGCTCACCTCTTTCACGCCGCTGCTCGCCAGGTCGAGCGACCTGTACTCTGCCTCAATCTCAGCGTGCATACCCACAGCCCCATTCTGCACGAGCACCTGGACAAAGCTATCGAGCACCTTGTCGTGGTCCTTTGGCGCTGTCTCTTGGATAGCCCCGTACAGTGCCTCAGCGTACTGCTTTGCGGTTAGCGCCCTCATAGCGTTTTCAGAGTCTCCTTAATGAGCTCCTGGTCTTTGGCTGAATCGAGCTTCTCGCGGATGATTTTTTCTGTTGCCATGGTCACCAAAGTCGCGGCGTACTCTTTCACCTCACGAATGAGCTTTGCCTTCTCATCCTCTAGCTGAACCTTTGTCTGGGCAACGAGCTGCTCAGAGGCCTTTCTTGCATCAGCCACGATCTGCTCGCCAGTTTTCTTTGCCGTCACCTGCGCGCGGTCAATGACAGCAGCAGCCTCTGCCTGTGCTTTTGCCATTTCCTCTTTTCTAAATTTGGCTGCAGCAGCGTGCTGCGCCTCAATGTCTGCCTGCTGCGCAATTGACTTCTCAATCTTCTCGCTGCGCTCGGTGAGCTTCTTGCCGAGCGGCGTGAACACCCACTTCCACAGCACGAAGAGCACAATGGCAAAGTTCACGAGCTGTGCAATGAACAGCTCCCAGTTTAAACCCAACAGTGTTACAACTTGGTTCATGGTTTGAAATTTATGTTATGCCCAGGCTCCAGCGGGTTGCCGTTGAACGTTTCAACCCGCTGCTGCCTGAACGTTACAGGATGAAGGTGACGACCAGTGCGTAGATCGCGATGGCTTCTGCGAATGCCATGGCGAGCAGCATTGGGACGAACAGCGTGCCGGCGCTCTCTGGGTTGCGGCCGATTGACTCCATTGCCTTGCTCCCGATCTTGCCAATGGCGAGACCTGGTTCGAATGGTACCGATGGCAATGCAGAATGCCTTGGCGAACACTGTTGCTGATGCGAGATCCATGTTGACTCCTCTGTTCCTACGTCAGCTTTGGGTTTTGCTTTTATAGCTGGTGGAACGATTAGTGCTCAGTTGATTAAGTTCGACTTTTAAAAATTATTGGCTCACGTCATATTGGCTCTACCACGTGAGCGGTATTGCGCGCCCCCTCTTCGCCAGACTCCTCGTGGCCAACGGGCTGGATTGCCACTGCAATGTAGACCAGCGCCAGCATTGAGAAGACCATTGCCTGAATGAACCCGACGAGCAGCTCGAGGGCCATGAACGGCAGCGGCACAATGTACGCGATGAGCGCGCCGAGCACCGTGATGAGCACCTCACCCGCAAACACGTTGCCGAACAACCTGAGCGAGAGTGAGATGACCTTGGCAACCTCTGAAATGATTTCCAGGAGGCCAACGCCGAACTCTATGACAGCCGTTAAAATTTTTGTTGGGTTCAGAGATGCGAACGCGTGCCACACGTCGCCGAGCTTGATGAACTTGTTTGCGTACTTGAAGAAGCCGACAGTTGCAACGCCGATGACGTGCGACAGAATTACCGCGAGCAGCGCCATTGCCAGAGTAAGGTTCAGGTCTGTGTTTGCTGGCCTCAAAATTGGGATGAACTCTGTTATGCCGCTCGCCGTGCGGAACAGGCCAATTGACCCAAAGCCTGGCAGCAAGCCGAGCCAGTTCGAGAGCAGTATAAAGAGGAACAGGCTGCCAACAATCGGCAGGTAGCGCAGCGAGACCTTGCGGTCGCGCGTGACCTGGTCAACGTACTTCAGCATGAGCTCCATGAGGCTCTCGAAGAAATTTTGAATGCCGCGTGGCACGTCTCTGACGCTTGCTCGAATGAGCAGGCCGCACACAAAGAAAACCACCACAGCTGCACACGACGTGATGTACGTGTTGGTGATTGATAGGCTGCCAATACTGAAGACGTGCTCAGCTGCTAGTGGTGGAAGAGAGATCATTTCTTTTCTGGAGGTTTCGTACTTTTACTAATAGTTTGAGATGCGCGCTTGAGCGTGGCAACCATTGCCTCAAAGCGTTGGAACAGCCACGTCACGCTCGAGGCTAGCGCGAGCACAATGCCGACGTAGACCCACGCCTGCGTGTGGTAGCGCACATCCAGCCACTTGCCAGCAGCTGCGAGCACCACTATTGGCAGCGCAATGATGAAGCCCATTTCAAAAGCAACGCCCAGAACCAACAGCGATCCTGGTCACGTAGCCTGATCCTTTATCCATGTGAGGTGCTGTTTTTAATGAACCTGGCTTAACAAAATGGAGCCGATGGTCGGAATCGAACCGACAACCTACGGTTTACGATACCGTTGCTCTGCCAATTGAGCTACATCGGCCTAGAACATGTGCCGAACAGAGAACACTCGTATTTTACAGTAAAATTACGCTTCTGGCAAAATCAGCTATTTCTCGGATATGGCTTAAACGTCAGCCTGTACGTTGCTTTTCCGCCCGATCCCCTGCTCAAAACTTCAACCTTGGTGATTTCATACTCATCGCCGCTCCCAAACTCTGCAACAATCTGTCCAATTTTTGGCTCACTATTCAGTTCAATAGTTCGCACGGGGTTGCCCTCTGAATTAAGTCGTGATGAAATTGCGGGCAGGGTGTCTATTGGCCCTTTCCTTTCAAAGCTACCAGCTGCTGCTTCTTCTGGATTGAAACGTTCTGGCATGTAAAACCTTCCCTTAATTCTTTCCTTAATTCTAACAAAACCTACATTCCGGCGCTAGAGCTGCCGGCAATCCAGCCCGTTGTCCAGCAAATTTGCAGGCTGAAGCCACCTGACGGGCGATCAAAGTTCAGGATATCGCCCGCGAGGTACAGGTTTGAGTGCAGCTTTGACTGCATTGTCTTGAAGTCAACCTCTCTGAGCCAACGCCACCAGACGTTACAATGGCCTTTTCTGTGCCGAGAAAACCTGAAACAGTCAACGTGAAATTCTTCAGCTGCTGCACAATTTTTGTGCGCTCTGGCTTTGTGAGGGCATTCACCTCTTTCTCTCGACCAATTCCTGCTAAGTGCAGCACGGCTGGAATCATCTTTGGCGGGACGATCTCGCCGAGGCTGTTCTTCACTTTCTTGTTCAAAAATTTTGCGAGCGTATCCAAAACTTTTTTGTCGAGAGCCTGGACGTCGAGGCTTGGAAACAAATCGAGCTGCAACGTGACAGACCCGTACTTGTACAGGTCTGCCATTCCCCTGCTCATGTTCAGTACGAGTGGACCGCTCAAACCAAAGTGGGTGAAGAGCAGCTTGCCAGTACGGCTACCTTGTTTTTTGCCATCTTGCAGCACCGTGATTTTTGCATTAGCAAAACTCAAACCCGACAGCTCTTTCAGCCACGCCTCTTGAATTTTAACTGGCACGAGAGCAGAGCCGTCTTCTTTTACCGTGTGGCCAACTTTTCCTAAGAACGACATTCCTTCGCCAGTTGATCCTGTTTCAGGACGAGACTTGCCACCAGTTGCCACAATGTAACTTTTGGCGACAATGGTTCCCGTGCTGGTAGCCACACCGACAATTTTTCCACCAGAAACTTTGAAGCCAGCGAAAGCAGCGTTCGGCACAACGTCAACGTGGCCAGTCCTCATGTACGCTAGTAAAACTTTCCAGACGTCCTCTGCCCTGTTGCTCTTTGGAAATGCGCGCTGCTCAGCCTCAACTTTAATGGGGAGGCCGTGCGATTCGAAAAATGAAATTGTGTCCTCAACGCCAAAGCGGCTGAATGCACCAAACAGCGCCTTGCCAGCACTGCCGTACCTTGCAACCATCTTTCGCACGTCGAACTCTGCGTTGGTAATGTTGCAGCGCCCACCACCCGTAATGAGGAGTTTCTTGCCGAGCTTAGCGTTCTTTTCAATGAGGCAGACTCTTGCGCCCAGCTCAGCTGCGCGGCCAGCTGCAAGCATTCCAGCAGGCCCACCGCCAACCACCAGCACGTCGTAGGTCTTGTTCACGTGTGCATTATATAGAATGAGTTCACCACGTCGTTGTGAGGTCTGACCTCCACGATGGCCTTGGTGCGGTGGAGCGCTAGGTCAAACGGCCTGTACAGAATTTCACGGCTACCCCAGCTCGAGCGAGCCAAGATGTGCGAGTGTGCCGGCGCAAGTTTCTGAATCTTTGCAATGATGGCGCTCTTTGTACGGCGCTCAAGGCCAGCCAGCGCTGCCACGAAAAACGTGTTGAATTTTTTGTAGCCTGTAAAATCTTCTGCCGCTACATTGACAATGCTAACCTGTTTTTGCAAACCCAGAGCGCGGCACAGCTTTGCTGAGAGCACTGCAGCTTCTTTTTCTTTCTCTACAATCGTGACGTGCTTCCCGTACACCTGTGCCAGAAGAATTGCGGTCAGTGGCAGTGGCCCACCTCCTACAAAAACAACCTTGTGGTCTCTGTGGCTCGTGCACCCGAGCAAGGACAGCCACTCGAGCTGGGTGAGCTTTACGTAGTTGCCGTGGTACGGGAACTTACGCAGGGCAGCCTTTGGATTTTTTGATGCGAGAATTTTAGCAGTCCAAAATTTTTCCAGCTCGTACTCTGCAGCTGAGCACACCTTCTGTAGCTTGAGCATTTCACCACTCGTCAGGCCTGTTTTTTTCTGGTCACCACTGCGGCTCACCGCGAGCAAAACCAGACGCGAAAAAAGGGCGTTGGCCCCCTGCTCGGCGAGAGGTCATCCAGCGCCAAAATTTTTTTGTACAGCGTCCTGAGGTCTGTCATGGTAGTGATCATAGCAAATATTTTCTTAAATAAAAATGAGGGCCGCGGAGCAGGCGGCCCTTCAAGAACACAGGGAGCGGGTCATGGAAACAGTTTCTTGATCTCCTTAACAAGCCCCTCAGACGTAAGCGAACAGGTACATCCATCAATGGCGACCTTCGCCGTCATCAAAAATTCACGCGTGAGCTTCCCGCGAGAACCCCCTTCTGCCGTAGCCGTCCGCGTCAAGAACTCAATATCCTCTGCGCAGAGCGGAACGTTCATTTCTTTGTTGCACTGCTTTTCGGGCAGAACTTCCTGCCTGAGAATCGGCAGTGTGCCGCGCTCTTTGAATTGACGCGCGACTTCGATTACAAGAGACAAACGCCAAGCAGCCTCGGCGTCTTTCGAATTCCTGCAGCCAGTTGGGAACAAGGTTTCCCAAGTTTCCACTGGCAACCTCAGGTGTAAGGGCTTTGCTTTATTCTTCATTTTTTAGACGAAGAATAGCCAGAGCACTTTCACACTACCAGAAATCTAGCTCTGTGTCAAACAACAACTTGCAAAAATAAAAAAGCTGCCGCAGACAGTAGAAGAATCTCTACCATCTGCGACAGCCGCCGCCGAAGCTGCTTAACTTTCAACCCTCCTTCCGCAGAGAAACTTGACCCCAACCAAGCCGAAACCCGCTACGAGCATGAGCCAGGTTCCCGGCTCGGGCGCCTGGGCATTGATCGTAATGGTATCCTGGGCGACAAGCCCGTCCGGTCCGGGTCGTAGGCTGTCAAAATCGCCTCGTACGTATCTGTGGCGTTTGGATCAAAGCCTGGCAAAAAACCTTCGAAGCTAAAGTTCTCGGCGTTTTGAAAGCCAAAATCCGTTGCGTTCTTTGTTCCAATGCCAACGGTTTTGCCGGTTGACCCTTGGTACGAGTCGTCAGGTATTGCCGTTGACGGGTCGAAAATCGGTCCACTGTTCGAGGTGGTTGTGTCCAGAAACTGCAACGTGTACGAGAAGTTGCCGAGTACCCCTGTCCCACCGCCAGACTGGGTGTTGACTGAAAACGGCACATCCCACAAGGCATCGCCGCCGGCTGTTCCAGTTGGGGCTATGTAGTTACTGCTGTTGCCTGGGTCGATTGGTCCGACAAAACGAAGGCTTGCCTCGAGACCCAACTGTAAGTTGCCCTGGGTTACGATGGTGAAGTTCTGGTCAGGGTTGCCGCTGCCGTTATAGAAACCAGGTCCCCCCAGCGAAGAATCAAAGGTTGTCGTTTCGGCCAAAGCATACGTGGCCGAGCAAAAAGTTGCGATCGTGAGTACCGCTACCGTCAAAAAGCGCTTTTTCATCTATCCTCCATGGAAACAACAAGAAGCCTAATTAAATGAACCTCCGACCAGCAAGCTGGTCGGTATCAGCGGTTAGAAATCGAAGATCTTGAGCTGGACGTCCTCGGGCTTGTGCCCCTGGCTCTCGATGTACCGCTCGATCGCCTGCTTGCTGCCGCCCTCGCCGACCGTGGCGACGAAGTAGCCCTCGGACCACAGGTGGCCGCCCCACAGCTCGCGCCTCAGGCCTGGGTGGCGGGCGAACATCTCCCGGGCGGTGATGCTCTTCACCACCTGGATTACGCGCGAGGGCGCGAGCTGCGGCTCGGCCGACAGGAGCCAGTGCACGTGGTTGACGTCTGCCCCGATCCGCTCGAACCTAATGCCGTACCGCTCCTCGATTTCCCGGCAGATGGCTAGCAGCGTCTGCTCGCGGTCAGCCAGACCGAAGACGCCCCTGCGGTACTTCACGGGTACGACGAAGTGGTAGTGGATCTGGTAGGCTGCGCTGCTCGTGGTGCTGACCGCTCGCATATGCTGCTAGCATAGCACGCCATGGTAACCGACCAGCAAGCTGGTCGGAATAATCAAGTTTAACATTTTATGCAAAGCCTGTCAACGTTCTAATGTATGTGCAATCAAACTTTAGGCTTGAGCACTTCTCTGAATGCTCTTACCGTGACCACGACGACCACCGTCACAATGGCAATTGCCAAGACCCAGCTAAACCTGCCGACCACGTTGTACACATCCTGCCAGTTATTGGAGAACACGGTGCCAATGGAAACGTACAAGACAATCTGCAGGATGTCCCCTATTGATGCAAAGAGGGCAAAGCGCTTGAAGTCCAACCTTCCCAACCCTGAAATGATGTTAACAAAAAGTGTTGCCTGGTCTTGGAAGCGGCTGGCAATGAGCAGCGGCGCTTCGTACGTTGTCACCGTGTGCTCAACGTCCTGCAGAATGCGCGACTCTGCAAGCCTGCGCAGACCAACGCGCACGAGGAGTTTTTTCCCGTACCTGCGCATGAGCCAGTACATGGCAATGTCGCCCAGAATGTTGCCCGCTGCGCCAACCACGATGAGCCAAAAAAAGTTGAGGTAGCCTTGGCTGGCAAACGCAGCAGCTGCGACAGCGCTTGCAGCAGCTGGGAGCGGTATTCCCAAGCTCGATAGGAACGATACGATGAACAGGGCAGTGTACCGGTACACCAGTATGAAGCTCAGGATGTGCTGGAGCGTTGTGCTCATTGCGCCGCGCCGCTTGGTTGGTACGCTGACACAGCCGCCTTCACAGACTGCACGAACGTTGCAGTGTCAACGCCGTTTGCCGCTGCGTATTCACCCAACGTTTGGTCTTGGTACATAGAGGGGGCAATCTGTAGCTGTGTCCCCAGGTAGCTTGGTGGCAAATGGAAAACAAAGCCTACGTAGCGAAAGGTCATCCAGGACTGAATTTGGTCTGCGTCAAATGCTTGCTGTCCGTAGTGCTGAAAGCGGACAGTTCTGTAGAAGCCGTGCACGCCCGAGGCAAACCAGACAAATGTGGCTGCGAGAGCAACCACCAGAACAACAATGGTGGCTGCGACCCACTTTGGGATTGGCTGAGTCTCGTTTGCTTCAGGCATGTGAACGGTGGTATCTAAATTTTTGGCTGGGGCGGTAGGGGTTTCGCGTCGCTCGCGTGCTGGCGAGCTCCTTGTACGGGGTGGCATCGGCTTGCCATTCAAGGCAAGCCTCTGACGTTCGGCGTCAGGGTTTGCTGCAGCAAATCCCTTGCCTCACTGCCACCCGTTCGACCTCAACACGCCACCAAGCGCTCACCACCCTGCTCGCTCTGCTCGAGGGTGGCACGCGCTTGGCTGGGGCGGTAGGGGTCGAACCTACGAATGTGGGATTCAGAGTCCCATGCCTTACCACTTGGCTACGCCCCAAAGCTATAGCATTTTACCAGAAACAATTTTATTTGACAAATACGCCTGCTGCAATATACTTATACAAGAATACTGTTTGGCGCTCGCAGAAACTAAAAAACATCTATGGAACTTCAGAGCACGTACTACGTGGTGGCAATCATCGCCTTGAGCTTGATAGCAATCCTGCTGCTGTTCTTAATCACCATGGCAACGGTGATCTTGGCGCAGATCAAGCGCATGATGAACAAGGCCGAGCGGCTCGGCGACGACGTGCACGCCATTGTGCAGAATGTGCGTGGGTACAGCGAGAACTTGGGCACGAGCATTGTGGGTAAAATCTTCACCGCTATCGTGAAGGCAACCCGCAACAGGCACTCGCACGATGAAGATGACGAATGATAATTAACCTGCTAAAAGTATGGAGAAAAAGAACATGAAAAAAACTAGCTCGGGTAAAGGTGGCGTACTCATTGGCGCTGGAATACTCGGATTCATCATTGGCGCAATGGTTGGCGTGTTTGGTGCACCAAAGTCTGGCGAAAAAAACCGCAAAGAGTTCATAGACTGGATGCAGAAAATGTCAGCAGACCTCAACGACAAAGTTGCGGATGCGAACGAGATGACGCAGGACAAGTACAACGACATGGTTGACATGGTCACTGACAAGTACCGCAAGGTGAAGAAGATCAAGGAGACAGACCTTGAAGACTTTGCAGACGAGCTCAAGGCTCACTGGAAAAAGGTCAAGAAGGACTGGCAGGCTTAGTCCCACAAAAAATGTTCAGAGCTCTACGTTGGCTGCTATACCTTCTGATCATAGGTGCGATTGTGTTCCTGTACTGGTTCTTGCCAAAGTACAGCTTCATTAAGGCAAACCCGACGTTCTGCACTAAGCTAACGGCTAACATTTGGTACTGCGGCTCTGGCTCTGACTTAAGCAAGGTGTACCCTACGCAGAGTAACTAGGGACCGACAAAAAGAGCACCCCCTCGCGGCTCGTTTCTTGGCTTTCGCTACGCGAAAGAAATGAAACTCGAAGCTCGTGGAGTGCTCTTTTTTGTTTGTTTACTTCACTCTTTTGCGAAGGTTGCGTAGAGACCCCAGAAGCCCAGAATCAAATCTATCAGGAGCAGGTACACTGGCACATGGAACTGGTCGTAGAATGCAAAGCCAATGATGCCGAGTACCATGAGGAGCGTTGCCGAAACTACTGTGTACGTCTTGAATGATTTCATTGGTGAGAAGCTACTCTTTCTTGTACGCTGCCTGTCCTCGGCCCATTGAAGCTAGGGCATCTTCTTTTGTGCCAAAGCCTTTGATCTCTACCACTTTGCCATTGAGTGCCTTGTACGTTTCAAAAAAATTCTTCCACTCTTTGAGCACGTGTGCCGGAAGGTCATCCAAACTCAAAATGTCTCCAAAGCGAGGATCTTTTATTGGCACTGCAATTACCTTGTCGTCAACTTCGCCACTGTCAACCATTTCCATGAAACCAATTGCACGGGCAACGACAACTGCGCCGACTGTAATTGGATTTGTGCTCAGCAGCAGTACGTCTGTGTGGTCGCCATCTTCTGCGCGCGTCTCTGGTATGAAACCGTAGTTCGCTGGGTAGCGCTGTGCGCCGTACAGCACGCGATCGAGCTTGATGACGTCATCGTGCTCATCGTACTCGTACTTGTCCTGCGAACCAGCTGAAATTTCTACGACAACGTTGAACGCGTCCTGCTCGCCAAATGGTACGTCTTTGAGTGACATTGGGTATCTGTTAATGCTTGAACCATTATACAATGGTGCCGCCGCCCAGGCAAACTACGCCTTTGGGCGTACGTTTGTAGAGCACGAGGCTCTGGCCTGGCGCTGGCGCACGTTGCTGTTCTTTGAAGGCAACGCGCAGTGCACCTGCCCTGCTGGCATCTTCTTCAACTGAAGCACCCTGCAGCTCTTGCTGGTGGCGGAAGCGCGCCTCGCACGTGAACGGAAACTTTTTCGGCCCTGTAATCCAGTTCACGTTCTCTACTGTCACCTTCGCTGACATGATGGCAGCGTCACGTGTGTCCTTTGAAACGACGAGCGTGTTTGTATCCAAATTTTTACCCACAACGTAGTACGGACCTGTGCCGCCAATGTTGAGGCCGTCGCGCTGGCCGAGCGTGTACGAGTGCACGCCGGCGTGCTGGCCAAGAACTGTGCCGTCTGGGCCTACGATTGCCCCAACTTTTGCTGGCACGCGCTGCGCCAAGAACTGTGCGAGCCTCACGTTGCCGACAAAGCAGATGCCCATGCTCTCCTTGCGATCTGCATTTGGCAGGTTGAACTCTTTCGCGAGCTTGCGTACCTCTTGCTTTGTGTACTGCCCGACTGGAAACATCAAGTGGTCGAGCTGATCCTTACGTAGGTTGTAGATGAAGTACGTTTGGTCTTTGAATGAATCCTTAGACTGGACGAGCTTCCCGGCTCTTGATTTGGGCGTAGTGGCCTGTTGCTAAAAAATCAAAGCCTCGTGACACTGCCTCGTCGTACAGCAGCTTGAACTTTATCTCCTTGTTGCACGCGACGTCTGGGTTTGGCGTGCGGCCAGCTGCGTACTCTGCAAAGAAGTGCCCCATGACGAGCGACGAGAACTGCTCTTCAAAATCAAACGTGTGGAGCGGGATGCCCAGGTGTGCCGCGACTTTGAGCGCTTCGCGACGATCATCGAGCCACGGGCACTCTGACTTCACGAGGCCAGCCGTTGAGCTCCAGTTCTTCATGAATGCAGCCTCAACCTCGTAGCCTGCACGCACCAAAAGAGCAGCGCTGACTGCTGAGTCAACGCCACCCGAGAGAGCAACGAGAACCTTTGTAGGACTAGAAGCTAAAGTCTTCGCCATTGCCGCTGCCGTTACCTGAACTGTCTCCTGAAATTTTCTGAGACTCCCCTGGCCTGAGAACTGTACGCTGCTGCGGTGCCTGCTGTGGCGACTTTGACTCCTGCTCCGGAAAATATTTCTCTTCAATTTCACTGTCACTTGGCTGGGGCTGCTTTGCCCGCTGCTGGTTGATCTGCGCGACCTGGTCCCAGATTGGATTCGCGTTTGGCTTTTTAACCTGGGGTGCGTTCCTGTGCTGGACCTGTGCTGGACGCTGTGGCTGGCGCTGCATCGGAGACCTTGGGACAAAAGGCTTTGCAGCCACAGCCTGGGCATACGCTCTAGCGGGAACCTCGCGCACCATCGTAGGTGCTGGAGCTGGTGCGCGCGGTACGGGCGCGCGCTGAACTACCGGTGCTGCCACTGGCTGCACTGGCTCAGCTCGCTCAACCAAAGGCACTGGTGCTGCTGTCTTAGCATCGCCGTCCTCATCGTCATCGTCCTCACGACCCTCGAACTTTGCGTGCGATGCAATGGCAGCGGCGTTCTCGCGCACGTCTTCGCCGCCCATCCACCGCGTAATTTTTTCCTCAACCTCTGCAACTGGGTTTGCGTAGCGCTCGCGCGACACGCGGATAACCTTGTCTGCGTTGCCGGTGCGCTCGTACGTGCCCGGTGGCAAGGTCACCGCAGTGAACGGGTCTGATGCCACGCCGTTTATCATGAGCCGCAGCACAACAGTTGCACGCGGCAAATTCACCAAGTCGTTCTGCATGAACGTTGGCTCAAACTCTTTCTCTAGAAACTCGGCATCAGCTGCACCGACGCGGAATGATATAATGGTGCCCACGTTGCCGAACACGGCATCGCGCACCTTCGTGTTGTTCTTCTCGCTGATGAGCTGGCCAATGTACTGGTGGCCAATGGTCAGGTTCAGGTGGTACTTGCGCGCCTCAGACAGGATGGTGGCAAACGACTCTGTGGCAAAGTTCTGGAACTCGTCAACGTACAGGTAGAAGTCTTCGCGCTCATTTTCCTCAATGTCAACGCGCGAGAGTGCCGCGAGCTGCAGCTTGGTAATGATCATGGCGCCGAGGAGCGCAGAGTTGTCTTCACCCACGCGACCCTTCGAGAGGTTCATTAAAATAATTTTCTTGGTGTCCATTGCCTCGCGCAAATCGAGCGTGCTCTTTGGCTGGCCCATGATGTTGCGCGTGATGCCAGACGACAGGAACTGGCCAACCTTGTTCTGTATCGGCGCAATGGATTCCATGCGGTACTTCTCTGGCCAGTTGGCAAACTCATCCATCCAGAACGTGCGCACCATTGGGTCTTTCACGTTGTCCACAATTTTCTTGCGGTACTTCTTGTCCACCAGCAAACGCGCAATGCCGAGGAGCGTGTTGCCCGGCGAATCGAGCAGCGCCAAGATGCTGTTGTTCAGAATGTACTCCATGCGCGCTGACCACAGGTTTGCCCATATCTTGGTGAACACGCCCATGAGGCCAGAGGCAACGAGGTGCTTGTACTTTGAGTCAACAGACTCCAAAATGTTGAACGCGATTGGAAAGTCTACGTCAGCAGGGTTGATGTAGATGACGTCGTTGACGCGGCTGCTCGGAATGAAGTCGAGAATTTTCTCCACAGAGTCGCCGTGCGGGTCAACGAACGCCACGCCCTTGCCGTTGACGATATCTTGGATGATCATGTTCTCCATGAGCGTTGTCTTGCCCATGCCAGTCTTCCCGATGATGTACGTGTGGCGACGGCGGTCGTCTGTGCGTATGCCAAAAGGAACGTCGCGGTTGCGGAAGTTCGTCTTGGCGAGAATTGTGATTTCGTTGTTGTCCATGTTAGCCTGTGAATACTGGCAGGTTTGCCGGTGGCTGACCCTTGCGCACGTCAATGGTTTCAACTGGTGGAACCTTTGTGGTGCTCAGTGGGAAGTGGTAGAGGGTTGCGAGCTCTTCTGTGTTGAGCACCATTGGCGCTGCGCCAATCCACATGCTGCGCTTCACGAAGCCGCTGAGGAAGTGTTTCTTTCTCGTGTAGGTTCTGTAGTCAAGGTACGGCTGCTCAATGCTCTTCGACAGCGCATACTTGCCGTAGTCTGTCCAAGTTTTGCCGACATCTGGCTTGAGGTTGTTTGTGTTCATGCCAGAGAACGTGCGGAACCCGCCAATGAGGGCTGTCTTCTTGCTGCCGTCAAACTGCGCCTTTGGCGCAATGTACAGCATGCGAATCTTTGCGTGCCACCCGGTCTTAGACATTTTCTCTTCAACGGCTGTGAGCACGTCTGTTTCACCTCGTGACAGGCGCTGCACGGCTGCAGCAGTGCCATCTGGAGCCTTCACCTTTTTCTTTTCAAACATAGCCTCAAGCACTGTCTTCTCCCCGAGCATGTTCAGCGGGGCGGTGAACTTGTCGAGCGCGCTCTCAGTGGCCGTTGATTCACCCTTGAGCTTCTTGGCAAACTCTTGCACGTGCGGCACCCAGTCATTGTCTGCAACAGGCCGTATGAGGAACTGAATAGCCATGAGCTCGTGCGGCTCAGCTTTTGACATTGCCTCGAGCAGTGGCGCGATCGGGTCAATAATTTTTTCCTCTGCTGCCATGTGCTCAAAGTCTTTGTACGTTTTGAGCGGGTACGCGTAGTCCTTCACCATGACGAACTCTGTGCCCCACAAGTCCCACGTGCTGTCCTTGTCGTACTTGGTGAGGCCTGCCATGTAGTCTTCGACAACGCTAATTTCTGCGTTCGGGTACTGGGCGTAGAACGATGCCTCAATGAGGCCCACGTACTGCTTGAACGTGCGCACTATGTACGAAATTTTTCCGCCCATGCTCACGATCTCCATGCCTGTTGGCAAGAGCACCACGCCCTCAAAGTTCCTCTGGGCAAAGGTCGTGTTCGCATGGATGGCGTGCATCTGCGCGAAGATCTGTTCAACCGCGAGCATGCTCTGCAAATTTTCTCGCTCAATGCGTATGTGCAGGCACACTGGCACCTGCTTCTTCACGAACTTTGTCTGCAAGCCATCGAGGTTGACCGCGTTGTAGATTATGAAAAACAAGACGACCACCAAAACCCACCCGCCGTAAACGAAAACAGTCCACCCGACGGTAACCAAGGTGGTGAGCGTGCCGGACAGAGCTGTTGTTACTTCATTCAATGGGCAGTGTGGTTACTTTTTGTTTCGTGAACTGTGCTGGCTCCCGAGACTCTTACGCCTTTGCGGCTGCCAGCTGGTAGCGGTTC
Source organism: Candidatus Doudnaibacteriota bacterium (assembly GCA_963840645.1). Lineage (GTDB taxonomy): Bacteria > Patescibacteriota > Doudnabacteria > UBA920 > VMFF01 > CAWIZL01. Next base: position 151,687 of record CAWIZL010000004.1, read on the forward strand.
TTGGCAACCTTGGTGAACATTTTCTTGTTCGACAGGGCAACAAGAACTGTGTTGCGCTTCACGAAGCGTGCCTTGAGCACCTCGTCTATTACCTCTTCGCGGGTCATGGGGCCTTTCGCGGCCTTCATGACGCTGGCGATGACGTCAGACACTACGCCGCGCTGGTATCCCCACTCTGTGAGTGCGTAGATGCCGCGGCCAACGAGCACGAAACGTGGGTCTTTGATGAGCTCGTTGTGCACTGTTTCCTTGTGGGCCACGCGCTTGTCAAAGCCGTGGTCATTGATCATTTTTGTAATGGTGATGTAGTGCTCTGGCTTGCCGTGGTGCTTGAGCACGATGAAGGCCTTGTCGCCAACGTCCTTTGGCGTGATCTCAGTCCAGATGTTCAAGCCGTACTCATCGAACGGGTTGCGCTCAATGTCTTTTGACAGCTCGAGGTAGTTGCGGATGACCTTCTCGTTGAGCTCTGCGCTGTGGTCGTGGTACAGCTGGGTCTGCTTGATCTTCTCAATGAGGGCTGCCTGCTTGATTGGCTTTGTCTCAGACTTGAGGATTGCCTTTGCGCTGTTGATGATGTTCTGGAAAACCTCGTGCGAGTAGGTTACAGAAGCCCACGCTGCGTGGTGCATTTCATCCTCACGAACTTCCAGCAGCTCTTCAGCCACGTTCAGTATGAACAGGATGCTGTTGCGTTCCTCTTCTGTTGGGTCAATGCTGAGTGTCTTGATGAGGTCAATCTCGCGGATGACCTTGCCGCAGTCATTGATGATCTGCGAGAGCATCTTCACGGCTGTTGCCAGCTCTTCGTCAGACATTTTTGTGCGCAAGAACTTGATTGACTCTTTCTCAATCTGGCGGACGCGCTCGCGCGTGAGGTTGTGGTCTTTGCCAATAGCCTCGAGGGTTTTGGATGAAAATCCGAGCAAGCCAAAGCGCTTTGCCAGAATGGTTCTGTCGCGCTCTTTAAGGTGGCTCAAGACTTTAGCTGCCACTGCTGGCGGGTTGAAGTTCTTGAGGCTCGTGGTCTGCTTACTGCCAATGATTTTATCCAGGATTCCCTGGGCTGCTTTGCGGTCTACGTCGTTCTGTGTGCGGTTGTCCATATAAGTTTGAGTGTTTTTGCTGCTGCGTGCCATCGCTGCGTGTATCTTTGTGTCACATTTCGATGCCAGGCTTGCTGTTACATTTACTTAAATAATATAGCACAAAGGCTAAAGTATGTCAATATTGGGGAAAACGGCTGCTTTTAGGCTGTCCAAAGTGCATCCAAACCGCCAAAAACCATTAATTAGATTGTAACATAGATTCAAGAACGGGGCAAATAAACTTGTGGGTTTTGGATAAAACAAAAGAGTCTCCTGTGGTGCCTACGCAGCTATTTCTGCAAGCCGCGGAGCGGATTAGCAGAAATGCGAGTACAGCACAAAGGAGACTCTTTTGTTTTTTGTATTAAGCCTTCTTCAGCTTCGCACTCCCCTGCCACCTCTGCCACAAAACTAAGATTGGGCTGGCAATGAAAATTGAGCTGTAGGTTCCAGCAATGATGCCGATGAACAGAGCGAGCACAAAGTAGCGAATAGTCTCGCCGCCGAAGAGCAGGAGCGAGAGCAGCACGAAGAGCACTGTGAGTGAAGTGTTGAGAGAACGCACCACTGTCTGGTTGATGCTGTGGTTTACGACGTCTTCGAGGCTACGGCCGGCTTCTGTTCGCAGGTTCTCGCGGATTCTGTCGAACACAACAATTGTGTCGTGCACTGAGAAGCCGAGCACTGTGAGCACAGCTGTCACGAACAAACTGTCTACCTCAACGTGGAAGAAGTGTCCGAGTATAGAGAAGATTCCAATGACCACAAACAGGTCGTGCACGAGCGCAATAATTGCTGCCCAGCCAAAACGCCACGAGGTAACAGGCCTGGTTACTTTGCGGAACGCGTACGCAATGTAGAACACAATGCCGAGCGTCACGAGCAGCAACTCCCAGAATGCGTTCTGCCTCAGCTCGTTGCCAATGGTTGGACCAACAGACGTGTACGAGCTTTCTGTAAACTTGCCGACCTGGGCTGTGAGGTCTGATTCAAGCTTGTCGTGCTGTGCAGTGGTGATGACCGGCGTCTCAATGAGCACGCCAGATGTGCCAACTTGCTGAATTTGCGTGTCGCCAAAGTTTTCAGACTTCACGACCTGTGCAATTTTGCTGTAGTCGGGAGCTGTTGCAAACTGGAGCTGCGTTGTTGTGCCGCCGGTGAAGTCAATGCCCAGGCGCAGGCCGTACACGCAGAGCGAGACAATGCCAGCGACGAGCAAAATGCCAGAAACCGTGAACCAGAACTTGTAGAATTTTATGATGTTCAGCATGGCTATTCTTGAGTGGTTATGGGTGCATCTGTAGCTGGCTGCAGCTCCTTGCGCTTTGACACGCCGAACAGCCACGGGTGCGCAAGAATGTTGTGGCCCACGAACATTCTCAGGAACGTCTTGGTGACTGTAATAGCCGTGAACAGCGAGATGATGATACCAATTGCCAGTGTCACGGCAAAGCTCTTAATTTCAGCTGTGCCGAACACGTACAGGATGAGCGTGGTGATGAGGCTCGAGATGTTTGAGTCGCGAATTGATGGCCACGCGCGGTTGAAGCCGTCTTCGAGTGCAAGGTCAACGTCTTTGCCGAGGCGGAGCTCTTCTTTTGTGCGCTCAAAGATGAGAATGTTTGCATCAACAGCCATGCCAATGGACAAGATGAAGCCAGCAATGCCCTCGAGCGTTATGGTGACTGGGCTGAGGCCACCCAAGAAGATGAGCACAATGTACGAGAGCACTGCGAGCAAGCCAAACACCCAACTGTACGTGAGCCCTAAAAAGAAGAACGCCCCAACGAGGATGACTGCTACGACAGAGATGCCAATCTTCAGAATGGCAAAGCTCAAGAGCGCGTACACTGCCAAGGCAAACACTGCGAGCAAGCCTGGAAAACGGTAGTACACGATCATGAACACTGCAATGAGGATGAGGCCAATGAGACCTGCGAGCATGCTCTCCTCTACAGACTGGTGGCCGAGCGTTGCGCCAACGTTCTCCTGGTCAACCAAGGTCAGGGGCACAGGCAGGGCGCCTGCGTTCAAACTGCTCGCCAGCTGCTTTGCCTGGTCTACCGTGAACTGCCCAGTGATGATAGCCTGGCCATTGGTAATGGCGCTCTGCACAGTTGGCGTTGAGAGCACGGTGCCATCGAGGAAAATTGCGACAGGCTTGCCAATGTTTGCACTGGTAATATCTGAGAACATTTTTGTGCCAGCAGCATTGAACTGGAGCGCAATTGTTGGTGCACCAGAGGTGGGGTCAAACTGAACAGTTGCGCTCGTGAGGTCTGCGCCGGTGAGCCCCGTTGGCGTCCACTGGTTGGCAGTTGCTGCATTCACGTCGACACTCGCCTGGCCAGAAGAGTTGACCGTGACAGGGGTTGCGCTTGGATTTGGGTTCTGCGTTTCAAACTGCAGGAACGGCGTCTGGCCAATGACGCTGATGGCCTGGCTAATGTTCGTGATGCCTGGCAATTCAACGATGAGCCTGTCTGAGCCGCTCGTCTGCACCACAGGCTCTTCTTCAACGTTGAAAGATGCAATGCGGCGCTGGATGGCCGTGCGGGCTGAATCCATGGCAGAGCCTTGCTCAGCTGCTGGGATTTGCGAGAGGTTACCCTGGTACTCTAAGTACGTGCCACCGACAAGGTCTAAACCGAGGTGTGGTGGAAAAGCTTGGTCGTAGTTAATGTGGAGCGACTTCAGGTCAATTTTGCTGCCCTTTGGCAGGTCAATGTAAACGGCAAACGCGGCAATCAGGATAATAGCCAGGAACGTGAGGTATAGCCTTAAATTTCTCATTGGTATCAGTGTATCTGTTACTTACGTCTTTGGTATTCTATAGCAATTAGCTGAAAAGGTCAAAAACGGGCGCTAGCTGCTGGTTATGGTTACAGTTGCGCCCACGACAGCCCACGGGTACAGGACTTCCATGTCAGCGTAGGTAGCATTTATGCAGCCGTGGCTCTCTGGCGTGCCCATGTGGTGGTTCCACGGCGCGCCGTGTATGTACAGGTTATCGCCGCCGCCGCCAGAGTAGAAGAGCAGGTCGTACTTTGTGTCTGGAAAATCGTACGTAGTGCCATCGAGGTTCGTGCCCTTAAAATCGTGGGATGGGATTTTTTGTAGAATGGCGTACGTGCCTGGAGGCGTTGCCAGCTGTCGAATGCCGCTCGAAATTAAGAAGCTGCCCATGAGCTCTGCACCATCGTAGTACGTGAGGGTTTGCGTCTTCAGGTCAATGTCAATGCGCTCGTCGGTGAGCTGCTTTGGGCCAACGAAGCCCAGTGTGCTTGGTGACCGGTCAAGCGTGCTTGTCAGTGATACTGGCTGTGAATTTCCCGGCTGTGGTTGGGCAGATTGGTTTTGGTTAGAAAATGATAGCTCCAGAGAGGCCATACTCAGCAAAAAGCACGTACCCGGCAAAACTGCCAGCCACGATCGCCACCACCAAGCAAATTAGCACGAGTGCATCCTGTCGCCGCATAGAAAAAACGAGTAGATTAAATCTACGTTAAGTCTACTCGCTATATTTGATTTATACAAACTTCTGTGGGGAAAACTACTCGCTGACTGGGTGCTCGTGGCCGTGGGCATGATCGTGCCCTTCGTGAGCCTCGCCACCTTTGGTCCCCTGCTCCGGGAACTTTGCTTTCTCAGCTGCTTCAATTTTGTCAATCTCGTCGTTCACCTGCTTGCTGAACGCCTTGATCTTGTCGTGGTCAGTGGTGAGGAGCTTTGCAATCTCTTCGGGTTTTGCCTTCAATAGAATGGCGAGGGCAGTGACAAACGATGATGTGCTCCACACGCGCCTGTCTAGCACGTCCATGCTCATCATTAAATCGTAGAACATCTTTTCATTTTTTGTTGGCTGTGGCTTCATGAAGTCTTTGGACATGGTGTAGGTAGTTAATATTTAATGAAAAGAGGCCATTTTTTTGTTGTACGCCTCGATCAGCCACTTTGTGACAGGGCCGACCTTGCCGTTGCCAACCCTCTTGCCGTCAACGGTGGTGATTGGCACAACACCTTTGTTTGTGGCTGTGAGGAACGCCTCGTCAGCTGCGGCCAGCTCGCGAACTGAAACATCGCGCTCTTCGACTTTGAACTTTTTCTTGGCGAGCGCCAGCACAGTGTTGCGCGTTGTCCCTATGAGCACGCCAGCTTTTGCGGTTAAAATTTTTCCATTCTTGACCATGCAAAAGTTGCTTGTTGTTGTCTCCAGCACCTTGCCGCTGTTCGTGTACAAAATCTCAAATGCACCAGCACGCCTACGCGAACCCTGGTTGCGCACAGCAACAATGTAGCTGTTTGTCTTTGCCTCTGGGTACGTGCGCTGGTGGTCTGTGGTGATTACCCTCACGCCATTTGTGAAGAACTTTTTTGGCAGCGGCACAAACTCGCCCACGATTACAAAGAACGTTGGCTTTGACTTGTTGTACTCCAGGCCATTGCCAACTGTCTCGCCACCTGTAAGAACCATGCGCACTGTTGATTCTGCGTAGCCGTTCTTCTTGATGAGAGCATTGATGATTTTCTCCAGTACGCTTTTTGAAGCTGGCAGCGCAAGGTCGAGCTTCTTTGCAGAGCGCGTGAGGCGAGCAAAGTGCTCGTTGAACAGCGTGAGCTTTCCGTTGTGCGTGCGCGCAAAATCAAACACGCCGTAGCCACGCAAGATGCCAATGTCTGTGATGCTTATTTTTGCATCTTTCAGTGGTAAAAATTTTCCGTTCAGGTAGCAGAATTCTGTCATAATTTTTTGTTAGCCATGTTTGCCTGGTGCTCTGGCGTGTTGAGCATGCCGCACCTCTTGTACTTCTTGCCTGAGCCGCACGGGCACGGGTCATTGCGGCCGGGTTCTTTGCCGTCACCGCTGAGCGCGCTCATTTCTGCCGCGCTCTGCTCAGTTGCAGCTGCGAGCGCCACCTGCTGAGCCTGCGTTGCCTGCGGCTGCGACATGATGCCAACTTTGTAGATGGCGTACACAATCCCCTTGTCTATTTCTAAGAGGCTGCGCTTGAACAGGTCAAAGCCCTCACGCTTGTACTCAACGAGCGGGTCTTTCTGGCCGTAGCCGCGCAGGCCAACAGACTCGCGCAGGTGCTCCATTGTGTCGAGGTGCTCCATCCAAATGGTGTCTAGATTTTGGAGTGCCACAATGCGCTCGAGCTGGCGTACCATGCCAAAATCATTTTCGCCGCGCGGCGCAAGCGTGCTGCTCACGTTTGCAGGCTGCTGCATCTCCGCTGCCTGCTTTGCGGTGAACTGCTCTTTTTGCACGTACAGGCATCCGCGAGCTTCTGGGCAAAATCAACTGTTGCAAAAATTTCATCCCCTGCCTGGGCACTGAACTCGGCCATTTTTGCCGCAGCTTCTGGGCTGACAGGAAAAATTGCATTGAGCTTTTCTACCAAATCTTTTGGCTCAGCTTCGGGATCTGCGTAGTACGCTTCAACAACGTTTGCGATCTCTGCTTTGACGATTCCCATGATTTCTTCGCGCAAGTTTGCAGCTGGGTCAATCCAGGCGCGACGCTTCTTGTAAATAACCTCGCGCTGGCGGTTCATAATGTCGTCGTACTCGAGCACCTGCTTGCGGCTGTCAAAGTGCAGGCCTTCAATTTTTTTCTGTGCCTGTTCGATTGAGCGCGACACCAGGCCGTGCTCTATTGGCTGGTCATCTGGCATGCCAAGCACTTCATCACAGACTTCAGGCTCTAACCCCCAAAGAGCCTCATGAGGTCATCTTCCACTGAAACAAAGAATTGCGATGAACCTGGGTCGCCTTGGCGACCTGAGCGTCCACGCAACTGGTTGTCGATGCGGCGGGACTCGTGGCGTTCTGTGCCAAGAATGTGCAAGCCGCCAGCTCGCGAACTTTGGCTCTCTTCTTGATCAACAGGGTTGCCGCCGAGCAAAATGTCAACGCCGCGTCCGGCAATGTTCGTTGCAACTGTCACAGCGCCAAGCCTACCTGCCTGAGAAATGATGTGCGCCTCGCGCTCGTGGTTCTTGGCGTTCAGCAGCTCGAACGGCACGCCAGCACGCTTTAACTCTTCTGCCAAAATTTCATTCTTGGCAATTGACACTGTTCCTATGAGCACTGGTTGGCCAAGCCTGTGGCGCTCTGCGACGTCCTTCACGATTGCAGCGAACTTTCCTTTTTCGCTCTTGTACACGAGGTCAGATTGGTCTTTGCGCACCATTGGCCTGTGCGTTGGAATTGCCACGACCTCAAGGCCGTAAATTTTGTAGAATTCTTCCTGCTCTGTCATTCGCAGTGCCTGTCATGCCCGAGAGCTTCTCGTAGAGCCTAAAGTAGTTCTGGAACGTGATTGTTGCCAGTGTCTTGCTCTCCTGCTGAATTTTCACGCCCTCTTTTGCCTCTATTGCCTGGTGCAGTCCATCAGAGTAGCGACGGCCAAACATGAGGCGCCCCGTGAACTCGTCTACTATAACCACTTCGCCGTTGCGAATGACGTAGTCGCGGTCGAGCAAGAAGTGGCGACGCGCACGCAGCGCCTGCTCAATGTGGTGGACGGTTACGATCCCGCCGTCTTCGTAAATATTCTTCACGCCTAGCTCTGCTTCAATTTTTTCAATGCCAGCTTCTGACAGCGCGATTGACTTCTTCTTGTCGTCGCCGGTAAAGTCCTCGCCGTCAACCAGCTTTCGCACGAGGTGTGCAAACTTCACGTACTTGTCTGTTGGGTCTGTGTCAGGAGCTGAAATAATGAGCGGCGTGCGCGCCTCGTCAATAAGGATGCTGTCTACCTCGTCGACAATGGCAAAGTACAGCTCGCGCTGCACGAGGTTCTCGACCGCTGGTACCATGTTGTCGCGCAGGTAGTCAAAGCCAAACTCATTGTTCGTGCCGTACGTGATGTCTGCTGCGTACGCTTCGCGGCGCGAGCACGGGCGCATGTGCTTAACGTCCATCACGAAACCCTCTGTCTCTGCTTCGAGGCGTTGGATTTCTTCTGTCTCGGGTTCGTAGGATGGGTCGTAGAGGAATGATTTCTGGTGCTGGATTGATGCAACGCTCAGGCCAAGCGAATGGTAAATTGGCCCCATCAAAGACGCGTGCCAGCGGGCAAGGTAGTCGTTGACCGTGATAAGGTGCGCGCCGCGACCTGCGAGTGCATTCAGTGCGAGTGCCAGCACAGCTGTCTGGGTTTTACCTTCACCAGTTCGCATCTCCGCAATCTGGCCATTGTGGAGAACGATTGCACCCATGAGCTGCACGTCAAAGTGGCGCCTGTTGGTTAAGCGCTTTGTCACCTCGCGAGTAACGGCAAAGGAGTCTGGCAAAAGTTCTGTGAGCTTTGCCTTTTGCTCTTCTTCGTCTAGGTCTTTGAGCTCTGTGCGCCACGATGAAACTTGCGCTGCCAGTTCTGCGTCTGACTGGCTAGCGTACTTTTCTTCCAGCGAATTGATCTTCTGAACCTGCTTTTGGAGTTTTGCAACAGCTGCTGCGTTGCGGCTAAATATATTCTGTAGAAAGGCCATGTAGAGAATTATACAGTTTTTTTGACGTACGAACAACAAAGCTTGGTAAAGCTCCACACACCAACACTTGCAATATACCAATTTATGTGCTACTATTTGATCAGAACTTCTACAGGAGGGAAACTGTGGCAAAAGAACCGGCTTTAACTCTCTTTGCTGTCTGGATCAACCACGGAGAAAAATGGTATCGCACCGAAGCGGTTTCGGAAAAATGCGCGATCAGGAACGTGGTCTATCGAGAATTTCTTGAACCAAACTGTCCCAAAAAGGAAGAGTTCAAGGAGAACGGTGATACTCGCACTAGGCTGGTTATTTCGAGAGAAATTAACGAGGTCGCAAAGCTACTCCGAAACGGAGCGCGCTGCTACGCGGGCACAATAAAGGAAGCGAGGCAACACCTCGCAAGCCTAAGTCCTCTCAAGCTTAAGGAAGCAGCCTAAGAGCATCCCACGAAAATAAACCCACCACAAAACCCAGCGGAAGTTTCCGCTGGGTCATTTTTTTAAAACTGAGAATTTACTCTTCTAAATCTGCTTCTGTGCTCTCCTTGCGCGCTGCACCTTCACTGCGGCGCAGAGAAATTCGTTTGTCTTTTTCGCGTACGAGCTGCTCTTTTATTTTCGGGATGCACAGGTCAATGGCCTCGTACAGATCTTTGCCCCGTGCCTCTGCGTAGTGGCCAGGTTTTGGCAGCACGGTGACCTCTGCGCTGAACCGCTCACCCTCGTTGTGCGTTGCCTCAAAGCCGAGCTCAACGTGCACCTTGTTCTCTGGCCGCAGGAAGCTGCCGAGCGCTGCGTCGAGCTTCCCCTCTGCGTACTCAACCATTGAGTCCGTGAGCGTGGTGTTCGTCGCCTTTATCGTGATGTGGTCCATGCGTTTCCCTTTCGCATTTAATGAGAAACCTCGTGCACCTCGAGCTTCAGCTCTACGCCAAACTTTTCCTTCACGCGCTCTTGGCAGATCTTGATGAGCGCCGTGATGTCACCGCTCGTTGCTGTGCCAGAATTAATGAAAAAGTTTGCGTGCTTCGTGGAAACTTCTGCCCCACCAAACTTTGCACCTTTCAGGCCGCACTGGTCAATGAGGTAGCCTGCTGACGTGCCATCAACATTCTGGAACATGCAGCCACAGTTCGCGGTGCCGTACGGGTGCATCTCAGAGCGCTTCTTTAAGTAGCCTAGCAGGTCTTGCCGCGCTTTGCCAACGTCGCCCGGCTGCAGCTTGAGCCGCGCGCTCAGAGCAACAACGTTCCGCTCTCTGAACACAGAGTGGTCATAGGCAAAGTGAAGGTCTTCTGGCACCAACGTAACCTTTTCAACTTTACCGCCATCAATAGATAGCGCACCTACAGATACGACAAAATCTGATAAAAGAGTTTCGAGCCAGTGTGCGTTGTTGTAGAGCCCACCGCCGAGCGTTCCAGGCACTGTTGCCATTTTTTCAAATCCTACTAGGCCGTTCGCATTTGCAAACGAGTTAATCTCAACCAGAGTTAATCCAGTTTCAGCTTCGATAACGTCACGGTCGTGGAGTTTAATCCCCTTCATTAAATTTTTAATCACAGTACCGCTGTACCCTGCGTCATTAAATAGCGTGTTCGTGCCGCCGCCGAGCACAAAAAAATTGTTGCTGCTAGCGGCAACTGCCTCTGCCATTTCATCTTGCGTGCGAACCTCTACAAATTTTCTAGCAGGGCCTCCGACCCTGAAAGATGAAAACTTTGCAAGGTTAACGTTCTCCTGAAAGTTCATTAAGAGATCTCCTTCAAATCGTTCACGAGCGTGTTGAATGAGCCAACAGCCATGACGACAACGACGTCACCTGGTTTTAACTCTGTTTTAATCTGGCTGAGAGCATCTTCGCGGTCTGCAACGTAGCGCACGTCAGCGCCTGGGTTTGCCGCCAAAATTTTGGCAACGACATCGTGCCCGGTAATGCTGCTCGGCAGCTTCTGCTCGCGGGCTGGGTACACCTCTGCAATGTAGGCCACGTCGGCACTGGTGAATGCACGGGCGAGCTGGTCAATGGTCTCGCGCGTGCGCGAGTAGGTGTGCGGCTCGAACACGCAGATCACCCTGCGGCCAGGAAACTTCAACCTCGTTGCAGCCAGTGTTTCTGCAACAGCTGTTGCGTGGTGCGCGTAGTCATCGATAATCGCAACCTTGCCGTTTGCCACAATTTGGTAGCGGCGCTCAATGCCGCTGTACCTCGCAAAGTGTGGCAGAAAATCTTCTGGGTCAATGCCCAAAGCGAACAGCACTGCAGCTGCTGCCATGTTGTCGTAGGCGTAAATTTTCCCTGGCAGCACAGTGGCAATCGTGAAATCTACAAACGGCAACCTGAACACGCCACGCTCAATAGATTCTTCGCCGCCGCGTAGGTCAGCGAGTGCTCCAAAGCCAAACCCAATTTTCCGGCCTTTGAAATCTCGCAGAACATCGACCACGTTCTCATCATCTGCGTTGAACACAACAGTGCCGCCTTCTGGCACGGTAGCCACGAGCCTGCGGAACGCATCTTTCACGGCATCGAGAGAGGCGAAGACATCTGGGTGGTCAAACTCAATGTTGTTGATGAGGAGCACGTCAGGCTTGTAGTACAGAAACTTCGGCGTTGCATCGAACGCGCTCGACACGTACTCGTCGCCCTCGAGCACGAAGCGCTTGCCGTGGCCGAGGTAAAAGTTGGTGGCCAAATCTGTGAGCACGCCGCCAACAAAAAACGAATCGTCCTCTAAATTTTTGAGTGCGTAAGCAATGAGGCCAGAAGTGGTCCCTTGCCGTGCGTGCCGGCAACGACAATTCGCTGGTAGTCTCCCAGCAAGCTGCCCAGTACCTGCGGGTACGATGCAACTGGAATTGCCTCTTGCTGTGCGTACGCGACCTCTGGGTTTGAACCATCGACAGCTGCTGTCACAACGGCAAAGTCTGGCTTGCCAAACTTCTCACAGAACGTCTCAAAATTTTCAGCCGCGTAGCCAACGGTGAACTGAATGCACCCAGCCTTCAGCACGCGCAGGCTGGGATCGTACACGTCCTTTGCGTCAGAACCTCCCACGGTCACGCCGAGCGCAGCGGCAATACCTGCAGTGGCAGACATGCCGATGCCGCCAATGCCTATGAAGTAGAGGGACTTTGGCGTCATGCGAGTAGCTCCCTGATTCTCGGCAGCGCAGCTTCTGCGGCCAGCCTGCCTGCTTCATAAATTTTTTCAAAGTTCCGTATGTCCACCTTCCCGTAGCCTTCACCTTCAATTTCAACCATGAGGTCGCAGCTGTACTGCTCAGCCTTCTTGCGCTCTTCGATTGCGTAGTCCATTGAGCGGGCGAGCACCTCGACCAACCCAGGCGCTGTCGCCTCGTCAATGGTGGCAACCTCTGCCTCTTCTTTCTCAACGCCAACGAGCGACCTGCCGATGCGCGACGCGTACTGTCCGAGCTTCCTCACCGGGTTGCGCAGGCTGTGGTTGTACCCATCTTTTGCCTGGAGGGCCTGAGAGGCAAACAGGTTCTTAGATGCGGCCGCCATGCGAACCGCGACGGTGCAGTCACACCCAAAGAGCTTTGCTGCCTCAACTGGGACAATTGAAAACAAGCCACCGTCTACCAAAACTTGCCGTCCCCACAGCACAGGCTCAAACAGTCCTGGCATTGAACAGGATGCGCGGATGGCCCGCAGAACATCGCCCATGCTGAAAACTACCTCTCTGCCGGTAACCAAATCCGATGCGACAATGACCGTGCGCACTGGCAGGTCTTCTACGTGCTCAACCGTTATGAATTCTCCAATGGCTTCTTCGAAACTATCGAACGAGAACACGCCGCCATTGAGGCTCACGCCACCAAACATGTCCAGCAGCTCGCTGCCCTTGAGCCCCATTGCCCGTTCCTTGAAGGCTGCCAGTGTTCCACACGCGTACGCGCCCGCAACAATGGCGCCGCTGCTGCACGCTGCAATTGCGTCCACGGGAATGCCGTTCTCCTGGAAAACTTCGAGGAGACCAATGTACGCAATTGCCTTGCCCGCGCATCCAGCGAGTGCCAGTGAAAGAGTTTTGCGATTTTTGGCAGCAGCTACTGGTTGCATAGTGAGAGTATAACCTGCGAAACTGCGGCAGTCGAGTCGAGGGGCGTGAGCTTTTTAATGTTTTCAGACAGTTCAAGTTTCAGCGGCTCGTTGTCCAACAAATTTTTAATTGCAGCAGCCAGGTTCGCTGCGGTCAAACCTTTCTGCGAGAGCACGACCGCAGCGCGCGCGCTCTCGAGCATTGCTGCGTTTGCCTCTTGGTGCGAGTCTGGCATGGACACAATAACTGCAACCTTCCCCGTAACAGACAGCTCTGTGATTGTTGACATGCCAGCGCGGCTCACCACAACGTCTGCTGCTGCGAGCAGAGACGGCATGTCTTGGGTAAACTCTAGGCTCTTGTAGCGATCTAGTGCCAAAGCAGCAGCCTTACCTTTTCCAGTGAGGTGCACGACACAGCAAAACTTTGTGAGGTCTGGAAGCGCCTGGGCAACGATCTCATTCAAACCCGCAGCTCCTGTGCCACCACCGGTGATGAGCACTGTTGGGACAGCCTCGCCGTCAAAGAGCGCAGCAGGTTGGGCGTTTAAAATTGCGCTGCGGTACGGGTTGCCGGTGAGCACAACCTTGCCTTGGTCAAAGTCATTCACAGAGGCTGGGAGCGACACCGTAATTTTACTTGCGAGCGGTGCAAGGATCTGGTTGCTCATGCTCGGCTCAACGTCCTGCTGGTGGATGGCAACCTTTCGTCCCAACAGCCACGCCGCAATGACCACTGGCACTGACACGTAGCCGCCTGCGCTGAACACGACGTTTGGCTTGAACGCTGCGACCAGGTACAGAGACTTCAGAATGCCGACGAAGACCTCGAACGGTGCCGTGAAGTTGCGGATGGAAAAGTAGCGGCGAAGCTTTCCGTTCGGCACTGTGGCAAATTTAATAGACGTGTCGTGGCTTCCAACCATGGCAGCCTCTGGCCCACTCTTGGTGCCAATGAAAAAAAACTCTGCGTCTGGAAACCGTGCTTTAATAAATTCTTGTACAGCAAGCAGTGGCACGACAGGACCGCCACTGCCGCCACCGGTGAGCAAAATTTTGATGCTGCTGTTCTTCACCCTGCACCTCCAGCACCAGTGCTCTTGTAAATGGCAACTGTTTCAGCTGCTGCGCGGTCCCACGAGAACATCTTTGCGCGCTCGCGGCCATTGCCGGCAATTGCTGCACTGTACTTTTGGTCTGAGAGCAGCAAGTTTAACTTGTCTGCAATGTCGTCTGGTGACTTGCCATCAAAGTACACTGCGCCGTTGTCGTACACTTCATTAAAAACTTCTGTGTTGGCGACAACAAGTGGAATGCCCACTGACATTGCCTCAACTCCAGGCAGGCCAAAACCTTCGTAGAGCGATGCGCTCACGAACGCCTGGCTGCCCTTCAACAGGGCGTACTTTTCGATTTCATTAACTCTGCCCGTGAAGATTAAATCTTTTGAAAACTTAATCTGCTGCGCCTGGGTCACGACCTCTGGGTACCACGAATCAACGCTGCCAACCATTGCCAGCTGGATGTTCATCTCGTACTTTTCACGCAGCACCTCAAAGCCCTTTGCCAGGTTCACAATGTTCTTCTTCCGCTCCATCACCCCGACGAAAATAACGTAGGGCTTTGTTAGGCCAAACTTGTGGCGAGCAGCTGCCACGTCTGCATCGGTCACTGGCACTGGCGTTGCAGCCTCGTACACCACGCTAATTTTTTGATCAGCTATGCCGAGCACCTCCATGATTTCACGTTTAGAAAAATTCGAGACGGTGATAATTCGAGCCGAGCGACGTGCAGCGGTTCCAATGGCGTAACGGTACGCTAGCCGATGCAGCACGTGGCTGGGCTTGTTGCCCGGCAGCCTGTGGTGCACCACGTCGTGAATGGTGACAACGTACGGCCTCGAGTACGCCACTGGCACGTTGAAGTTCATGAAGTGCACGAGGTCGAGCGAGTGCTCGTTGAGGAGCCTGCAGAACCATACCTGCTCGCCAACGCTGTAGTGGCGGAAGTCTGCACCCACAATTTCTACGTTCGCGTGGATGGTCAGGCCAGCGTCAACGAACGGCGCAGCATCGCGCACGAAGAGCACGTACGAGTTGTACCTATCTGCTGCCAAAATTGCTTTTGCCATTTCAAAACTGTACCGGCCAATGCCGTACGATTCACCTGCCATGCGTAGGTCCAGTCCAATCTTCATGCAAGTAGTATAGCTGAAATTTGCTGTGCAGTGCTCTGCCAAGAAAAACTTTTCGCGCGGGCAACCCCGAATGCCACGTACTCTGACCGCAGCTGTGGGCTTTCCGTGAGCGCATTCAGGGCGGCGACCAAGTCTGTGAGCTGGTACGGATCAACGAGCAGCGCTGCGCCGCCTGCGACCTCAGGCATAGACGTGCGGCTCGACGTAATGACAGGCACGCCGCACGCCATTGCCTCTAAGACCTGGAAGCCAAAACCCTCGTAGAACGACGGGTAGCACACGACCTCTGCGAGCGAGATGAGGTCTGGCTTATCTGCCTCGTCAACGTAGTCAGTGTAGTGAATTTTTTCATGTTTTGGCGACACCGAAATTGCGCGGAAAATTTCTTCATAGAGCCAGCCGCGCCTGCCGGCAATTACCAGGTGAACGTCTTGGTCGTGGACGTGCTCGAACGCCCTCACCAAAGTGAGAATATTTTTTCGCGGCTCGAGCGTGCTGAGGGACAGCACGAAGCGCTGCGGGAACGCGTACTTCTTGCGCACCGCTGCACGCTCCTGCTCGCGCCCACGCTCTCTTAGATTTTCATTGAACCTGCTGTGGTCAATTGCGGGGTACACCACTTTAATTTTATCTGGGTCGAGCTTGAAGAACTGCACGAGGTCTGCTCTCGTGTACTCTGACACTGCAATGACCACGTCTGCGCGAGCCAGCGCGCGACGGTACCCTGCAATGGAGTGCCAAATTCTGCGCTTCAGGGAGTAGAACTCTGGGTGCACGAACGGAGATATGTCGTGCACGGTGACCACGAGGCGCGTGCTGCCGCGCACGGCAAACGGGCGAATGTCTGGCATCCAGAGCGTGTCAAAGCTGCCGTACAAAGATTCAAATGTGGGCGTGTGCGCGAGCGTCAGCCCAGCGTTGAGCAGCTTGTTGGGGATGCTGCTCTTGCGAATGCTGCCTCCAACGTGCAGGCCGCTCGGCAGTGTTACGTTGCGGTACGCGTTCATCGTGTAGGTGAGCTCGCCACGATGCGCAGTGCGGTCGAGCTCGTTGGCTACGTGCAGGATGTAGTTCTCGACGCCGGAAATCTTGCCGCCAGTCTCCATGAGCGCGCGCAGGTCAATGGCAACTTTCATGCGCCCCCTCCAACGGCGTGCTCAACGAACGCAGAAATTTCACGCATGAAGCGCGGCTTGCTGAACTCTTCAGCTCTTTCGTACAAGTCTTCTGCACGGAAGGCAGCGCTGCCACGCGTCACGTTGAACTTATCCAGCGCAGCCTGTAAAGCTGTGGCTGTCTGCTGGTCAAAGAAAATTCCAGTCTTGCCCTCAACCACGGTTTCCCTCACGCCGCCAGCTCCGTAGGCGATCACGGGCGTGCCGCACGCCATTGCCTCGAGCGGCACAATGCCAAAGTCTTCTTCCTGTGGAAAAATTAGAGCAGCTGCCCCAGAGTACTCATCGCGCAGAACCTCGTCAGAAGCACGCCCCAGGAATAAAATGTTCTCAGCAGCTGCAGACTCTAGCTCGTGCCGCTGCCTGCCGTCCCCCACAACGTGGAGCTCTTGGCCGTTTGCATTGAACACGTCAACGACAACCTGCACGCGCTTGTACTTCTGTATCCTGCCGGCGAACAGAAAGTAGCTTTCTTTTTCACGCGTTGGGTAGAAGAACTCTGTATCAACGAACGGGTACACCACCTCGCTGTCGCGCCCGTAGAACTGCCTGACGCGCCGCTGCACGTTGCGCGAGTTTGCAATAAAAAACTTCACGCGCTGGGCAGCGCGAAAATCCCACGCCTTCAGCCTGCCCAGAATAAACGTATCAATGCCCAGCCAGCGCAGCAAAGTGGGAACCTCTTCACGTGAGTAGGATTCCCTGTCTGTCCACAGGAAGCGCGGCGGCGTGTGGCAGTACTCGATGTGCACGCACGCCCGAGGCACGCGGATCCCCTTCATGAACATTGATGACGATGAAATGACAACGTCAAAGTTAGAAAAGTTGAAGGCGCGCAGCGCCCACGGAATGAACGGCAGCGTCCACATGAAATGGCCGAAGCGCGAGTAGAAGTACTGCAGAGGAGACGCAATGACCACGGGTGCGCTCGCGCTGCTGCTGAAAACTTCATCGACGGTTTCCTGCCTGAACGCCAGCGTAAAAATTGGCGCACCTGGGTACAGCTCGTGGAGGGCCGCAAGCACGCGCTCTGCGCCACCGTTCTGCACCAGTGAGTCGTGCGCAAGTGCAACTCGCACGGCTAGTAGTCTTCCTCTTCCTTGTTGCGCTCCATGAACAGGTGCTTGAAAGTTTTGGCCAGCGTCGTGATGTCCAGCCACAGTGACCAGTTTTCTATGTAGTACATGTTCAGCCGAATTTCTTCTTCGAACGGCAGGTCTGGCCATGACATCTGGCTGATCTGCGCCAGGCCAAATATGCCAGGTTTCAGGGTGAAGATGCGGCGGTACTTGTTGCGGTAGCGCTCAACTTCGTCTATGACGTGGGCGCGCGGCCCAACCATGCTCACGTCGCCGCGCAGCACGTTGATGAACGACGGGATTTCATCGAGCTTTGTCTTGCGCAAAAACTTACCCACGCGCGTGACGCGCGGGTCACCTTTTATCTTCAAAAATGGCCCGTCTTCACCGCCACGTGCGTTCACCTTCCACAAATCTTGGCGAACCTTCAGTGCCTCTTCGCCACCGTAGCCAGCTCCAACAGACAGGTGCGAGTACATGGTGCGAAACTTCAGGAACGTGAAGTCGCGATCTTTGCCCGCGCGCGGTGCTGCGTACATCACCTTGCCTGGCGAGTCGAGCTTTATCCAAATTGAGATGACCAGGAACAGCGGTGACGTGATGACCAGGCAGATGCACGCGCACACAATGTCAAACCCACGCTTGGCAACTTTCCCCCACCCATCGAGCGGCGTGTTCTTGAGGGTGATGTACGGCATGCCCTCAATTTCCTCTGTCTCCACAATGCTGCGCTGGACGTTGAACAGGTTTGGCACGAAGCTAAAGTTCAGGCCTTTGCTCTGGCTGAACTGGACAACCTCTAACGTTTTCTCGTCTGAGAGCTTTGGGTTAAGCTGGAAAATTTCTTCTACCTTGTGGTTCTTGTACAGGTTCTCGAGCTGCTCTACTAAATCTGATGCGCTGTTGAGCACCGCGGTAACCTTGTAGCCGAACGACTTGTTGTGCTGGAGCTGTCGCACCAGAAACTTGTCAGAGTCCTGGCTGCCATCAATGATGACGAGCGAGTGCAAGCCGTAGCCACGGTTCAGGCACGCAACCTGGATGGCTTTGAGAATTGCACGCAGGAGGGTGACTATGACAAGGGCTGCCGCCCACCCAATGAGGATGATGAGGCGCGACTGGAAAAACTGCTGGTCAAAGAAGAACAGCACCATTATGGCGAGCAGCGCAATGGACGTTGCGTTGAAAACTTTGATGAACTCTTGGGAAAACTTGCGCGTTGACTTTAAGTTGTAGAGGCCGAAGCACGCGTAAATTACAATGATGGTTGGCGCGGCAACTGCCACGAGGCGCAGGAAGTGGTGCAGGTCTGGGACAAACTCAACTGCCACGTAGTGCGCTGCGTACCGCGTGCGAATGTAGAACGACACCAGGGCTGCCAGCAGCAGGCTCACGGCATCTAGCGGTATTGAGACAATGTTGAACAGGAGCTCTGAACGCTTCATGGAGGTATTATAGCATAATACAAAAAACCGCCCTTGCGAGCGGTTTTAAGTTTCCTGAGCTACCCGGTAAGCCGAATTCTGTTCCCAGCTACTGCTAGCCAGGAGATAGCCATCTATCTAAGCAGCCAACCCGCTCTTTCGAGCCTATTTGGCCTTGCACCGAGTTGGGTTTTCACCGCAGCACGTTGCCGTGCCCACGCGTGGCTCTTACCCCACGATTTCAATCTTACCTGATCCGCATTGCTGCGGCCATCGGCGACATGTTTCTGTTGCACTGTCCCTGGGCTTGGGTGGCTTGAAAATTCACGTGAATTTTTCAAAACACTTGCTCCCGGCTGGATTTCCCAGTAACTCGCTTCCTGCACTCGCGCGCAGGGGTGTCCGGACTTTCCTCTGGGTACTTCGATTTCGCCAGTGGCTATCTGGATTGCTCAGGACTAAGAGATTGTATCAGGTTGGCAGGGAAAAGGCAAGGGTCTAGAATTAAAAAAGACAGGCCGCGTAAGCAGCCTGCCGTTGTCATACCCTCAAGAAAAGAAATGGCCGGGCAAAATATCGACAGCCTTTCTCAGGAGCTGAGCTTTTGCCACAAGAGCGGTGGCGATCCACATGGCCACCATTTCGTCCAGAGGAGCCTCAAGCCCGCTCACGCCAACAGCAATGCCACGGTAGAAAATGCCTCCCTGGTACTTGGGATCCCCTGGCTCGCATTGATTTGGGCTCTCTGTGAGAATTCGGTTGGTATCCTGTTCACACTGCCACGAGAGACGAGCCTTTCCGAATGCGATACCTTCGTAGTGCGACTTGTTCGTGACGTCGCCCCACGGAGAGTTGTACGCCACACAGTCCATGAAGCCAAGCCCCTCTGCCTTTCCGTTCACGAAGGCAACCACTATGTGGAAACCCTTCTTCTCTGGATCTCCAATCCGTCGCGCGGTAGGCAAAGCATTCACAAGAACTGCCTCCACCACACTGGAAATAACTTCTTGCGTTAAAATGCTCATACACTTCCTCCTTGCTTCCCGGTTTGAATACCGAAAAGACTACCCAGTGTACCACACGGGTAGTCTTTTGTCCACAAACTTTAGAAACCTAGTTTATCGCGTACGTCACAGAAACATCAGCATTGATCTGCTGGGAGCCAGGCTCTGATGGAGGCGCTGGAATTGCCATAGCTCCGCCTGCTCCAGCTGCCATTGGCATAGCGCCGTTCAACTGGTAAGGCACAACAATTGGGGGCTGGCTCGAAGTTTCTGAAAACGTGACCAGCTTGCCCAAGCTAACGCCAGCTGCTGATGCGAGCGCCTGCGCCTGGGTCTTTGCATTTGCCAGAGCCTGCTCGCGCGCCTGCTGCGTGAACTCGTCTGGGTTGCTGAACGTGTAGTTTGTACCGTCAATGCTGTTTGCACCATTCTGCACAGTGCCATCGAGTAGTGCTGGAACCTTGGTGAGGTCGTGCACTTTCACCTCTACAGTTTCATTCGCAGTGTAGCCTGTAATTGTTGGGGTACCTTGGTTGTTGTTGTAGTTGTACGATGGGTTGATGTTGTAGTTCTGGGTGGTGATGTCTGCTGCTGCAATCCCCTGCACCTTGAGGTAGCCAACCAGCGCGCTCGCCTGCGTGTTCACCTTTGCCGCAGCTGCTGTTGCCGTTGCGCCTTGCACCTGAACTGAAGCATCAATGGTCGCGAGGTCAGGCACTGCTGTCACCATGCCAGTAGCTGTAATGGTAATGGTGTGCTGGTTTGCAGCAGTCCCCTTCACCTGGGCATTAATTGCGTATGCTTGGCTGATGATGACCACGATAATGAGGACACCTAAGAGGACACCAACTGTCTGAACGAGCCACGAAGGAAGTTTTTCCATAGATTTATTTTAATTCTATATCAAGTGCTCAGAGACCCTTGAGCACGTTGGTGATAATGGCGACCACGGCGTAGGCGAGCACCGTGATGGCGAGGCCGATGACGGCGTTGGTGATCTGGCCCTGCGCCTTCTTCATCGCGTCCTCGCTGCCGGAGTTGACGACCATCCTGAAGCCGGCGATGACGATCATGGCCACGGCCACAGCCGCGATGATGGCGAGCGCGTACGTCACCATGCGAACCACAAATGCGCCGATTGTCGCATCGGGCAGCGGGTTGCAGATGGTTGTGCCCGACCCGTTCACACCACAGTTTGATCCATTGGTGGCTGCGTACGCAGGTAAAGCAGCTGTGGCAGGCTGACTGGTGGTGACAGACGTTTGCCCTGAGGAAACAGGGTTCGAAGATGCCGGAGCAGCTGTGGATCCCGTAGATGGCGTTGTTGTTGTCGTCGCGCCAGCTGGAGGCGGCGTTTGAGGGTTTGTCGTTGCGGGCGCCTGTGGGGAAGTGCTCTGTGTTGGTACAGACGAAGACGCCAAGCCTTCGCACACAGAGTAGCCAGCAACCAGTGCTGTGCAGGTGAGGCCGCTTTCGCACTGGGCATCGAGGGTGCCGCCACAGGGATCGCCAGTCTGCCCACTGCCAGGAGTCTCGCACTGTGAGTAGTACGCGTTGCACTCTAGGCCTTGGCTGCACTCATTGCCCATTGGGCATGCCCCGTTAACTCCAACTGTCCCAGCTGCTTGCACAGCAGGCACGTGCAAAGAAATTAAAACTACGAGCGCAAAGAAAGTTACAAAAATTTTAAAAACGGCTAGGTGCTTTTTCATCTTAGAATGTTAGCTGCACGTAAAGTATAGCACATTGAATGAGATGGGTAGCCCAAAAAGAAAAACCCTCTGCAGCTTCTGAATCCGTTTCTTTTGCTAGGATAATGAGGCCACGCCAAACAAAAAAGAACATTCCACGAGCTTCGAGTTTCGTTTTTTTCGCGAAGCGAAAGCCAAGAAACGAGCCGCGAGGGGAATGTTCTTTTTTGTTTGGCCTACCAGCCTAGCGTTTCGCCCACTGTGGTATGCACGGCGAATGTTTTACAACAGGCAAAAATCTTTACTGCCTAGAGATGAAATTGAAAGGTTGGAAAGGAACTTACAGAAGTATTTTAGCACAAAAATTGTAAGTCAACAATCTCCTACTTCGTGGAAGCAAAACTCACTAGCGAGTTGAAACTATTGAGCAGAACCATTCGGAGTTATAAACTGGAAAGTGTGAGCAATGCTTAACAGTGCCTGCCAGTCAGGGCTGCTCTCGATTTGGCTGACAGTCAGCTCTACAGGAGCTTTACCATTATCGAGATTTTTCATATAGGCAGCCTCCAGATCAGATTCGCCACCTAACTCACTGAAGGTCTCACCGTCAGAGCTGGTGTAGTTCATTTCAATTTTGTCCCCGCGACTGTTAAAAGCGACAAGCTCTAAGCTTACACCAGGGCCTCAACCCCGTGTGCTACAAACACGTCAACCTTGCTCGAACCCGTGGGGATTACTACATCGTAAACTTTGTAGCCAGTATCAGAGGCTGGGTCTGTGTTGCCTGAATCGGGAAAAGAACCACCAACCGGCGTATTTTCTAAAGCGGTTTTTTCATTTGCAAGATCTTGTCGGGTTACAGGGTTTGGGTAATCGTAATTAGGGCTTACGGGGAAGTAGTCCGCCGAAGTAACCCTAACACTAATGAAAGATCCTTGCAGTGGAGATGACGAGAGCCCGGAATCTAGCGACTGTATTTGAGAATCGTCTTCGGTGGTTTTGCCTGATGCCAAATTAAATTCCCCGTTGAGGTAGTCTTGCGGAGGGTACTTAAATTGAAACCCGTAAGTGGTGTTTGTGTAGGTTTTCCAATTGGCCGTCGCGTCTGGTGTTGGGGTAGGTGTCTGAGTGGTGGTTTGTGCAACTGATGTTGCGGCAGGTGTTTGGCTGGAAATCTGCGCGGAAGAATTGCATCCAGCAGCAATCAATATAACAACTGGGATACCGAGTAGGAACTTTTTCATTTTTTCAGTATTACTGGTTGAGGATGCTCTAACTACCAGCTGACCAATTCAAGTCAGTGTTATTCTTCCACCCAGAAATATGTAGGTCGCTGGAGTTATTTTGCTCGTAGGTGGTGATGGCTTTGCTGGCCAGGTCAACAACGAAGATTGTCGCCGCGTCCATGCTGACGCACCATCATTACCGTAGTACCCCTGAACGACAGCAACCTTGCTCTGATCGGGAGAAAACTTGATGTCGCCGACGTACGGGAGTTGACCATTTAAGGAAGCAGGTACACCTGGGAGAGCAACTGTTTCATCAGATTTCGTCGCGGTGTTCAAAATGTTCAAGGTATATGTAGTTGCACCATACTGAGTTCCTTTTGCAGTAGAAGAATAGGCAATGTACTGAAGGTTTGGAGTCCAATCAAGCCCAGCTGTGGCTGGATTAGCCAATGTTGTGACGGTATCGTTCTGGAGGTTCAGCATATCAACTATGCCGTTATAAGCGAGGTCTCCTATACCGATCTCGGGGGTAACAACGAATAAAACTTCCTGGCTATTCCCTGCCTCAAACTGCACGACACCCGAGGTGCTATTGTAGTCACCTGGCTCTTGGTTTGCGACTGTTGCCACTTTTTTTCCGTTTGCAAATAGGTTTAGGTCTTGCTCCCCTGACCCGTCTGCGCTTGGGGTTAAAGTAAATGTCATGCTGGGCATTGCACCCAGTGCCACTGTTGGGCTTGGCATTGGGCTAGGAGTGGACGTTGGCGTTACAGTTGCAGTTTGAGCAGCTGGAGTTACGACAGGTGTCTGGCTAGAAACTGGCTGTGACGAGTTGCAACCAGCGGCGATCAGCACAAGGACGGGCAGTGCGAGTATAAAGCTTTTCATGGATTGAGATTATTTAATTGCCTATATTGTGACACGAATGACACATTTAAACAAATTTGCTTCTTGTTTATAAAAATCTTTTGAACTCTTCTACCAAATCATCGCCACCCATCGCGCGCAACTCTTTGACTATTTCCATCTGCACGTGGAGTTCTTTATGCCTCGGAATCATTATAAAATGAGGCTGGGTAGAATTCAGCCTGTCTGTTATTTTCTGAGGTGGAAAGTATTTATCGTGGTTGCCGCTGCGCTTGCCGTTCTCGAAAAAACCTAACTTTTTCAAAGCACGAATACACTGCCTCGTGTTGAAGTTAAATTCTCCCATGTAAAAAACTACGCGGCTCTCAGCTGAGCCTCATACTGAACAACTGGCACTCCTGTGAATTTCAATTGGTTGTAAACCATGTCAGCCTGACTTTTTGGCACATCGAAGTACGTCAGCACGGCATCATTGACCATACTGAGCAGTTCTTCTTGGGTTTGTGCCTGCGTGATCAACCCTGGCAGTTCTGGAACAGAGGCTGCAAACCAGCCGTCTTTGGTAAGGCGAACCTGCAAATTCAAAGTACGGGGAATGTGGTATTCCCTAATGAGGTCTTCTGAATCCTTTGCGGGGTATATAGCCCTATAAATTTTATGTAGCGTTGTCATATTCCATTTCTTTATCCAAATACATAATACCCTATTTAGATATCCACTGTCAATGTTTTGCGTTGGCTTTCGTTTAACCAGGCGCTGGAATGAAGTGTACTGGCCAAACAAAAAGTACGCTGCCAACGAGCTTCGAGTTTCGTTTCTTTCGCGAAGCGAAAGCCAAGAAACGAGCCGCAAGGAGGCAGCGTACTTTTTGTTTGGCCTACTAGTTCAATCTAGCGTTTCGCCCACTGTGGGCCACGTCTTGCGCGCTTCAAGCCTGGCTTCTTGCGTTCCTTCATGCGGCTGTCGCGGGTCAAAAGGTCATTCTTCTTCAGCAACCTTGCGGAACTCTGGGTCGTGCACCGAAATCGCAATTGCAATGCCGTGGGCAATTGCCTCTGCCTGAGAGTGCTTGCCGCCGCCCTTGACGTTGATGAACGCAAAGTACGACTTCTCTGTGCCGGTAACCTGCATTGGCCTGACCGCTGCATTGATGTACAGCTCGTAGCCGCCAAAGTAGTCTGGGAGGGTCTTGTGGTTCACCGTACTCGCACCTGCACCGTGGAACAGGCGGATGTTTGCAACTGCTGTCTTGCGACGACCTGTTGCAAAGGTGTAGCGCCCGAGAGCTGCCGCATCTTTTGCCACATGTGGAGCATGCGCTGCTGCAGCCTCTGCCTTGTGCTCTGGTGCTGCCGCTGCCTCAGCCTTAGGAGCTGGAACTTTCTTAGGTGCAGCAGGCTTCTTTGCAGCTGCTGGCTTCTTCGCCACTTTCTCTTTCGCTTCTTTCGCTGTCTTCGTTTCTGCCATAAAATTACGCTTTCTTATCAACTTTAAACTCGTGCTCTGTGCCGAGCACCATCCTGAGGCGGCGCATCTGCAGCTTGCGCAGCTTGTTGTCGTCAATCATGCTGAACACGGCAGCGCGCAGAACCTTGTCTGGCTGGTCAACAATCATGTCTTTCAAAGACTTCTCGCGCAGGCCGCCTGGGTAGCCGCTGTAGTGGTAGTACTTCTTCTGGGCAATTTTGTTGCCGGTAAACTTCATCTTGCCGACGTTTGTTGCAACGACAAAGTCGCCGTTATCCAAGTGGTGTGTAAAGTCGCGCTTGAGCTTGCCGCGGAGTAGGTTTGCAATCTTTGTTGCAACTCGACCCATTGAATTTTCAGAGGCATCAACCTCGATCCACTGCCTGACTGCCTTAACCTTCGGAATGTGTGACTTCTGTGATTTCATAAGTTTGCTAATAGTCTGCCCAAAACTGGACGAGCTAGACGAGCTCCACCAGGTACTTGTTCATGCCGTCCTTGTACTTGCCAGAAATAATCACGCGGGTGTAGCCACCGACGCGCTCCTTGAAGCGCGGAGCCAGAACCTCAATGACCTTCTTTGCAGCGTTCTTGGTGAGGCCAGCGTACACGAGGCGCTGGGCGTGCAGCGTGCCTGCCTTGCCCTTGGTGATCATGCGGTCAACGTAGCTGCGAATTGCCTTTGCCTTTGCGGTAGTTGTCTCAATGCGCTCGTGCACAATGACAGACGATGCAACGCTGCGCAGCAGCTTGCGGCGCTGGTCATTATTCTTTCCGAGCTTCTTAACTTTCTTTACGTGGTGGCGCATAAAATGTTACTCCTGCACCTTTCCAGTTGCTGCCAAAACCTCAGCGCGGGTCTTTTCGCCGAGGCCGTCTAGGTTGCCAATGTCTTCTGCTGACATTGCCTGGAGCTGGTCAATGGTTGTGATGCCGTTCTTCTCGAGCGCGTTCTGCGCACGTACAGAGAGGTTCAAGCTCTTCACAGAGCCATCGCCATCTGCTGCTGCAGGTTCGCCTGTTGCTGAAATTTCAGCACCTGGCTCTAGTGCTGGTGCATCTGTGATGAACATTCTGAAGTGGTCAACCAAAATGTGGGAAGCAATGTTCAGGGCTTCGCGGCCATCAATGGTGCCGTCTGTTTCCAAAGTTACCGTCAGGCGGTTGTAGTTTGTGAGCTGGCCAACGCGCATGTTCGTGACTGCAAAGTTCGCGTTCTTGATTGGCGAGTAGATTGCGTCGACGGCAATCATGCCAACCTCGTGCTTCTCGTGCTCGCGCTGTTCAACTGGCACGTATCCGCGACCCTGCTGCACGATGAGCTCCATGTCGAGCTCTGCTGTCTTGCTGCCAAGGGTTGCAATGTGCAGGTCTGGGTTGATGACCTCAACCAGGTCAGTGCCCTTGATGTCAGCCGCAGTAGCGTTGCGCTCGCCTTTCACCTTGAGCGAGATGCGCACTGGCTCGTCTGTGTGGACGCGCAAGCGGAGCTGCTTGAGGTTCAGGATGATCTGTACAACGTCTTCCTTGATGTTTGGAATGGTTGAAAACTCGTGGTCAACCCACTTCATTTTCACTGCCACGACAGCTGCACCTGGAATGGACGACAGCAGCACGCGCCTGAGCGCGTTGCCGACAGTATCGCCGTAGCCTGGGTACAGAGGTTCCATTACAAACGTGTACTGGTTCCCCTTCTGTTCAACTAGCTGGACCTGGTTTGGGAGCTGAATTGCTTCCATGTGTTTCACTGTTGCTTTCGGTGTGGACGGATCCTAGTTCGTGTAACGTCCACGCCTTATAACAGTGTTCCTTTAATAATTGCTTAATGAAACGTTAATCGTGTCGTGCTACCTGCTGTAGTACTCAACGATCAACTGCGTATTGATCTTGTTATCAATCTGCTCGAGGCTCGGAACGCTCAGCACTTTGCCAGACAGCTCGTTTGCGTTGAGCTCCACCCAGTCCTGTGTCTTCGCGCTCTTCATTTTCTGGGCCTGGGCTTCCATGTACTTGCTGGCTTTCTTGCCTTGCCTGACTGCCACAACTTCGCCAACCTTTGTGCGGTACGATGGAATGTCTACGTTCTTGGCGTTCACCGTGAAGAATCCGTGTGATACCAGCTGGCGTGCCTGCGCCCGAGTTTCTGCAAAGCCGAGGCGGTACACAACGTTGTCCAATCGCATCTCGAGCATCTGCAGCAAGGTGTCACCGGTAACTGTCTTCTTCTTGCTCGCCTCTTCAAAGTAGCGGCGGAACTGCTTTTCCATTACCCCGTACGTCCACTTTGCCTTCTGTTTCTCGCGCAGCTGCGTGCCGTACTCTGAAACTCTGCCTGGCCTGCCCTGGCCGTGAACACCTGGGCGATAGTTGCGCTTTGATAGAACCTTGGCGTCTTTGGTTGTGAACGGCTCACCAAAGCGACGTGCCTTCTTGGCTTTTGGACCTGTGTAGCGTGCCATTAGACTCTCCTCACTTTCTTAGGCCGCACTCCACCGTGTGGAATTGGCGTCTCATCTTTAATGGAAAGCACTGTGAGGCCTGAGCCCTGCAGCGCGCGAATTGCTGACTCACGTCCAGAGCCAACGCCCTTAACGAACACGTCAACTTCCTGCAGGCCGCGCTCTTTGACGCGGGCAATCGTGTCTTCCATTGTCTTCTGCGCAGCGTACGGCGTTGACTTCTTTGAACCCTTGAAGCCAACCAAACCAGCAGAGCCCCACGCAATGACATTGCCAGTGGTGTCTGTGACTGAAATGATGGTGTTGTTGTACGTTGACTGCACGTAGACCATGCCCTTGGCAACTTTAGCCTTTGCACCTTTGCGGGCGCGCTTAGGAGTGGCGACAGCTGTTGTAGTTGCTGCTGCTTTCTCTTCGGCTGCTGGTGTCTGATTTTCTTCTGCTGTGTCCATATGGAAGTATAAGTATCAAGTATAAGTATGGCGAGGACTAGGTCTTGTCTGATGACTTCTTGCGTCCTGATCCTGCTGTGCGTCTCACGTTGCCACGGCGCGTTCTGGAGTTAGTCTTTGTGCGCTGGCCACGTGCTGGCAAACCTTTGATGTGGCGGCTGCCGCGGTAGGAACCAATTTCCTTGAGCCTCTTGATGTTGATCATGATCTGCTGGCGGAGCTGGCCTTCTACCTTGAACTTCTTGTCTACGTAGTCACGCAGCTTGTTGAGCTCGATTTCTGTGAGGTCTTTCGTGCGCTTGTTTGGGTCAACGCCAGTTTCCTTCAGAATTTTCTTTGAGAGCGGGGGCCTAATGCCGTAAATGTAGGGCAGTGATGCCTCAATTCTTTTCTCGTTTGGAATGTTTACGCCTGAAATTCTTGCCATAAGTATGAGTAAATTGAATTAACCCTGGCGCTGCTTGTGCTTAGGGTTCTTTGGGCAGATAACAAAAAGCTTTCCGCTCCTGCGGACAATTTTGCAGTCTTTGCACATTGGCTTGATGCTTGAACGTACCTTCATTGTAATTCTTATTAGTTTGCGTAGCTGCGCATTCTGCGCGTAATCCTGCCCCGGGTAAGGTCGTACGGCGTGACCTCAACGGTGACCCTGTCTCCTGGCAGCACTCGAATCTTGTGGACGCGGAGCTTGCCAGCAATGTGCGCGAGGATAATCTGTCCAGAATCAATCTGTACACGAAAAAGAGCATTGGGCAGGTTCTCGATGACCTTGCCCTCTAGCTCTATGACTTCCTTACTTTTGTCCGTCTCTTGAGCGCTGGTAGGTATGCTATTTAGCTTTAAACTTGGAAAATCTTTAAGAGATTCTGTGCAAATCTATTTGCTGGGTAATTGTAACAAATGGCATGAGAAGTGTCAAACTTCAATAAAAAACGAGCGGCCAACTGGTGTCAGTCAACCGCCCTTAAGGTTTGCGCAACGTGGCGCTGCCTAAACCTCTTCATCGACATTGATTCGAAGGTACACCACCACCCATCAACGCACGTGTCAAAAAGAACCTCCTGCTACCGGTACGTTACCCAATCTTTTTTAGTTCTGCATTTAAATCCTTGTAATTTGGAAGGCTCTTTGAAACCAAGGCCCAAAACCTTTTTGAGTGGTTCAGCTCAGCCAGGTGGCACAGCTCGTGCACCACAATGTAGTCCACCAATCTTTCTGGCAGCGCTGCTATCCTGTAGTTAAAGTTCAAGTTGCCTTTTCCAGAGCAGCTTCCCCAGCGTGTCTTCTGGCTCCTTATGCTCACCTTCCTGAACTTAAACTTGTAAACCTCATTGAAAAATTCAACTTTAGCGTACGCCAAGAGGAGCGCCCTATTTTTGTTCTGAGCGTAATCTAGCTGCGTGCCCTTCGAGAAAGCTTTGAAGTAATCTATTTTACCCAAAACCCACCGCGATTTTTGAACTATGAACCCCTCGATAGTTTCTGGACTGGCAGATGGTGGCGCAGTCACCACAAAGGCACCCCCACGGTAAACCGATAGGCGCAGGTGCTTGGCACGGTTGCTCAGCTTGAGGGTGTAGCCAACTTTTCTGTTGTGCAGCTCAATGCTCTTATCCAATGTTTTCTAAATTTTTCGTGCGCTAGTTTGTTGAAGAACTAGGCAAATCCAGCTTTGTCTGCATGTTCACCTTGCTCGCCCAACGCGGCACTGACTTTACCCAGAACGGCTTCAGCGTAACGTCCGCTGCGTCAATGCTGGGGTTTGCCAAAAGAATTTCTTTGACCTGCGCCGTGCTCTTGCCCAGCACCTGCTGCGTGATTGCGCCAGTGTCCAGCTTGGTGGCGAGCATGCTGACAAAGTGCACTGCCAGTGTGCCGTTGCCGGCAGCCAGATTAACCGTGCTGAACTGCTCTGAAATGTCCTCTTGCTGCTGGGTTACCAGGTACGTGTTCGCATTGAGCGTTGAGTTGATGCGCTGCTCAACGAGGTTCTTGAGGTCGTCCTCGCTGAACGCCAAGCCCGTGACGTGGCCCGTGATTGTTCCCGTGAACGTATCAACAGCATCGTTGACGGCGTGGTCAAACGTGATGCTCTTCACCTGGGTTGCTGTGCCAGAATCAATGAGGGTTAGGTTCTTGCTGCTGAGCTCCTGCTGCTCTGCTGCTGTGAGGAGCTGCTTCTGGAGCGCGTTGCCCGCACTGTCTAGGTCTTGCTGGCTGACCAGTGTCTTGAAGCGCGAGATGCCCCCCTGGGTTGGAACTGGGGACATTGCGTACAGCTCCTGCGGAACAGTGCCGAGCACGGCATTGTGGATCTCAAAGCGCGTGAGGGCAGGCGCATTGTACCCATCGCCCGGCTGGTCTGCAATGATGTCCACTGGTGCGCCCAGTGAGGTTGGGTCAACGTTCGTGGTACCTGGGATGTACTTTGTCTCGCCAATGCCGCTGACGTTTGATACGAGGTGGTAAACCTCAGTCCCCACGGTGAGGGTCGTTGTGGCAGCATCGAGCTTCAGCGTCTTGTTGGTGAAGTTGTAAATTTGGACTGTGCCAGTTGCCTTGTCGCCAACGTCCACTTTGCCAGTTGCGTTGAACGTCACTGTCTGGCTCTCGTCGCTGTCGAGAATTTGGCCTGGCAGCACGAGGTTCTGCACGTCTGGCTGGGTTGCCGTGGTGTCTACGGTCAAGTTGAGGTCGCGAGAAATTGGCTGGGTCTGCACGTAGATGGTGACGTCGCCTGTGGCAAGATGAACACCGCCAGAACTACGAGCAGCACGCCTGCGAGTACCGCAGCTGCAATGAAGTACCTGGTGAGGTTTCTTGACAGGCTCTTCTTCTGGCAGCGGATCAAAGGAAACTTCTGTGGCGCACGCGGAACGTGCAGCGGAACTGGAGGTCTCGGCGCAACAGGCGCGGAAGCAGGAACAGCGCGCGCCACTGGCTTGCGCACAGTATCCATTGATGTGCGGCCAGTGTGCAAGCTTGCCACGCTGCCAAGGGCAAACCCTGCCTCCGCAGCTAAAGCCTGTCCCTTTTTATCAGCAGTCACAATGGTCACATCCTTGCCCAGCTCTATTGAGTGGGCGTAGAGCTTCTTGATGCTCGCCTCGTGCGCGAACATGAGGGCACCCTTTGGCAGTACGAGCACAACGTCAGCCGCTGGCTCGTGCGCCAGCTTCCGCGACGTGCGCGTGATGTCATCGTCTATGTTTACAAAAATTGTTTTAGGCATGTTCGTGGTAGGCTTTACGCTTTGTCCAAGAAATCTTCTTTGAGGTCTCCACCTGTGGCTGATCGAACGGGTCAACGCCGCGCAGCACGGCTGAGTAAACAGCGTAGAGCTGCCAGAACGCGATGAACTCGCCGAGGTGTGCAGCATCGAGCACGAGCACGTTCTGCACCGCGCACGGGATGCCGTGCACCTTGGCGTCTTCGAGCGTGCCCCTGAACTCTGCCTCCATGGAAAACGAGAGCGGGAGCTTGTTCAGCCCAAAGAGGCTGCCGTCGCGGATGTGGATGCTGTGCATGGCTGCTGGCACCAGCGTGTGCGCGTCTGTGCGGAAATTTTCTACGTGGACAAAGAAGGCGGCAATGTTCCTGCGGCCACCAAAGAATCGCTGGTTTGTGTGGTGCTGGCTCTCCGGTGCCTCGTGCACAAAGTACGTCTGGCCAAGGCCTGCTTTGCCAAAGCTCTCGTGGCACAGCTGCACGATGAGGTTTGAGGCGCTGAACAGTGCGTTCGAGTAGAACGGCATGAACACGTCTACGATTCCGCTCTGCTCGAGCGACCACATTGCCTGGGCTGCGCGCATAGCTGGGTTCTTTGGGTTTGCGTACTGGCTGTACACGCGCTGCGCACCTGTCCACAGCGCCCTCACGTCAATGCCGCAAATTGCTGCTGGCACCATCCCAACGTTGGTGAACGCCGTGTAGCGTCCGCCAATGTCTGGGTGCTCTATGAAGTGCGCGCGAGCTTTCTTGCCAATGCTATCGAGCGCGCTGCCTTTGCCCGTGATGAACAGCAGTGGGTAATCTAAAAAGTGCATGAGCGCTTCAATCTGAGACACTGTCTCCCCAGATTTTGAAATTGCAATGACCAAGGTTTCATCTTTCGCAAGGCTGCCCTTCAGGTGCGCGATGCGTTCAGGGTCAACCGTGTTCAAGAATTCCACGCGCTTGCCGCTCTGGTTGAGCACACGAATAATCGCCACGTTGCTCGTGATGCTGCCACCGTTGCCCACAATGAGGAGTGCCCTGTACGCTGCAAATTTTTTTGCCGTTTCTTCGAGGAAGCTAAAATCTGGCGCAACGTCCAAGAACGCTGCGTGCGGCAGGTCAATGTGTTGCTCTTCAAATTCAGGGATGTTTGCGAGCTCTAGTTCCAATTTTTTTTCTTAGCTACTCAATGGTGGCCTTGATTCTCCTCACGCCAGCTGACACA
Source organism: Candidatus Doudnaibacteriota bacterium (assembly GCA_963840645.1). Lineage (GTDB taxonomy): Bacteria > Patescibacteriota > Doudnabacteria > UBA920 > VMFF01 > CAWIZL01. Next base: position 183,826 of record CAWIZL010000004.1, read on the forward strand.
GCCTCTTCTTTCGCGATCTTGAACTTGCCAATGGTGCCCGTGTGCTCAACGTGTGGGCCTCCGCAGAACTCGCGCGAGTAAACTTTGCCGCTGCTGTCAGCCACAGTATACACCGAAACAGTGTCGCCGTACTTTTCGCCGAACAGGCCAATGGCACCAAGCGCGCGGGCCTCGTCTGGCGTCATGATCGCTTTTGTGACGGTGAGGTCTTTTGCGATGAGGTCGTTCACGATTTTTTCTGTCTCTGCAATTTGCCCTGGGGTCATTTTCTCTGGCTGGGTGAAGTCAAAGCGCAGGCGCTCGTGCGTGATGTTGCTGCCCTTCTGCTGCACGTGGTCGCCCAGCACCTGGCGCAGCGCTGCCTGCAAGAGGTGCGTTGCTGTGTGGTAGCGAACGACTACGTCAGAGTGATCTGCGAGGCCGCCCTTGAACGTTCCAGCTGACGACGTGCGCGAAAGCTCTTGGTGCTTTTTAAACTCAGCCTCAAACTCTTCGTGGTCTACTACGATGCCCCTCTGCTCTGAAAGCTCTCGCGTAATTTCCCACGGAATACCGAAAGATTGAAATAGGTTAAAAGCATCTTTACCTGTGATACTTGCTAACTTGTATGACTCTTTCAAGCCAGCCTCCAATGTTTTTGAGAAACGCTGATCTTCTTCTAAGATCGTTGTAAAAATTTGGTCGCGGTTCTTTGCAAGCTCTGGGTACGCAGCAGAGTAGTTTGCAATGTAAAATTCCACAACGTCTTTCACCCACGTGCCAGTGAGCCCCAAAAGTTTTCCGTGCACGAACGCACGGCGGAGCAAGCGGCGCAGAATGTAGCCACGGTCTTTGTTCGATGGCGCAATGCCATCAGCAGCAATGAACACTGATGCTCGAAGGTGATCGACAATGATGCGCTCACGACGGGATGGGCTAATATTCATTACCTCTCCACCAACTCGATGCTCTGCCAGTATTTCAAACGCCCCGGTGAACAGTGCCGTATCAAACACGCTGCTCTGGCCGTGAGTGAAGGTGAGCAGGCGTTCAAAGCCCATACCCATGTCAACGTTCTTCTGCGCAAGTGGCTCGTACTTGCCGCCACCCAAGCCATTGAACTCCATGAACACGTTGTTGCAAATTTCAATGAAGCGGCCGCAGTCACAGTTGATGTGGCACCCTGTCAGGCTGCCTGTCTCACCCTGCCACTTCTCGTGCTTGGCGCACGCGCTGTCAGGCAGGCCGTGCTCTGTGTCAACGAACAGCTCTGTGTCAGGTTCGAGCTGGGCCTGTCTCGCCTGCCTGCCACCAGTTCTTGTCACGCCCGTACGCAAAAATTTTTGCATTCCCGCCAAACTTGAACACGTCGTCTTCAAACTCTGCCTCAATTGGCTTAGTGGCGTGCGAGCGGAACGCCTTGCGCCACGCCTCAATTGCCACGTCATCGCGCGGCACGTAGTCGTCGCCGCGGAACACGGAAACGTACACTGTTGCTGGGTCAATGTCCAAGAACTTCCCACCCGTCAAAAATTCAAACGTCTGCTCAACTGCCTGCTCTTTGAAGTAGTCGCCAAAGCTCCAGTACCCCATCATTTCGAAAAACGTCAGGTGCCTGTTGTCGCCGACCTCATCAATGTCGTTCGTGCGGATGCACTTCTGGATGTCTGCCACGCGCCTGCCGCCGGGGTGGTCTTCGCCGAGCAGGTACGGCACGAGCGGGTGCATGCCAGCTGTGGTGAACAGAATGCTTGGATCGTTCTGCGGCACAACGGGAGCAGACGGAATGACCGTGTGCCCCTTTGATTGCAAAAAGTTCAGGAACAGTTCACGCAGCGGCTGTGGTTCGTAAATCTTCATGGGACGTGTTGCTTCAAGCCTCTTACCTCAAGAGGTCGAGTGCTTTCTGGAGCTGGGGGTCAGCGCCGTTCGCAGTATTCGCCGTGGTGAGTGGAACCACGTAATCTGGAACCAGGCCGTGGCCGTCTATGTTCACACCTTTTGGCGTGAGCCACTTTGCAATGGTGATTTTTATTGCGCTGCCACCTTGCAGGTCGAAGAGCTGCTGCACAGAACCTTTGCCGTACGTCTGAACACCAACGAGCTTTGCGAAGCCGTAGTCACGCAGCGCGCCAGAGGTAATCTCAGATGCAGATGCTGTGCCAGCATCCACCAAAATTATAGTAGGAATTTTTGCCAAGGTATTGCCGCCAGTTGCTGGGTACGACTTTGTGAGGTCTGAGTTAGCCGCGTTGTGCTGCTCTGTCACAACCGTCTGTCCAGGCGTGACCCAGTACGATGACACTGCAACAGCATCGTCTAGGTAGCCACCGCCGTCGCCGCGCAAGTCTAAGATGATGCCCGAAACGTTGTTCGACGTTGCCTGGGCTGCTGCCTGGGCAAACAGCGTGTCAGTGTCCGTGCCAAACGTCCCAATGGCAATGTACTCAACTTTCTTTGTGCCATCAATCTTGAGGCTGTACGTCACGCTCGGCACGTCTATGGTGGCGCGCGTAATGGTGAAGTTCAGTGTTGCCTGCGTTGAAGGCCTGTATATAGAGAGCTTCACCTGCGTGCCCTTTGGTCCACGGATTGCTGTGACCGCGTTATCGAGGGTAATGCCTGCTGCGCTCGTGCCGTTGATGCTCAGAATTTCATCGCCAGTCTTCAGGCCAGCCTGCTGAGCTGGTGTGCCTGCCAGCGGAGACACAATCTCAACGTTGCCATCTGCAGCCAAGCCAACCTGCGCGCCAATGCCATCGAACGTGCCTGAGAGCTCTGAGTTAAACGCTGCAAGGTCTGTTGGGTCAAAGAACTCTGTGTGCGGGTCACCAACTGCGTTCACCATGCCGTTCACGGCACCGTACAGCAGTGACTGCTGGTTAACCGAGCTCCAGTTAATGTAGTTCTGCTGGAGGTCTGTCATTGCATTCCACAACAGGCTGTAGTCTACGTTCGACGGTGCGCCATTCTCGTTGGTAATTTTAAAGCCACTTGGCTGAAACACGTAGCCTTTATTGCCGAGGTGCAGGCCACCGAGGAATGAACCTGCGATCAAGATTACCGCTAAAACAATTGTGAATACGTACTTTTTTGTTGAAATCATAGGGGCAGTATAAATGGTTTTGCGGGAAATGTAAAAAAGAGGGGCTCCAGTTCGGTTTTATCCGAACGCGGCGCCCCGAGGCTGTCACTGCTCAGCTAGAAACAGAAGAGCTCTTGTTTGCTTAGGTCGAGATGTGGGCGACGTTCTGTCTCCGGCAAGAGCTCGAGCAGCCCATGCTCATCAACCCAAGAATTTGGACGTTCTCTATCTCTGTACTGACGAATACCCTTTCGCAGCCGAACAATCTCAGCCTTCAGTTGCTGCCTGTCCATGTGCTGGATATCGTGATCGTTTTCCATAATCCTCCTTTGCAAGGAAATCTTACCACCGAAAGAAGTGAACGTCTACTTGCTCACAAACTTCTCGCTCCTGAAAAAATTCATTACCGCAAGCGCACTGAATCGTGACCAAATGCCGAGCCAGACGAGCCAGTTCAGAACGAACGGGTAGCGCTGCCTATAGTGCTTGCGGTAAAAAATCCACATTGCATCATGGAACGCGTAGAGCGCTGAGTACGGCGCCTTGCGCGACGATGAACCTTTGTAGTGGTGACAAACAGTTTTCGGAAAGTACAGCACGCGGAAGCCAGCTGCCTTTGCGCGGTAGCACCAGTCAATGTCTTCACCGTACATAAAAAAGTCTTCGTCGAGGAGGCCGATTTTCTGGATGGTACTCGCACGAATTAACGTGAAAGCACCTGACACTGAATCAACGTCTATTTCTTTATTCTCATCTGTGAACGTGAGGTTGTAGTTTGCAGCGAGCTTGCTGTTTGGAAAAAGCTTGGACAAACCAGTGAAGCGAAGCAGCGCGTTGGCAGGATTTGGGAAGCTGCGGCGGCAGGCCAAATCTAAAGTACCATCACCTTTAATTAGCTTGCAGCCAAGAATGCCTACTGTCGCATCCGCTGAAATGCGCTCGAGGCACAGGCGCAGCGTATCTTTTTCTAGCTCTGTATCAGGGTTCAAGAGCAGCACGTACTCGCCCGCTGCGTGGCGAATGGCAATGTTGTTGCCCTTTGAAAAGCCATTGTTCGCATTGCGAATGAGGTGCGCTTGTGGAAATTCCGCCTCGACCATTTCAGCCGTGCCATCGCGCGAATCATTGTCTACCACAAAAGTTTCGCACGTGTACTGGCCTAGCTCTGATGCAAAAACAGACCGCAGTGTTGTGTGCAGCTTATCTTGGCTTCGGAATGCAACAATGACAATTGATAAATCCATGTACTATTAGGTTTACTTTGGGTGGCGCTTAATATCGTGAAAACGGTACTCACCTTCCTCAATGGTAAAGTAGGCACGCCAATCTCTGGTAACGCGTAGCTGCCACAGGCTAACCTTCTCGTCGTACTTTTTCGCGTGCAGTGATGGGTACCTCAAACCGACAAGCAGGAAATGTGTCTGCTTGTCAAAGGCGATTTGAACGGCAACAGGTGCAGCGCCGTAGCTTTTTGCAAAGCGATTGGAAAAACTCAGCTTCATGCAACAGCAAGGCTAGTTTTTACCCTTGAGCTTGCTGGCCTGCCTGTGCAGGGCAGAGGTAAAAGCTTTGTGATCCTTGAAAGGCCCATGCGATCGACCTGCTTTGAAATCAGCCATGCTCTCCGCAATGCCACGATCCATAACGGTCTGGGGTGTAAAAATTATTCTTCCTTTTTCTGCTTTGGCTTCAAAAATATCACCCACCTTGACGCGAATTTGATCACGCAGGAGCTGGGGTATAACGACCTGGTACTTATTCTTCACTGTGACAATTGACATTGGTATATTGTTTAGTTGGAAAGTTGAACTGTTCAACTAAAGTATAGCACCCCACGTGAGCCTGTCAATGGCAGCCTACTCTTTTACCCAGGTGCCACCAACGTACTTTGCGAGAGACGTACCCCAAACGTACTCATTGTTTGAAAACTCCGCGACGTGAATGGCAGTACCTGCGAAGTTACCTAACTGATACTCACCTTGCCTGACGTACTCGTACTCTGTAAAATCGTCCTCTGTCTCGGATGGGACAATAACCTGTAAGTAAAAGAGACCTTTCTCATCTTCGCGGCTTTTCCCGATGGTAAAATCACCGCCTATTAAATCCCTCAACTGGGCGCTCACCTCTTCGAGGGTCGGGAAACGCTCTGGCGATATTTCAGAACTATGTGGACTATTTTCTGCCATAGGATTGTATTTTTATGAATTAGAACCAGAGGCTTCATTATACACCACGACCTTAAAACCACTTCGCCATTTGGCTGCCAGTGACCACTCGCCTGCTCTGAATAATTTTTCGCTTTGCCAACATCTTTGGCAGCAGGTTAAAAAACTCTGGAACAGCTGGCAGCGTTGAACGTTCGAAAATTAAAATCCAGCAGAACATTGCCACTTCACGCGCTGCAATGAATGGGAAACCTAGCACGAGGGGCCACCCAAAATCATTTTTTATAATGGCGAACAAGTGGTTGCGCCAGTTCCAGCGACGAACGTTTACGGATAGCGTGCTGTGGTGCTTGTAGTACGCGACAGGGTTCTTGTACCCACCCTTGCTCGCACCTGCAACACGGCCGTGGTACACAACAGCTGCTGGCACGTAAGCACACTCGTAGCCAGCGAGGCGCAATCGCCACGACAGGTCAAAATCTTCCCAGTATGCAAAAAAATCTTCGTCAAAGTACTCGTTGCCCGGAAGAGCAGCTGACTGCAGCGCTGATTTTCTGTACACAGCTGCTGTACCAGAAACGCCGAACACGTTTGGCTTACCATCAAACTGTCCGTGGTCTGCATCAAGCTGGCCACGCTCTTTGCCACGCCTGGCAATGTTCACCAAAATGCCAGTGCCATCTAAAATCCATTCGCCATTTTCTTTTTCTGGTCGCAACATTTTGCCGGTGGCAGCTCCAACCTTTTGATCATCAAACGCTCTGGCGATCGCAGACAGGAAACCTGGCGCCAGAACTGCGTCTGGGTTCAGCACCATGAGTAGCTCCGCATCGCTCTCTGCGAAAAATTTATTGTGGCCGCCAGCGTACCCTAAGTTTTTTTCATTCTGGACAACGTGCACGCGCTCGCCAAACTTTTCTAGCACAGCACCAGACACACTACTCCCTGGATCATTGTCCATGTACTGCAGAGAAAAATTCTCGTAGTCTTGTGCCAACACAGCCTCGATGACTGGAAAAATTTGTTCTGCCGGGTGCTTCCACCCGAGCAAGTTTACCACAATTTTTTTAGGCATTCTTTTCCTCTGTGTAAATCCTCAGCGCAACGCCCACCAGCGCGAGCATCACAAAGAAGTACATGAGCACGCGGTCATTGATGAGCGTGCCGTCAAACAGGGAGTACGCGTACAGCCACGTGAGCGTCAAGCCACCAGCTGCAACAAAGTGAACGAGTCCATCTTCTGTGTAAAGCACGTGGCCCCTGAAGAATTCCCAGCACGTCCTCACCGTACTCCAAGCAAACAGCACGAAGAACAGCAAGCCGAACACGCCAGTCTCAGTGAACACATCCAGGTAAAAATTGTGCGCCGTGATGTACTGCGACGGCAGGTTGTACACAGAATCTTTCGCAGACGCGAGCTGCGAGTAGCTGGCACCTTCAGCTGCCGCAACGCCAGTGTCCTGCGGCGACAGCGTGGTGATGAAGTTGCCGTACCCAACGCCCAGCAGCGGGTGGTGGATGTCTGCGAGCAGCGTGTCCTTCCAAATGTGGATGCGTCCTGCGTTCGACTGCTCTGCGAGGTCGTATATAGATGATGCCCGCTCAATGAAGTTGCCGTAGTTGCCGCGCGCGTGGATGAGCTGCAACCCCTTCTGTGCAAATGGGGACAAGGCAACGAACAGCAGGAACAGGATGATCGGCCAGTACGTCCTGGTTAAAATTTTCCTGCCAATTTTTCTGGCGTACAGCACGGCGAGAATTAACATTGGCGCAACAATCGCAACCCACGCGCCGCGCGTGCCAGACAGCGTGATGGCGAGCGATGCGAGCACAATGAAAATCCATACGCCAACTCGCTGCAGCCGCGTCTCTGCAAAATACAGGAGTGCTGTGGCAAACGGTAACGACATCACGGCAATGAGCGCGAACGCGTGCGAGTCTGGCAAAATTGAAAACATCCTCAGGGATGGCGGCTGGTTCGGGTAGAACGAGAACCAAGAGTTTGAGTACGTCAGGGTCTGCGCGAGCTGCGTGCCGTAGTACGCCTTTGAAATCACGAGTGCCCAGTACTGCCAGAAGTAGTACGTGCTCGCGTACAGCGTAACGGCAAACTGCACGTAGCCAATGACGAGAATTGATGCGAACGAGCTGAGCGTTGCCCACAGCGCACGCACTACCTGCTGCTTTGTCTTGAGCGTGTTCACTGCCACAACGTACAGCACGTAGATGTTGCCGACGAACAGCAGCTTCTTCAGGCCAACAACTTTGAACTGTGCAACGAGGAGCGAGAGCAAAATGACGAGCGCGTAGCCGAGAAGGTACTTATCCCACTTTGAAAACTTCACGCTCGCGAGTGCCCGCCAATTGAACCCGTGCTCTCTGAAAAAGCTCCATGCAAACCTCAAAAATAGTGCGGCGAACACAATGCGCCAGCTCGACAGCGAATCGTAGCGCGGGTTTGGAATTGCCAGGTAAAACGGAATGGTGACAATTACACTGTATAGGGCGTACTCTGCATCGAACAGGAACAGCACCAAAATTTGGAGCGCGAGGTTTGCGTACACGACCCAGCTAGGCCAAATTCCAACAGATACAACAGCCGCAACAAACAGCTGCGAAATGCCAAACAGCACGAGGCAAAAATTTTGGGTGAATGTTTTCTTCATGGTGCTGGCTTACTTTAAAATAACATCGAGAGTCTTGCTCGCGCACTCTTGCCAGTTGAACAGCTTGAGGCGCTCTGTGCCCGCTTCAACGAGCTCTTTCTTTCGACTCTCGTCATCGACTACGCGACAGATTGCACTACCCATGTCTGCACTGTCCCGTGGGTCAAAGTACTCTGCTGCATCCCCTGCCACCTCTGGCAGTGACGAAACTTTTGAGCACGCAACTGGCACGTGCGCTGCGAACGCATCCAGGATCTGCAAGCCAAAGCCCTCGTAGAACGCTGGCTGCACGAGCAGGTCTGCGCGCTCTAGCACGGCAAAGCGACTCTGCACGTAGCCAAGGTACAGAACATCGGGACTGGCTGCTATCTGCTCAACTATGCCGCTATCTAGCCACCCACGTCCACCGACGAGCACCAGGCTGTGGTTCGGCAAGCGTCCACCTGCCTTCAGCTCAGTGAACGCGTCTATTAAACCCTGTGGGTTCTTGCGCGGCTGGAGCGTACCCAGGTACAGGATGAAGTGCTCTGGCAGCTTTGCCAAAATCTTCCGCGTGTCTGGGTCTTCACCTGCGCCTGCCAAAAGCTCGCCCGGATCAAACCCGTGGTACACCACCTTTATTTTTTCTGGTGCCAGGTTGTAGCGCGCAATTAAATCCTTCTTCGTCTGCTCAGAAATCGCGATGGTGCTCTTGGCAAACTTGCACGCGTACCACGTTGAGAACTTCAGGTACCAGCGCATTGCCGTGCCGAACGTCTCTGGGTAGTACGCCCAGCCAAGGTCGTGGATTGTCACAACAGAATTTTTTGGGTGGATGATTGGCAGTGCAGACGCCATGACGAACAGCGCGTCTGGCCTGTGCAGCAGCACCTCTATCGACACGCGAACCTGCGTCCAGAAAATTGGGAACGGGATTACCTTGCATGAAAAATTTGGTGGCAGTGCCGCCATCCACTCTTGAGGCTCTGTGCGCAAGTACAGCACGTACGTGTTCACGCTATCAACTTCTGCCAAGTGTTTGATGAGCTGCTTTGCGTAGTGCTCAACGCCAGTTGGCCTGCCGTGGTTTGCACGCTCTGCTTCTATGGCAATGGTCATGCTGCTGCCCTCCTGAGGTTCTTAATAGAATCAATGTCTGCGCGGCTCACAAAGCCTGTTGCCAGTGCCACGAGCGCGTACACAACGGCACCGAGCGGCAACGTAACTGCCAAGCTGTCGTTCCGCAGTGGCCAGATTACGGCAAGCATCACAGCAGCTGCGAGCACTGCCTTCCACGTACCTGCCCAGAAAGAAAACTTCACGATGCGCGTCTGCACAAAGTAAAAGTAGCACGATGCCTGGAACACCTCAGAGGCAACTGTCATTGCAGCTGCTGCCTTGAAGCCAAAGTGCGGAATGAGCAAAATGTTGCCGATTGTGTTTATAAAAATGTTGATGAAGGTGATTGCTGCTGCGTAGCGCGTCAGCTGGTTTATCATCAGGCTGTTCACGGCACCGTACGTGAAGAGCACCGCTGTTCCGAACACAATAATCTGCAGCGCTGGGTAGCCGCCGTAGAACTGCGGACCGCCGAGCAGCAGCATCATGCGCGGTGCAACCGCAAGTCCGCCAACAGCAATTGGCAAACCTAGACCGAGCATGAGCTTAGTGTACCGCTCAAGGTACGTGCGCACAGCTACCAAGTTCCCAGCCTTCATCTGCGATGAGAAGAATGGGTAGAGGGCAGATGAAATAGTGCCAGGCACGAACGAGAGCAGATCAAAAAACTTGTATGCTGACGTGTACAGCCCTGTCTCTGCGTAGCCGCGGATGTGCGCCAGAATAACCACGTCAATTTTGTTGTAGATAATGCTGAAGCCAACGAGCATGCCGAATGGCAGCGCATCCCGCATGATGCGCAAGGTTTTGTCCCAGTTTAGGTAGCGAAAATGTATCCAAAGTTTGTACCCTGGCACGTACCGGTGCGTGACGCGAAGGTACACCACCAGGTGGATGACTGCGTTTGCCAGCTGCACGAACGCAAGGAACACAATCCACTTGTGGAAGAGCACTGCTGAGAAAATGAAGAGCGCGTTCACCACAGAGTCTGTAAAGTTCATTGTGGCAAGGATGCCCATGTCCTGGTGCGCAGAAATGACAGCTGTCATTGGAATGTCGAGCGCATCAAGGCACATGCCAGCTCCGCCAACAATAATTGCCATGCGCACAAGTGGGTCGTAGCCAGCAGCAAAAGCAATGGCAACGAGCGCTGCGAACACGATGAGTGAAATATAAACCTCGACTGCAAAAAAAGTGCCCATGTACTCACCTGCGCGATCTGGGTGCTCGCTCACCTGCTTGATGACGAGCGTCTCTAAGCCGAAAGATACCACGACGCTGAACAGCGTGACGTACGCGAGCGAGAACTGGAACTGCCCAGACGCGTACGTGCCGAGGTATCGGAACAAAGTTGCGTATGCCAGGAATACCAGAATGCTTGCTAAAACTTTTGATGCTATTAAAAAGAAGACGTTGCGGCCAACTTTGCCTGTTGGCTGCAGGACAGGAGCTATGACTGGTGAAAATGACGTGCTGGTTGCTTCGTTATCCATGGAGCTATTTTACCAAGTTAAGCTCTAAGTAGCAAAAAAATTAAGATTTTAAAAATTGCACAAAAAAGAGGAGGACACGTGGTGTCTCTCCTCTGCGATCTTCACGAATAAACTGTTATCACCTCCTTTGGTGATGGCTCTAATCGACCTCCTTAGCTGGTCAGGCTGGCCGCTGGTCGGCTGCGCGCCTTGGCGAGCAGCTTTTCGAACTTCTCGGGAAAACTCTGCATGGTCTCAGGGTCGTAGAACCTGATTCCATCGGAGTACCCCGCGAGGTTGTAGGCTTTGCTGCTGGCGATTATCGTGCCGCCGAGAATCTGGATCTGTCGGAGCATCCTCTCTGAACAACACTCGCCCTCGATGAGTATAACGACGTTGACGTTGTCCCCCAGAGTTCGGAGGACTGCCTCGTACGCTATATCGCCGCTATTACACTTCACGCACGTATCCTCTCCGAACTTTAGCATGACGTAGTCATACCCGAACCGCAGAGATGTTTGGCCGAGATTCGGTGCCGTAAAGTGCATGTCGTTTATACCCATGATTGTACCCTCGTTCCACACCTGCCTTGCGGTCAGGATTTACTGGAGGTATTCTGTTTTGAAAGAACCACAGGGATTGCTCCCACCTCAATAAACCATCGGGTGATTTTCTGAGGTGAGCGGGCGTTCTATGAGAGAACACCCGAGTTTGCCGCTTACTACTCCGGCTGCTGTGAAGGCTTATGAACTTCTTGCGCTGGCAAGATGGTAGCACTGAGATAGTGCGCTATCGATCTCCGCTGCGCGCGAAACAATCATTGAGCGGACAACCCAGGGGCTTATACCCCTTCTCGTATGGGTGGTAGCTCGTTGTATTGATCAGGTGAGCCTTGTCCATGAGCTTTGGGAATACCCCGCTCAATGTCTTCTTGGTGAGGTTCACTTTCTGTTCGCTGGGCGGTTGTATGCTGACCCCGTACTCGTCTCGATAATTGGCTTTCCATTTTGCCGCGTCCCGATCTTTGAACGTGATAACGTTGCAACCGCTGCTGCGCTTTGGATCGTCGCCGCACAGAACCACCTGGCGGAGGTACATGCTGTTAGGCTCGCCGCTGTAGATTCCCGTGATGGAAGTTCGGCCTGCAATTTGGTGGAGCGACACCTCGTAGTCGTGGTGCTCCTTACCCAGTATCTCCTCAATGTCTACGTCGTACTCCGTAGTCGCACCCCTATACAGATTTCGGGTTGCAACCTCTTGCGCACGCTTCTGCGCGAGTTGGCTGTAATAGTGGTCGATAAAAAGCTTCGATCCTACCAAGCCACCTAAGATCAAAAGAGCTACTACAACTATCGTAGAATTCTTCACAGTAAACCCTCCTTAAGGGCGAAAACTTCCAGTACTTTTAGGTCTCTGGATCCAGACCTGAGATTGACCCACCTCAATAAACCAGAGACTGATTTCCTGAGGTGGGGCTCGCAGAAATAAATCTCTGCGAGCGGGTTGTTGAGTTCGGTCGTTACGAATCGTACTCAGTCGGCATCGCCATGCCGCGGATGAAGAACGCGACTGGAACGGAGAGCACGAGTGCAGCAGTGCCTCCGCAGAGGAGCCACACAGCCCACCTGTGTTCGATGCCGAACACCATGGCGGTTCCCAGAATCACGAATGCGATCAGGGCATCGAACAGTACGATGCGCGACGGCAGCCAGTTCGGGAAGTTCCTCTCGACGCAGAAGTGGCTGCCGATGTAGTTGGCGAGCGCACAGGCCGAGAACAGCGCGGCGATGAACAGGCCGCCTGGCACGAAGTTGTAGAACAGGAGCGCCCAATCGGATGCGTGGAGCATCATCGTGATACCCTGCCCGAGAGCGGCCACCAGCAAGCCCGCAACGACCGCCGACCAAACCAACGGATTCTTGTAAGACTTTCTCATTTTGTAATGCCTCCTTAACCTTTCGCTACTGTCTGTAGCTATCAAAAGTATAACATGGATACTTGCTTTTTGTCAATAGCTATGGCTTAATAAAAAAGCACCTTTTACAGTGCTTTTTTGCTCGAAGCTTCTATTTAATACTTCTACTAACTACCGGCGCTCCTAGCTCCCCGCTTGATCCGCGCTCTGCGCTGATGGCAGCAGGTAGCTGTCCACCTCAGCCTGCGGCAAAACAGTAGGCGCCTTCAACTTGTACGTTGTTTTCCACTGCGCGTACGTGAGCGGAGTTTTCTGACCTTTCACAATTGCGTAGATTGCAGTAGATGCATCGCCCTTAATTAAAGTCCCGTCAACTGGCGGCAGCGGGCTGCCAGCAGTCAAATCCAATTCTTCTTCGAGCGACAGTGTCACAGCTTTCTTGGCCACACCGCGCTGCTGTGCAACGAACTTTGATATAGAGTGGCTTGTGCCGTTTGAGTACAGGAAGTACGTGCCGAGCTCTGTTGTGGTGAAGTACGTGCCATCTGGCGGCGCAACGAATGGTCCGAGCGCAGCAGATGAAACCTCAGTGGGCTTCACTGTCACAACGTTCGCAAAGCTGAACCCATCGAGCCAAACACTGTGCCTGAAATTGGGTGCAAGAAGCCTTCCTGAATTTCGTACACCTCTGGGCTCGTGGCGTACTTGATGAGCGTTCCATCTTTTGGCAGCAAGAACCCACCCTGCGTGTACGAGTTCACCTCTGCCTGTGGCAGCACGAACGGCGGAGCACTGTTGTAGCCGTACTGCTGGTACGTGAACGGCGTGAGCAGCATGAGCTGGCCGCCCTGCACAACGTAAATGTTTGGAGACCCATCGCCTTTCACCACAGTGCCGTCAGATGGTGTGAGCTGGTTGCCAAGTGGGAATAGGTTTGCATCAGCAGTCGTCACGCTGAGAGCGTTCACCACGTTCAGCCCGCGCTGCTTGAGCACAAAAGTAGAAGCTGTGTGGCGCACGCCACTCTCGAACACGTACGTCTCGTGGGCAGCGTCATCGCTGATGCTGACCATCGTGTTGTCAGGCGGCGCGAGCGTTGGCCCTTTATCTAAACTTGCAAACTCTGTTGGCGAAATTTGCGTGATGCTGACTGTGGCAGGGTTAATCCCCTTTGCCTCGAGCACGAACGTTGGCGCAAACGACAGCTCGCCGTTCTGCACTATGTAAATGAGCGTGCCGTTCTGGAGCAGCGTGCCATTCGGGTACTGGAACCACTCTGTGAAAAATTTCCAAAAATTGTAGTTGCCGTTGTACACGTGCGGCGTGTAGCGGTACAGCGCAGCTGTTGCCAAATCGCCAAGCGTCACAGCCTGAACTGGGGCTGCGTTGTTCGGCGGTCCCTGCGTGTTCTGCACGTTGATCGTGTCTCCAACGCCAGACACTGTGATGAGCGGCGAGCCGAACGCGTTGTTGTTTACATCCACCATTGGGCCACGGCCACCTGGCGTGTTGAAGCTCCTCATGAGCGACTCAGGCGCTCCAAGGTAGCGGTTGCCCTGTGCATCTAAGTTCCCGAACAGCTGGAAGTAGAAGCCCTGGTACAGTGAGCCACAGCCACCAGAATCTGGACACCCAAAGCCCATGGCAAAATCGAGCGCGCCCTGTAAGTCAGTGTTATTGTCAAACGTTCCATCAATGAGGCTCTGCTCTTTTTCCATGGTCACCACAATCACCTGCGGGTTCAATCCACTCTCCTGTGATGCGTCCCAAATTAACTGCGCTGCCGTGCGCAGCTGCGGCAGGCTTGGCTCTGGGTCATTCAGCGCGCTCTTTATTAAATCTTCCTGTGGCTCTTTCAGCATGAGCAGGAACGATGGGCTCGTGTTTGCGAGCACGCTCCCCTTTGCGGCCAAGAACTGCTGGATGCCAGCTGCGCCGCCAAACGTTTGCGTGTCTGAAAAAGCGCTGTCTGAAATGAGGTTGCCTGGGTCAAAGTCAGCCAGCGCCTGTAGCGCGTAGCCGCCAAACGTTAGCGACCACCAAGAGCACAGCAATTGTTGAACGTAGCTTACCCATGTTTGTTTTGCCTTTCATTTTCATTCTACCACACTACTCAACGTATGAGTTGCCCTGTGCAAAGCTCTTTAAATCACTGCTCGACATGACCATTATTGGAAAAACTTTCAAGCCGCGCTGCACGTAGAACGCGTAGTCCACGGGGTGCAGCAAGCCGCTGAGCACCCAGTACACAGTTGGGTTTGACGCTGTCTTCACCAACGTTCCCTCAGTCGGTGGGAAGAACGTCGTGGTGAGCCAAGAAGAAACTTCCGCATCGCTGACGACGTTCACCTGCTGGGCCGAAACTTGCCGCTCCAAGAAAACTTGGTACGTGACAGGGTGCTTGCTACCGCTGTCCACCTCGTACACTGTGTTGCTGTCAGAGGTCTTCACGAACGTGCCGTCAGTTGGCATTGCGTACGATCCTGTTGGAATGGCATCCAGCTGGTACTGCTGCACGATTGTCGGCGCCGTGCCGCTGAAGCGTTCACCCTGCACAAAGCTCGACACAGGCTCTTTTGTGCCGCCAGATACGTAGTAAATTGTTTGGCCTGGACCTGCTGTTGTGACCAGCGTTCCATCAGGTATGGCTGGCACGAGGTTTGGGTTGAGTGCCGCAAACGCATCAATCTCGCCGCTGCCCAGCAAGCCCGCGCACGGTCCACTGTTGCACTCTGTGGTGTTGAGCTCATCAATGGATACAGCAGAGCGCACAATTCTATCACGCACAGCAGCAGCGCTGATGCCCGGGAACTGCGCCTCAATGAGCACAGCCTCTGCGGCCACGAACGGCACGGCGAGCGACGTGCCAGCAGCGTACACGTAAGAATTTGGCGCTGGGGCATGCGTGTTTGGATCAAAGCTTATGGTAGACAGAATGTGGTCTCCAGGCGCACTCACGGTGACGCACGTCTTGCCAAAGTCTGAGAACGAAGCTTTCAGGTCATTGATGTCTGTTGCTGCCACGCCTATGATTTCGCCCTGGCCACTGTTGTCGCACACAGGAAACTCTGGCGATGTATCGAGGTCATTGCCAGAGCCTGTCTCATCATTGCCAGCTGCTGCCACGAGCACCACGTTCTTGCTGTACGCGTAGCTGATGGCGCTCGAGAGCGTGGTGTCATTGGCAAAGCCAGTGCCGCCGAAGCTCATGTTGATGACGTTCGCGCCGTGGTCAGCCGCGTACACAATGGCAGCTGCAACGTCTGCTGAATTGCCAGAGCCTGTTGAGTCCAGCGCCTTGAGCGGCATGAGGGACACGTACCAGTCTGCGCCTGTTATGCCGCGGAAGTTGTTCGGCGTTGCGCCAATGACGCCGGCGACCAGCGTGCCATGCCCATTGTCGTCAGAATCTACCGATGGCTGAATAATGGTTTGCGTAAGAAAATTGTAGCCAGCTACCACTTGGCCTGCGTCCAAGCTCTGGTGCGTGCCGTCAATGCCAGTGTCTATGACGGCAACCTTGATACTGGAAGATCCTTTCTGAATGTCCCACGCATCTGGAAAATCTGCCTTTAAAAGCCCCCACTGGTGCGTTGGGTCTGTTGGGTCTGTGCTGAAGCCTGGGTTGTTCACAGAGGTGAAGCTCTCTTGAACTGGCGCGGTTGCCTGTGCGTACGCCACGGGGTAGGCTTCCTCAATTTGTCCAGGCGTGTAGGTTGTTGATACTTCGTAAATGTCGGCAAACTCGGAATCTTGGGGGTCAACAAAAAGTTTCTGCATTGAAAGAATGCGAGGATTTTCTGCCAGTGTGCTGGCACTGACAGACCCGAGCTTCACGACAACGGTCTCAACGGGCTGCACGCTCTGCACGGCGGCGGCGTACGACAAAAATGGTGCGCCGGCAAAGCCGATCACACCTACCAGCAACACTGCGCAAAGTTTTCTTGCCGAGCTACTTAGTGTAGTCACCACGTATTGCCTTGAATTTAATTTTGAGCAAATCTTCAAAGGATTCCACGTACGCCTTGAGCGGCACGTGGCCGCCACCGTGCTCTGTCCAAGAAACGGCTACCTCTTTAATTTTGTAGCCACGCGCTTCAGCAATGGTGAGCACCTCCATGTCAAAGCCCCAGCGGCTAATGGTCACGAACCGAAAAATATCCTTTGCTGCCTTTGCGCTGAAAGCCTTGAAGCCGAGCTGCGTGTCTTTAATTCCCGGCACGGCGAGCGCCCGTATGAGCAAGTTTGACATCCTGCTCAAGACAATTCTGTAGAGCGGCTGTGCAACCTTCACGGTTTTTGGGTCAAGGTAGCGAGACCCCACCACCACGTCGTAGCCCTGCTTGAAGAACGGCAGAAACTTTTCAACTTCAGAAACTGGCGTTGCGTTGTCAGCATCCATGAACATGACGACATCGCCAGTTGCCCGCTCTAGAATCCCCTGCTTCACGGCATTGCCCTTGCCGCCCTTTTGCAAGTTCATGGCAAAAATGTTGTGAACCTTAGAACCAGAGAGCTGCTGCACGACTTCGTACGTTTTATCGCTGGAGCCATTTACAACAACGATGATTTCGTACTCGTAGCCACTCGACTGTAAGTACGCTCCAACGTCGAGCAAAGTTTCAGTTATCCTAGCTTCCTCATTGTATGCAGGAATTACTACTGAGAGTTTCATAAGTAGATACTACCATAAGTTGTGCCCAAAGAAAAAAGCTCCCGCAGTGCCTCCACAGCAATTTCTGCAAGCCGCGAAGCGGATTAGCAGAAATGCGAGGACAGCACAAGGGAGCTGTTTTTCTTTGGGTACTTTTGGTTTTGCTCTACTTCTTGAACAGTTTAGTTAGCCATGTACGCTTGCGAATTGCTGCCGTAGCTGTTGTCACGAATCCTGCGAATGCGTAGGCGACTTCAGCGTCTGCACCTGTCTTTGGGGCAACAAACGTTGCGCCCAAAACCTGTGGCTGCTGCACCGCTGGCTGAACCTGCAAGATCGGCTGCTGAGGCTGGATGTAGACAGGCTGTGGCTGCTGCTGAATGTAGATTGGGGGCTGCTGAGGCTGGATGTAGATTGGCTGAATGTTCGCGAGCGGAATGACAACCGTGTTGCCGAACGTGTTCACCATCTGCTGGTTGCCGTAGAAGTTTGTGTTTGACTTCACCTGAACCTCAAAGGTATCTGCAGTAGAGCTGCCAGGTGCAATGCTCACCTGTGGCCAGCTGATGACGCTGCCGTTCAGGCTGCCGCCGTTTGCGCTCACGAGTGATGCGAACTGGAGCACGTTGCTCAAATCATCGCTCACGGTGTAGCCAGTTGCCTGGACAGTGCCGTTGTTCGCAACTGTCAGCGTGTACGTAATGAGGTTGCCAGGCTGTGCAGCTTCTGTGGTAGCATTCACGCCGAGCGAGTTGTTGTACGCGCTCTTTGACTGCGTGATGCTCACCGTGCCAGTGGTCTGGACAAAGACAGATGCGCTGCTCTGCACTGAGTAAGCGTTTGAGGCGCTCGCAGTTGCAGTGTTCTGAATTGTGTTGCCAGTGCTGCCCGTGTTTTGAACAGTGGCAGAGAACGTGACTGTGTCTGTCTGGTTTGGCTGCAGCGTGCCGAGGTTCAAGTTGCCAGCTGTGATATCAGAGGCGACCACACCGTTCACGGTGGTTGTGCCACCAACGTAGGTAATACCTGCTGGAATTGGGTCTGAAAGGTACGTGCCCGTTGCAGCTGCGGTTCCAACGTTCTGCACTGTGACCTGGTAGTTCACAACATCGTTAGGGTATGCATTCACGCTCTTTGCGTAAGAGGTTGCGTAGTTCTTATCTTGCACCAGCTTGTTAATTTGCAGCTGTGCGTAGGTAGGCACTGGAGTTGGCGTTGGGGTAGGCGTAGGCGTTGGGGTTACAACTGCCACTGGGGTAATTGTTCCGTTCGCAGTTCCCGTACATCCGTTAACGCCGTTGGCAATGGTGATGTTGTAAGAGCCTGTGTAGCTGCCGAGCTCAATGTTGATCTGGCCTGGGCTGGTGTAGGTCACAGTCGCACCTGTTGGCAGACCGCTCAATGTTGGGTTTGATCCAAAGTTGCTGCCGTTGCTGTACAGCACGAGCCACTCGTTTGGCGAGATTACAGTGTCGTTGTAGGTGTTTGTCGATGGGTTAAAGCCCTGCTGGCCTGACACAATGTTCGAGACAGTGCAGGTTTGAGGAACTGGCGTTGGCGTAGGCGTTGGGGTTACAACAGCCACTGGAATAATTGTACCTGTTGCCGTGCCTGCGCAGCCAACATTGCCATTGACCGTAATGTTGTACGGACCAGTGTAGCTTCCAAGCTGCACGTTTATCTGCGTGTTGCTGCCGTACGATTCAGAAGCTCCTGCTGGCAAACCACTGAGAGTTGGGTTTGATCCAAAGCTGCTGCCGTAGAGCACAAGGTACTCGTTTGGGTAAACCTCGTTCGTTGTGTACACGTTTGTGGTTGGATTGAAGCCCTGCTGGCCAGTTACCGCAGGAGTGTTTGAGATTGTGCACACTGGTGGCGTTGGCGTAGGCGTTGGTGTTGGCGTCACAACTGGCACTGCAACAATTTGAACCTGGTATTGGACAGTTCCAGAGTAGTTCCAGCAAGCCATAATGCTGCCGAGGTTCACAGATCCATTGGCAATGCCGTCTGGCAGTGCGTGGTTGCCAGAACCACCGCTGATGCTTGTTGAACCAGGAACGTACTGGATGGTTGTTGGGACAGAGCTGTTCAAGGTAATGTTGCCGCCACGAGCTGGGTCAGAGCTGTTTGCACCTGCGCCGTTGCTGGTTGTGATGGTAGCTGAAAAAGTGTGCGTTGTTGCTGCGTCAGCATTGTACGAAGTGGAGAGCACCACGTTCTGCGCAGTTGTCTGCGAGATGAGTGACGGATCAGGTGTTGCGCCATTGTGGAAGTAGACTGAAATGGTGACGTAGTCACCAGGGTTCACCTGGATACCTGCATCGTGCTCTGCCTGGCTCTGGCTGTAGCGCGCGTTGCGGCCTGTTGAGCTCGCATCGGCTGCATCAATCATGGGAAGGTCAGCGCACGGCACTGTGTTATCAAACGTCAGAGGCCAGACGTTGAACGCAGGCGTCTGTGGCACTGCGATCTGCGTGCACGTATCAGACTTAGCTGGCTGTGCGCCGCTCGAAACGCCAATTGCAATGAATGCAAAAGCGCCAATAGCAAGGATAGCGTACCTTGCCTTTCCAAAACCCTTGATTGTAGAAATTACCTTGTTCATAGTGTGTCCTTGTTAAATTCAAAACTTATAAACTATTATACATAATAATTAACGATATGTCAAGCCCTAGAAGAGCCCTTGCGGTTTATTGCCCACAAGCATATAAAATCGCTTATTTAAGCCATTTTATGTGTCTGGAAACAATGCTTTTTGAAGTTTTTGAAAAAAGGTGGGAGCACACAACAAGCTGGTTGGCTTGAATGTGCTCCCTAGTTTAACTTCATCTGTTCATGGAAAGGATCTTGGCCGGCTGCCTTATGGGATTGGGATTATTGGACGAATCCCGTTCGTGATGCTTTGCAAAGCAGTTCCTACTGGCTTCGTGCCAACGATGGTAGAAATGTGCGTTGCGCCACCAATAAAGTAGCTCAGGCCAAAGCCAACTGCAACTCCACCAACAAAGGTCAGCACAGGAACCCACTTCGACATCCCCTTCTTTGGTACCCAGACTTTCATCGGGCATACCATCAAAGTGCCGTTAATTGAGAACGTGACTTGCAGGGTATAGTACCCTGGCGTGAGCTCTGGAGATTCCAGAAACTCTCTCACGTCACCTGCGGGCTGGCGAAACATTTCGAAGGAAAGCACTTCGCCGACCTTCAAGGTTTTCGAGCTCGCTCCGTGGCCGATCTTGACCTCTTTCTGCTTTTTACCATCATCGCCTGTTTCATCCAGGCTTACTGTTGCGCGAAGTACCTTTGTCTGCCCTGAGTTTGGTAAGTCAGGACTGACGTAGATGTCCACTGGCTGACCTTGCGGCACAGCGTAGCGGGCAGTTGTCGACAGCAGTCCAAAGCAGCTCGGCGCGCAGCTGGTAGGCGGCGCGGGAACCGTGATGACTGTAGGAGGCGGAGGAGCGGGAACGAATGTAACGAACGCCCGATCCTGAACCTTCTGCTGGTTCGAGTTTGTCGCCGTCGCAGTATTGGTAATCGTGGTCACGACCTTGAGCGTCGTGTCCACTTTGTACTCAGCCCTGCGAACTTCTTCCATTCCTGGAAGAACATCGGGGAGCTTCATACACTGAGGACTGGCTAGTTCCTGTGCAATACTGTCGGCTGGGATGCGCCCAGGGACAGCAGGATCACAGAGAACGTTGCCCGTCGAGGTCGTTGGTCCGGCGTTGCGAAACGTGAGCAGAAAGAACACGCTGCTCTCGTTTTGTTGGGCGAAGACGGTTTCCGTCAATTTGAACGAACCTGTCGCCGTCTTGTTAACCCGCTTGGTGAGCGAGATGTGCGGCCAATCTGTCGTAACGGGTGGCTTGCCAGCATTCACCACAAAGTTGTCGCCCTCTGCACGAAACTGAGACATCGTTACAGGAGGTGCTCCGTTGAGGCAAACTTGCAGCAAATCCATGTAGAAGTACCCCGAACTATCCGCGTTGTCTAACCTTACGCGGGCAACCAGGAATGGCTTCTCTGCAGGTTTCGGAACGTACGCGAAGTTCTCGCTCACGATTCCTTGCCTTCCGTAGTTAGCGTAGTATGCAGCTGCCATTGGTTCGACGGTGTATTCACCGTTGTGCAGTTTCTGGATGAACTCGTCCATCTGAGCTTGGGTAAGCTTTTGATCTCGGACTCCACGCAGGTAGCCTTCCAACTTCTCGCTTCGATCCTTGTCTGCCATGAGCTCGTCCAGCATGTCTTTGAACTCCGCTGGGGTGCGAGCTGTGGTGAAGCCGCCATACAGACCAGCAGTTTCCCTGGTGGTATGCTTTCGGAGGTAGTCGTTGTCAACCACGTTCCAGTGCTCGTAGGACTGATCTGACTTGTACCAATTCGGGTCAGTTACGACCGTCATGGTTGTCTCAGATGAAGATACGTTGGCCTTCTGACAAGCTTGGTTCTTGTACTTTGAGTACCAGGCGCGAGCACGAGCCAGCATGACCTGGTGGATGCGGGGCGAGGAATCAATTACCCCCTTGTACTCCTGTTGAACCTTGTCGTCCATACAGGCAGCCTTCTTCGTGATACTCAGTATCTCTGCCTGCACTTCCTGCGTAAAGTCATTCGGATTCGCAGGCATAGGCCAGGTGACCTCAACCCCTTTATCCGTCAGCGTGACAGTTTTGGGAGCCAGAGTCGGCGCCGTTGCCGGCACTTGCCGAACCCGTACTGCGCGATCCGCTGGAGTGCTTGCTGCGGCAGACAAAGCTGCCTGGGACGGATTGTAGCTGCCAATCTGCTCCCCTGCATCAGGGGAGGCTTCAGCACGCTGTGCCTGCATGCACGCCTTGAAGGCTCCATACAGTTTCCCGTCCGGATCTTGCGCCGGCTGCAAACATCTGCCGATCATTTTGCCTTTCGGTCGAGAATCGGGACGAGCGGCTGTTGTTTGAATTGGCTGTTGCGCAAGCACGACCTGTGCCTGCACAAAAACCATAAGCGTTAGCAATGCAACGGCTTGGTTAACCGTCGCGAGATAGTTTCGCGTTTTTTTCTTTTCCATGAACTTGTCCTCCTCAGAACATTTCAACTTGATTGCCGCTCTCGAAACTGTGGTGCTTGCCACAGTTCGCGAAAGCTACGGAACCCCGCACAAACCACTCTCTATTAATTGTGCGGAGCTCTAAGCTCTAGCGAAACCTGGGTGCCGACGAAAACCAACCTAAAATCGTACTCTACTCTTCAACCTGGGTCAACTCGCCAAACACGACGAGGCGGTTCTGCGATGTGCCCACTGGCCAACAAGTTGAGAGCGCCACGGTTGACTTGCCAATATTGGCAAACTGCTGCTGGTCTGTTGCAGTGAAGATGCCCTTGTCGAGCACGACGTAGTCGTACGTCACTGTCTTGCCCGCTGTGTCTGTCACCGTGATGCTGAACGAGTCGTCAGCCTTCAGGTTGTTGAGCGTGGAGAAAATTTTATTGTACTTTCCAGGAATCCATGAGTAGTTAGACGAGTGGCCAGAAATGTACGATGTGCCAATGTCGCCCGGCAGCGGAGTGCCTGGGTAGTGGACAACGCCGTTCGGCAAATCACTGAGGAGGTCACTTGCGTTCTGCGTGAAGATGAGCGGCGCTGTAATGCCGAGGCTTGGCACGCTGAGCGTGCCGTTCTTTGTCTGGTCAATGGTCACGTCACCGCGCAGTGGCGTTGGCGTTGGGCCAGTGCTGCCGCTCACGCCAGCAGACGTCGATGCACCTGCAACCTCTGGCTCGCCGCCGCTCGCCTGCATTGCATCGAGCGTCAGCTTGTTTGAAATCTCTTCAAGGTCAATGCTCGAGGCAATAATTTGCTTCTGCTGTGATGTGACAGGCTTCGCCCGTGAGAGGGTCAATGCCCGCAATGAGCGCCTGTGCATCTGTCATGCTTGAACCTGCGAGCGTTGTTTGGACGCGTGGGTTCAGGCCGAGCAGGTACTTTTGGTAGTTGGTGAGGCCGCCACCTGAAATGTCGTTGTTTGGATCAAGGATGCTCGGGTCTGACACGTCGTAGAAGTAGCTCTCAATCCACGTGTTGTACGCTGCGAGCTGAGCTGCGCTGAGCTTTGGGGTTTCGCTCGTTGCGGCCACCTGGGCTGTTTGCTGCTGCGCTGTTTTTGCAGCACCGGGCAGCCAAGACTTCACCGTGTTGGTAAAACCAGAAAAGCTGTTGGTCACAACGCCAAAGTAGAATGCGAGCGCAACAATGAAGACCAGTGCATACACCCACACCTCGCGGAAAATTTTACCCGCAACGCTTGGCTTGGCAGGAGTAACAGGCTCTGTTATTTCTTTCATTCCAGAAGGCTGCTCAGTAGGGGCAGTGGCATTGGCATCAGTGGCAAGGCTCGGATGAACCACGCCACCCAGCAAGTTGTATAGATCGTTTGTCCCCTGTGGAAGGTTTGCCATAGTTATAGGTTTAACAAACCAATGTTAACATAGTATTATACTTTTGTCAAGTACCAAAAAGCGACGTTTTACCTTATAATAAACACGTGCAAAACATCAATAAAAACTACTATTTAGCGGGCATAGCCGCACTTTTGCTCTTCACCCGCCTTGGGCTTGGCTCAATCTTTACCAGTGCCTCTGACATTACGCCCGAGAGCGTGAGCGCGGGTGTCAACAATGAACGCTCAACCAGGAGCATCCCCACCCTAAACTACAACTCTGACCTAGCAGAAGCTGCAGCCTACAAAGCGCAGGACATGATCACCAGAGACTACTTTGCCCACCAAGACCCTGACGGAAACTACATTTGGCCAACAGACGTTGCTGACGGCTACACGCCGTACACAATTCTCGGAGAAAACCTTGCCATAAACTTTCCTGACACAGACAGCCTCATGTCTGCATGGATGGACAGCCCAGAGCACCGCACGAACATTCTGAACCCAGCGTTCCAAGACCAAGGTGCTGGGGTTGCGAGCGGCAACACGAGCCAGGGACAGTACTCGATTTCAATTGCAAATGAGTTTGGTGCGCTCGCCGTGGTGCAGAAAGCTGCGCCGCCTGCACCTAAGCCAACGCCGACGCCAGCCCAGAAAACTACGCCTCTGCCAACAGTCACGCCGACGCCAAGCAGCGTACTGTCCCCTGCTCCGGCGACCTTGTCCCCTGCTCCGGGCGCCTGTCCCCTGCTCAGCCAACTCCAGCACCTGTTGTGTTGCCGTCAGTTGCACTGACAGGTGCAACGCAGACAGGCAACGGCAGCAACGTGACGCTTGCCGGCACAGCTGCACCAAACTCCAGTGTCACAATTTCAGACACTGCTTTCCCAAACGTGGGACGGGAAACGGTGACGGCCAACGCAACCGGCGACTTCACCAAAAATTACGCGTGGCCTCCAGAACGGCACGCACGTGTTTGTGGCAGTCCTCGCAGATGGCAGCGCAACGAGTGCACCGTACTCTGTGGATGTCTCGACGTCTGTGCCACCAGCTGTTCAGGCTGCCACGACAGCGGCGCTCAATGCGCCGAGCGTTGACGCGCAGTCAATGAAGCTTGCTGCCTACGCGCTGGGAACTGGCACTGCCCTCGACGTGAGCGTGAACGTTGGTGGCGACGTTGCGAGCGTGAGCGCCACGGTGAACGGACAGTCAGCCAGCCTGTCTGGTGAACCAACGTCCTACTCTGGCACGCTCCTGCTGCCAGAGCACACGGGCTTAGCAGGCCAGAGCATTGTGGTCACGGCAACAGCTCCAAACGGCAAGAGCAGCTCAGCGAGCACGCCGCTCGGAAGCATTCCAATCCAGCAAACGTCTAGCGCGGGCGGCCTTTCCAATGCAGACCTCTACGGTGTATTCAAAGGCATTGCCGTGGTGTTCGGCACTGTGTTCGCAATCTTCCTGATTGGCGATTTTATTCACTCTATAAAAAACCGAGGGATGACAGCAGAAGATATAGTAAAGGGTTCTCACATTGCCGTTCTGCTCATCGCAGTGGGCACAATGCTCTTGGTGAGCTGGTGGCACTAGCAGCGGCTGATTCGTTCTGCAAAATTTGTGGTGCCAAACACGAGCACCAGCATGATGACGAAGATGACCAGGTTCTCGAACACGTTGTCTCGGGTAAAGTTTTTGTTCACAGAGTGGAAGAACAGGCCCCACGCCAGGTTGTAGATTGCAGTCATGAGCAGCCCTGCTGAGAAGTAGTTGACGTTCCAGAATGCGAACACGAAGTACGAAACGCTTGCCATTGCCAGCGCCACGAGCGCGGCGAGCGCCACGTTGCGGAAGTTCAGGCTGTTGTACTGGTACAGCGCCTGGTACTTGAGCGTGAACGTCACCGCAAAGGCGAGCGTGTAGAACGCAGCAGGTGGGAAGCAGTAGTACCAAACCACGCCGAGCGCAGCTGCGTACGCGAGCCACGACGCGTACAGCTTTGCGTAGTAGAGCAGCAGGAAGCGAGCGTTTGAAACTGGCAGGTTCTTGGTGCGGAAAATTTCTTTGAACAGCGTGTAGCAAACGACGAGCGCAACAGAGGATGTAACGATGATGGCCTGCTGCAGCTCGACGTGCCCAAAGTTTATGCCGACCAGTAGCACCGTGCCCCAGTAAATAATACCAGGCAGCATGGCGCTGTTGTACAGGTGGCGAACGTTCTTCCACACAGCTACGTGGCCGAACCGCAGGCGGCACGCGTGCGCAAACGACTCTGCCTCAGCCAGTGGCGTGGTGCGGTCACGGAAGTGCAGGTCAAAAATGAACACGAGCCACAGCAAGAGGAACGCGTACACCACGAGGCTGAGGTACACGTACTGGGTAGGCTGGTACAAGTTGTTCACAGCTGCGAGAGCCTCAAAGCCCCCGAACGACAGCAGCGTTACGGCAACAATTGCAATGACGTGGTGTACCCTCTCGCCCACAACTGGGTCTGTAATTTTTTTCATGTGTTTTTTTTAGCTGCAGTTGCCGTATCGTGCATGAGCTGGTTCGCCCTGTACAGCGACTCGAACGTGCCTGCATCAATCCACTCGCCGTTAATGGTGCTCACCGCAAGCTCTCCGCGCTCCATGTACCACCTGTGGATGTCCGTGATTTCAAGCTCTCCGCGCGCTGATGGCACGAGCTGCTTTGCAACTTCAACGACGCGGCTGTCGTACAGGTACAAACCTGGGATTGCGTAGTCTGAGACGAACGCCTTTGGCTTTTCGATAATCTCAACAGCCCGCATCTGGTCGTCGAACCTCACCACGCCCATGCGCTGCGGATCTGGAACTTTCTTTGCAAAAATGTGTGCGCCGCTCTTGAAGCTCTTAATTGCGCCAGAAAAATCATCCATGAAAAT
Organism: Candidatus Doudnaibacteriota bacterium; assembly: GCA_963840645.1. Classification (GTDB taxonomy): domain Bacteria; phylum Patescibacteriota; class Doudnabacteria; order UBA920; family VMFF01; genus CAWIZL01. Next base: position 210,184 of record CAWIZL010000004.1, read on the forward strand.
ATTGTCACCCAAGATGAGAGCCACGTCAGACTTCTCTATGAACGTCTCGGCAATGGTGAACGCCTGCGGCAGACCCTCTGGCTTGTCCTGAATTTCGTACGTGAACTTTGCGCCAAACTCTTTGCCAGACCCCAGGATGCGCAGGTAGTCGCCCGCACGCTCTGGCGATACGACAATGAGAACTTCCGTGATGCCTGCAGACAGGAGCGTCTGGAGCGGGTAAAAAATCATTGGCCTGTCGTACACCGGCAAGAGCTGCTTTGACGTGACCTTCGTGAGCGGGTACAGCCTCGTGCCGAGGCCGCCCGATAGAATTATCCCCTTCACTTGACCACCATGTTAAGGTCTACGTTCGTGCTCGACTTGCCGCGCACAATGGTGAGCGGCACCTGCTGGTCGCTCGTGTAGCCTGACAGCAGGCTCTCGAATGAGTTTGCCAAGCTCACAGCTGTGCCGCCAACTTTGGCCACAACATCGCCAGCCTCAATGCCAGCTTCGGCAGCTGCACTGCCCTTTGCAACGGAGACAATGGCTGCACCACTCGGCACGCTGTTGAGCGATGCCAGCGAAATGGGCGTGTACTGGTACACAATCCCAGCTCTTCGCGCTCAATCTTTCCACTGGCAAAGTACGTGCCCATGGCTGACTTCACCGTATCTGAGGTGATCACGCCAGAGCTATCAAACAAACCTTCAACGTTGCCATCGAGCGCCACAATGGCCGAGCCACTGGCACCTGTCGCGCCGTCAATGCCAAACGTGGTTGCAACGGTGTCTGTTGAGTAGTCAGTGCTCGGGTTCAGGTTCTCTGTTGTGCTCGAAAGGTACGTTAGGTTGTCCACTCCCTGGTGCTCATCGAGCGATGGCGACAGCACAATGACGCGCTCGCCCAGCTCGAGCTGGGAAGGCTCGTCGAACGAAGCTGTAGGCTCGCCCGACACACCTGCAACTTTAATGAACACGAGGTTGCTGGCTGGGTCTTGTGCTGCCACAGTGGCGTGGCCAACTGTTCCATCTGCAAACACGACTGCCGTATTGCCAGTTTTCAGCTCAGCGCCGAGCGCGGCTTTGGTTGTGGCAACGAGCCCGTCAGACGTTAGGGTAAGCCCCGCTCCCTGGAGCACAGAACCTTGGGTTGGGCTTGCCGGTGACACAATGCCAACCACCCACGGCTGGCTGTGCTGGATTGCGGCAATGCTGTCCGTGCCCTCGTCTTCGTGAACCACCTGCTGGTTCGTGATCACTATTGGCGCTGTCTGCGGCAAGAGGTTCCAGCGCACGAAGAAGCTGTTCTGGTTCAGGCGCGGCAGCACGTAGCGTACCAGCACCCATCCGCCAATGCCGCCGAAGATGAAACTTGAAAGTATAATGAAGGTGACGAGTTTCTTGTTCATAGAAATTTTACCTCCACGGCGTTGACACGAGCGCAATGAACGTCACTGCAACGGCAAACCCAACGTGGAACGTAACCTTCTTACTGGTTAAGTTGTGGAACAGGTGGTAGTACGCGAGAATCCATAGGACGTAGAAAACGTTCAGCATCACAATGGCGAGCACTGTGAAGTGGAGCGGCAGGAGCACCAGGCACCAGGCTAGCTCAACGACGCACACCACGAGGAGGCTGGCGTACGTAGACTTCACGGAACCAGGCTGCAGCACGTGCTCGAACGAAGTGCGGCAAACCGCGAACGTGGCCAAGCCGAGGAGCAGCAGCACCAAGAACGTGTTGTTCGGCATGTAGAAGTTTGCTGCAAACAGGCCAATGCTCAAGCCAAAGAACGTGAGCAGCGTTGCAAAAAAGTTTGCCTGCTCTGACACCTTTGCCAGGGTTGCCTCGCCGAGGTACAAGAGCGCTGCCGCAAGGATGAGGTACAGGCTGCGGACAGGACTCGCAATGGGCAACAGCAAGTACACGCACACGAGCGCCGCAACAAACAATGGCACTCGAACGAGCAGCCAGGGCGTGTACACTTTTTGCTGCAAGAGGTAGCGGTAGCTGTACATGGTGAGAGCCGCTACGTACACGAGCACAGCTGGCAGCAGAAACCTAAAAACGGCAGACGTCAGCTGCACGGTGATCAAGAACAGTACGGCGAACGCGCCGCTAGCTAGCTTGTGGTTCATGGTGTTTGCGAAGCCTCACGGCTAGTATAGCTGAAGCGACCAAAACTATTAAGAGCGCCACGACCTGGTTCAGCCTGAACACGCCCACGCCAAAGTTGATGAACGTGCTGTCAATGCGCTGGTACTCGACAAAGAAACGTCCGATGCTGTACAGGATTGCGTACAGCAGAACCAGGTTTCCTGGCTTGGCTGTTAGCTTTTGGGCAAGCTGTGACTTTCGGCTCGCCAGCCACAGCAGCGCGCAGAACACTGCCAAATCCCACGCCATCTCGTACGCGAACGTTGGCGTGAAGTACGAGAACGCAGCGTAGCGCTCTGGACGAAACTGCAGGGGCACGTACATTTTCCACGGCAGGTTTGTGGGGTAGCCAAATGCCTCGTAGTTCACAAAGTTACCGATGCGGCCAATTGCCTGGCCGAGCGGCAGGCCGACAACCGCGACGTCCACGAGTTTGCCAAAGCTCACCTTGTGCCTGCGGCAGAACCACCACAGCGCGACTGCGCCAAAGGCAACTGCGCCGTAAATGCCAAGTCCCCCGTTCCAAACTTCCAAAATTTCTACTGGGCGCAGCAGGTAGTACGTGCCGGATGAAAACACGTGGTAGAGGCGCGCCCCGACAAACCCCCAGACAACCACCCAGAACAGTGCATCATCAAACTGATCCTGGGTGATCTGGCTGGCTAAGTCACTCTTCTTGAACTGCCAGCGTGCCACAAAGTACGCGGCAACAATGGCAATGGCCATGATCACACCGTACCAGTGCACGTACACAGAACCTATGCTGAAACCTTGCGTGAGGATGAATGACATTAGTGCCGTGCTCAGTTAGTTAAAAGAGGCTTACCTGCTTTTGTACAGACTGCTTTGGCACTGGCTCTGACCACTTTACTGGAATGCTCTTCACATCAAAGAAATCTTTGTAGTGAATTTTTCCGTTCACCATGCCAAACTCGTACACGTCGCGCGTGATGCGCACGTCGTCTTGGCAGTACTTCTTCAGCAGTTGCCATGCGGCCGTTGCGCCAGTACACCAGAGCCTCGCGCCCGCTGCCAGACTTGCCAGTGCCGAGCGTTGCCTGCGCAATTGTATCGAGGCCAATGCGGTGGCCAAGGTACGACTGAGCGCTCTCAATGATATCGAGGTACGGCACCTGGTGAATGTCAAAGTTCAGGTACGGGCGAAGCACCTCAAAGTCAAAATCTTTTATGTTGAACCCAATGACCTGGTCTGTGTTCTGTAAAATTTCTGCCAAGCGGTGGATTTCGCCTTCAGTGTAGGAGCTGAACTTTCCTGTTTCGTACTCGTAAATGCAGCAGACTGAAATTTTGAGGAGGTGGTTCTTGCCGCGGCCACCAACCTCTGCAAATTCTTTTTGTGTCTCTAAATCTAGAACTATTTTTTTCATTGTGTGGGTTTGTTCTTGTGTATGGTAGCGCACTTTTGACGATTTGCAAAATATATTGGAAAGTGGTAGAATGTTTTTGTTACACGCAAACCAAGGAGGCAAGCGATGAACTATAGGTGCATTCTAGTAAAGTGTTCCTACGTGAAGAACCCTGGCGTTGTAGCCGAGATCAACCTGGCAGTTCTGGGAGAACGACAGGGCAAGGATTTCATGGATGAAATCGATGCTCAACTTTGGGAAGCAGATTTCGTGGCAGAACTTGCGAGGACCCCAAAGGACAAGGTTATTCATCTCTCAGCGTGCGGCGTCCAGCAAACCAACCTCAACAACGAAACGTGGTCTTACGTCTATGGATCTGCCGAAGAAATCATTCAGAGAGCAAGAGCACACACCCTACTGCTGGTGCAGGGATCCAACGCTCCCATCAGCTCGCCCGCCGGAACCTAACCGGCGGGCACTTTTATTTCTGCGCAATTTTAATGTATAATGCACCAATGAAAAGAACACTCGCACAAGATCTTACAGCAGTTCCGAAGGATCCAGAAATTACCGTAAAAGGTTGGGTGAACAGCCGTCGCGATCACGGTGGCCTCATATTTATAGACCTACGCGACCACACAGGCTTAGTCCAGGTTACAGCAAACTCGCAGGCAAGCGAAAGCGCTTTTAAAATTGCAGAAACCCTCCACGATGAGTACGTTGTAGAAGTTACCGGCACTGTTGTTGAACGCTCACCAGAAATGGTGAACCCAAACATTCCAACAGGCTCTGTAGAAATTCGCGCAGCGAACATTTCAATACTCGGCGCGAGCAAGACTCTCCCATTCCCAATTGGCGATGATGAGAACGTGAACGAAGAACTCCGCCTGAAGTATCGCTACTTAGACCTGCGCCGTCCAAAACTGCACGGCTACCTGGTCATCCGCTCAAAAATGATGCGCTACATCCGGGACTTCATGGATGACAAGGATTTTGTAGAAGTCACGACACCGATACTCGCAAACTCATCGCCAGAGGGAGCACGCGACTTCTTGGTGCCATCGCGCCTGCACCCAGGAAAATTCTACGCACTGCCTCAGGCGCCACAGCAGTTCAAGCAGCTGCTCATGGTTGGAGGCATTGCAAAGTACTACCAAATTGCGCCGTGCTTTCGCGATGAAGACCCCCGCGCAGACCGCTCGCCTGGCGAGTTCTACCAGCTCGACATGGAAATGGCTTTTGCCACGCAGGAAGACGTGTGGGAAGTCACGGAAGAGCTGTGGAAGAACGTGACTGAAAAGTTTTCTACAAAGAAAGTTCTGCAGTACCCGTTTCCAAAAATTACGTACGCAGATGCAATGGACACGCTTTGGCAGCGACAAGCCAGACCTCCGCTTTGGCATGGAGCTGAAAGATGTCAGCGAGCTCGTGGCAGGCTGTGGCTTCAGCGTGTTTGCAAAAGCTACTGAAGACGGTGGCGCTGTGAAGGCAATTGTCGCACAGGCTGGCAACTTCACACGCTCTCAAATTGACGAGCTCACAGAGCTGGCAAAGAAAGAAGGCGCGAAAGGCTTGGCGTACATAGTTGTTGAAACTGATGGGTTGAAGTCTCCAATCACAAAGTTCTTGGGTGATGACCTCGCAGCGCAGATCGTGAAGAAAGTCGGCGCAGAACCAGGCGACATAATTTTCTTTGGCGCTGACGAAAAACTCGCTGTCAACAAAGTACTCGGCAAAGTTCGCAGCGTGCTCGGCGACATTCTCGGGCTGAAAGATCCAAACGTCATGGCGTGGGCGTGGATCTACGATTTCCCAATGTACTCGTGGAGCGACATTGAGAACAGAATTGATTTTGAGCACAACCCATTCTCACTTCCAGTTGGCGGTTTAGAGGCACTCAACACACAAGACCCGCTCACCATAAATGGACAGCAGTACGACCTTGTGGCAAACGGCTACGAGATGTCATCAGGTGCTGTGCGCAACCGTGACCCAGAAACAATGTACCGCGCATTTGAAATTGCAGGGTACACGCGCGAGCGGGTTGACGCAAAGTTTGGCCACATGATTGAGGCATTTTCTTACGGCGCGCCGCCACACGCTGGCAATGCACCAGGCTTGGACAGAATTTTCATGGTGCTCAACGATGAGCCAAACATTCGCGAGGTCATTGCGTTCCCAAAGAACGGCAAGGCAGAAGACCTCATGCTCGGCGCACCGTCAGAGGTGACTGAGGCGCAGCTGAAAGACGTGCACATTAAGTTGAACTTGAAAGGTTAAGGCTCGACGCACGACGCAAAAATTTGGAAATAAAAATACAACAATTCACGGGGCCGCTCGACCTGCTGCTCCAGTTAATAGAGGAGCAGAACCTGGACATCACGCAGATTGCCATTGCTTCGGTCACTGAGCAGTTCTTGGCACACGTGCGCAAGCTCGAGCACGTTGACCCAACGACTCTGGCAGACTACCTGTCAATGGCTGCAAAGCTCTTGGTGATAAAGTCAAAGTCAATTCTGCCAACGCTCGAGCTCGATGCAGAAGAGGCTGAGGTTGCAGTTGATTTAGAGAGCCGGCTTCTGGTGTACAGGAAGTTCAAGGAAGCTGCAAAGTACCTCAAGTCGCTCGATGCAGCGCAACTGCAGAGCTTTGAGCGCGAGGTGAGCTTTGACGAGAAGGTGACGTTCTACCCAGACCCAGAGGTGAGCGTGGGCAAGCTGCACAGCTGCATCTTGGTGGTGCTGAAATCTCTCGATGAGATTACAAATTTACCGAAGCGCACCATCAAGGAGGCAATTTCGATTCAGGAGAAAATTGCCCACCTGCAGACACTGATTGGGTCGCAGATTGAGACGAAACTATCTTCACTGTTAACGAGCGCAAAAGACAAGACCGAGGTAATCGTAACGTTCCTTGCACTACTGGAACTCATAAAGCAGCGTATTTTGGTTGTTGATCAAGATGGTCTATTTGCAGATGTTAACATTAAAAAATATGCTGGGTGATCCAGTAGAAGTTTTTTCGCGCGGCTCGTTTCTTGGCTTCTGCACAGCAAAAGAAACGAGACTCGAAGCGCGAAAAAACTTCTCCCCGCCCAGCCAAATAAATTAAAACTTTGCACATGGAAACCACCTCAAAATTACAGTCGCAGGTAGAGAGCATCTTGTTCGTTGCGAGCAAGCCACTGAGCGCAATTGCAATTGCAAAGGTGCTCGGTGTTGGCGAAGCTGCCGTGAGCGCGGCACTTGCCGAACTTGCACAAAATAAAAAAGACTCTGGCACTGTGCTGCTCGAATCAAACGGCACGTGGCAGGTTGCGACAAACCCAGAGAACGCTGCGAACGTGAAGGCGTTCCTCAACACAGAATTGCGGGAGAAGCTCACAGACGTGACCGTGGAGACGCTCGCCATCATTGCCTACCGCCAGCCAATCTCAAAAGTAGAAATCGAGGCAATCCGTGGCGTGAACTGCCAGTACAGCCTTCGCACGCTCCTCATCCGCGGCCTCATTTCGAGGACAGCAGACCAGAGCGATGGACGGCAAGTGCTCTACCAGACAACGCACGAGTTCATGAAGCACATGGGCCTGCGCAGCGTGAAAGATCTGCCAGACTTTGATACGCTCGTTGCCAAAGTAACGCTCAGCGCACCTGCTGAGCCAGCAGAGCAGCCCCAATAGCTCCTGCGAGATCGCCGAGTTCGCCCCCGACGATGCGCACATCCCTCGATGCTGGCGACAGCACGTGGGCGCGCATTATTTTTTCTGCCTGTGGAATGAAGCGCTCGGCGCGGTCATCCACGAAGCCACCTGAGAGCACGATGAGCTCTGGGTCGAGCACGTTCACGAGCGAGGCAAGGGCCTGCCCGAGGTACTTTGCGACACGGCTGAACTCAGCCTTGCTGCCGTGCACAACAGTTTTTCCAGATGCGAGTGTCTCGAAAAATTTTCCGCTATCGAGAATGGTGTGCCCCAGCTGGCCTGCGCTCCCCTGTCCTTTATAGATTTTTCCACCCACGATAATGGCACCGCCAATGCCAGTGCCGATTGTGATGAGCAGCGCATTCTTGGCGCCACGCGCTGCGCCAATGCACAGCTCACCGTTTGCCATTGCCACAGCATCGTTGACGAGGACTGCCGTGGGGCTCACGAGTTTCAAAAATTTCAAGACGTCAATACCTACCAAAAATTTTAGGTTCGGGGCTGCCAGCACCTTGCCTGTTTTTTCGTCAATGGCAGCTGCCAGTCCCATGCCAACGCCACGAACCCTTGTTTTTCCAGAAGGAACAACCTCGCTAATGTGGTTTCGCAGGGCAAGAAAAACGCCCTGCTATTCTTTGGGGTTGCGTACTCAGCGCCGCTCAGCACGCCGCGCCTGCTGCTGTAGGAAATTACCCGCGTGGTGGTGCCGCCAACGTCAATGCCAATGGTGATGGATTCTTTTTTCATACGTCAATAGAGTTACTTTTACAAATCTGCGCGTAGTACCGAGCACTCGGCCGCACGCGCCGCTCTAAGCCCTGCTCACGGTCAACCTCAACGAGCCCAAACTTCATCTGGTACCCTTCAACCCACTCGAAGTTATCGAGCAGCGACCAGTACATGTACCCGCGCACGTCAACGCCTTCGGAAAGCGCACGGTGCACGTTCACCAAGTGGTCGTGGATGTAGCTTGCCCGCAGCTTGTCGCCGGCGTCCGCAATGCCGTTCTCGAGGACGTAGACCGGCAGTTTCGGGTAGCGCTCCTTGCAGAGCACGAGAGCATCGTAGATTCCTTCTGGGTAAATTTCCCACCCAAAGTCTGTGAATGGCCCGCGTTCATAAGCAGCGTACACGAAAGGCCTGCGCCACGTTGCGCGAATTGCGTTGCTGAAGTAGTAGTGCACGCCGATAAAGTCTGACCTGTCTGCAACTTGGTCAATGAACCTGTAGTTGACGCTCAGCAAGCGCGGCGCAAACGGCTTGAGGAACCAGCTGAACCTGTTTGATGTGAACGGGTAGGCAGAGCCAACCTGAACGTTTGGACGGATTTTCTTGATTGCCGTGTACGACGCACGGTGCGCCGCAATCAGGTTGTCTACCACGTGCAGCGCCAAGCGTACGTTCTTCTTCTGCGGAGGGTAGTCGCCTTGAATGTAAGCGTACGTTGCGTACGCGTTCGGCTCGTTGATGGGCGTGATGAAGTCAATGAGGTCGCCCAATTTTTCAGCAACCTCTGCGCTGTACGATTCAAAGTGTGCCACGTTCTGAGCTTTCTCAAAGCCACCCAGTGCCGCAAACCAAATCGGCAGCGTGAAGTGGTGGAGCGTGACGAACGTTGCCATGCCACGTTCTCTGAGCGCGCCTAGCACGTGCCTGTAGTGCTCAATTTCTTTCAAATCGAACTCGCCCTTCTTTGGCTCGATCCGCGACCACTCCACAGAGATGCGCTGGGAGTTCATGTTGAGCTCTGCCGCAATGTCAAAGTCTTCTTCGTAGCGGTGGTACGAATCGCACGCGTTGCCCGAGAAGTAGGCTGCTGGATTTTTGCCGTGCGCTGTTAAATCGGTGGCGCGGCCAGCAGAGTGTTCCCACTGCCACCAGTCTGTGTTGGTATTGCCACCCTCTGTTTGGTACGCAGAGCCAGCGCTGCCCCACAGGAAGCCTTTTGGGAAAAATAGCTTTGGCATGGATAGCCTAGCTCCTGTAACCTGTCCTGTACTCGCCAACTAGAGCCACGAAAATTGCCATGACAATTGGACCAAAGAAAAATCCTGGAATACCAAACAGCGCAATGCCGCCCAGCACGCCGAGCAGCACGAGGAGCGGGTGGAGCTTTGCCTCAGAGCCAATGAGCTTTGGTGGAAGCAGGTAGCTCATTGGCACGTTGATGACCAGGAACCACACTGTCAGGATGATGGCAGCAAAGCCAGACTTAAATATGAGCAAGAAAAAGATAGCCGGGACAATGACGATCGCAATGCCAATGGCAGGAATGAACGAGGCGACGAATGCGACAACGCCCCACACCAGCGGCTGCGGCACACCTGAGATGTAAAAACCAATAATTGCTGCCACGCCCTCAGCGAGTGCGAACAAGAAGCTACCCCGCACAATTCCGTTTATGGAGCCAACGAGCCTGTCGACAACGAGGTTTCGCTGCGATGCAGAGAGCGGGAACATGCTGATGGAAAACTCTTTAATCTTCTTGCTGTCTTTCAAGAAGTAGTACGTGCTGAACAGGAACACGAAAAAGCCGAGGAATATTCCCGCTATGTTCTGCAGCGTGTTGGCAACGTTCAGGACTGCGTTCTGCGCCCACGTGTTGAGGCGCGCAGCACCTTCACCAATGATGTTCACCACGCGTGCCTGCCACGCCGGAGACAGGTTATCCAAGGCAAGGTCGCCAGAAATGCGGAGGTTGCCATTCTTGTAGTTTGCGTAGAACGCAAAAACTTCTCTCACGATAGCCTGCCCGAGGAAGTACAGCGGTATGCCAATGACAACGAGCATGAGCAGAATCGTCACGAGGGCTGCGGGCGACCCGTGCTTGAACTTACGGTGGAGGTACGTGTACACTGGCATGAACAGGAACGCCAAAATTCCAGCGAGCGCCAGTAGCTCGAAGTACGGCCGCACAATTGCCAGTGCCAGGACAAAGAAAATTAAGAGAAGGGCGAAGAAACCAGCTGTTTGTACTGTCTTATTGTCCATTGTAGCTTAATCTTACACTAGTTTTGCTTAGATTAAAAAATGGTTATCCACTGTACTGCGGTGGTATAGTGTTGGCGTAAGGAGCAAAAAGGTCGAAACAAAAGGTAAGCACAGTAACATTAAATTAAAATTATGAAAACATTGAATGCATGGGATTGGATTGCGCTCGTCCTGACAATCATCGGCGGCTTGAACTGGGGCCTGGTCGGTTTCTTCAAGTACAACCTTGTTGACTCAATTTTCGGCACCATGTCAGACGTTTCGAGGATAATTTACGCTCTCGTGGGTTTGGCTGCAATCTACTTAATATTTGTTGTCGGAAGTTTTACAAAGAAGTAGGCAGACAAAAAGAACATTCCAGGAGCTTCGAGTTTCGTTTCTTTCGCGGAGCGAAAGCCAAGAAACGAGCGCGATGGGAATGTTCTTTTTTGTTTGCCCCGTATTTACTCGTAAAGCTTCATGGCAAATAATTCAGGGGGTTCAGCCACCCGCTCAGGTCAGACTGGACTGGAACGTAGCCCAAAATGTTTATTGAGGTTCCAATGTGAATCCCGAAGTGGAGGTGCTTGCGCTCGCCATCTGTTTCAGTGCTGTAGCCAGTGCCGAGCACTGCAAACTGTTCGCCGGCCGTGAGCTGTGTACCTGTTGCAGGAGTTATGCTGCTCAACCTCAGGTGTCCATAGATTATAGTCACAGCTTGGCTGTTGATAGTGCAGGCCTGTGCAGCAACTCCGCCGTAGCCACTCGCCCACTCTTTCAATAAAAGTTTGCCTGTGCACGCAGCGTAAATGGGGACGTCGGTGTTCTGCTCATCTGGGTACGTCTCAAAGTCTACGCCTGTATGGTAGCCCGTGAACCGCTCTGGCACTATCGGCGAGTCTGTGGGTGTGACGTACGTGCCAAAAAATATTTTTGTAACACGAGCCCTCCCGCCACTGATTGGATTGACCAGGACAGCTTGCGGATTTGGTGTGGGTGTTGGGGTAGGAGTAGCGGTTGGCGCAGCTACTGTTTTGGTTGGGCCTGGCCGCACAAAACTAACCAAGGCTGATGGGTTACACCCAACTGCAATTAAGCAAATTACTGCAACTAATGCTGCGAATCTTTTCATGGAACCACTATACCACCGCGGGTTTCAAAGGACAATTCAAACTCGCCCACTTTGACTATTTAAAGTATACTGAAGTTGGTAAAATTTCGAGAGGAGGCAACGTGGAAATCGGAACTCTGGTTGCGGTATTCAACGAAGCAGAACTGGCTCCGAGTACATTTATCGGACTTGCCCGGTACGTCGGGGATGCTGTCATCTACTTCATCGTGACACCTGACAAGGAATACTTTGCCTGCCCAAACAGGGAAGCACGTCCGACTGAGGCGGTAGCTGAACAGTTCCACGGCAAAATAGAAGTCTGGGAGAAACAGGCAAAGCTCTTTCTGCAAACTGGCGGCGTACGCTACGGCTGCGAAGTCTGCTACGTGGAGTACGCAGAAGTGAAACGGCTAGTTGACCCAGTCCTTCGGGCGCGAGAAAAGGTTCTGCATAACTAGAGCAAGTGGCCAGACGTACGTCTGGCCACTTTCATATTAAATAAATTTGGTTGGTAGCCGAACAGGATATTTATTTGAAAGACTTGGTACGGGAAATATACACTATACGGGAAAAGGTGGCAATTCTGTGACCTATGGACAGAAAAAAATCAGGTAGACGCAGCAACGCTGGCTACCTGACTGACACGAAGTCAAAAAACATTGAGCGATCATTTGCGTAAGTTTGGTCTCTGCTGTGGCTTAGGATTCAGTATTTCCCTCAGGTAGCCTTCCAGCTTTTTAAGCTCCTCGTCCTGGGAACCTTCCAGACCACGCGCGATGCTGAGCGTTAGCCTGATCTGGGGAATAACCTGCTTCTTGGCGTACTCGTCACCCGTACCAGCCACGGCGGCCAGCACCTCGTAGGCGTAGCCAGAAACACCCTCATCTGGATCTTTGGTAAGCTTCACCAAAGAATCAACGATGACGGTAGTATCCTTGTACGGGGCTAGCTTTATTGCCCAGAAACCGATCAGCCCTGGCGAGTCAAACTTACGGCGATCTTGCAACGCTTCGGCTAAGATCGGGATAGCCTCCTGCCGATGTGATCGCACGAACTGAACCTCCTTATCCGTGACGCACAGACTGTCTATGCACACAGCACTGATCAAACTCGAAACCTGATCCTTCTGATCAGCCTGCATGCAGGCCACAGAAAAAATCATGGACGCGAAAAACCTTCTCGACCGTTTCATACACAACCTCGATAACGGAAATATACACCGTTCGGTCAAAAGTGGCAACCTTGTTGGCGTAGGTTTCAGTCAAAACCAATGGGCACTATTTCCACACGCTGCAAGCTATTCGTGCACACCGTCCGTAAGCCCCCCTCAAAGCAAAAAACAAGAATCCAATGAAGAGAGGGATTGACACCAATTTTTTAAAATCAGGGAACGTTACCAAAAAACTAACTCCGATAGTTGAAAAGATGGTGGCAAAAATAACAGACACACTTGATTGCGATGTCCAATATTGCACTACGGGTGCTAAACTAGCACCAGGTGGTGCATCGTTTATGCCGTTCTCACCGACTATAAAAAGTGCAGCCTTGTCTAAACCCTTATACTTTTCTATCTGAGACATTGGAGTGGTCTGGTTTATTAACTGCTCTTAAGTAATCCATAAGTATTTTCTCTTTGGTAGCTCGGAGCAAAAGGTCTTTGCCTTCGTAAGCCAAAGCGTGAATCCTACCATGGCTAATATCGTCTCTGATTTTCTTGAGCTTCCAAAGAATACCTGTCACATTGTTCTTTCCAGACATACCCTCGTATAGACGTATCTTATCGGTAAAGTATTCAAGATTATCAACTTGGCAGGTACCCATTTCTTCGGACGCCTTGTGCCTCTAGTGTAGCGTGTGTTGGTTAGTTTGTGAATACTGTTTGCCGCTGGGCGTAGACGCTCGGCGGCATTTTCAGTGCGCTGTGGATGCGCTCGTTGTTGTAGTACAGGATCTGCAGGTGGAGGGCGACGGCCAGCTCGGCGAGGCTGCCAAACCGGTCTGGGTCGCCCAGGTCAACCTTGAACTGCGAGTAGAACGACTCCTGGTAGCCGTTCTCCCACGGGCTCGCCTTGCGGCTCATGGATACCTGGATGCCGCACTGCCCAGCAAACCTGGTGTAGGCCTTTGCCCGGTACTCGTTGCCCTGGTCTGAGTGGGTCAGTGCCGGTGCGTCGCGCTTGCCCAGGGCGTCGATGAGGGCCGTGACGGTCAGCTGCGCCGTGTGCGCGTTCAGCACGCTCCAGCCGACGACCTCGCGGCTCCACAGTGACCATGACGGTCGCCAGGTACACGAACCTGCCGTGGAACTTGAGGTACGTGAAGTCGGACACCCAGGCGATGCCGGCTCGTGCGGGGAACGGGATGGCGAGCAGCAGGTTCTGGTACGGCGCAGCGTCCCTGCCTGAATCACGAGCCTTTACCGGCCTCTTCGCCCTCCTGCGGAACGGCTTGATGCCGAAGAGCTTCATGACCCGCAGCGCGGACTTCCGGTTGACCCCCAGCTCCCGGGCGATCCGCTTGTGCCCGTAGCTCGGGTGGGCGTGGAGCACCCCCTCGATTCTGACCTTGAGCTGCCAGTCGCGCTCGGGCATCTTGGGGCGGTAGTACAGCATGGAGCGGGACAGCCCACCGCTCTCCGCGAGTGATTTCTTCGTCGGGTTGTGAAGGTGCACGGCGCTCACCAGCTCAGCGATCCAGCTCTTTTTTTTCCAGCTGCGACAGCCTGACCGTCAGCCTGCCGATGATCTCGTGGAGCGCCGAGTTCTCCCGCCTGAGCCTGGACAGCTCCAAGATCGACGGCGGGGCGGTCACGTTCGAGGCGACCCACTTGTAGATCGTCTTCGGGCTGAGGCCGTACTGCTTCGCCAGGTCTGGCACGCTCTCGCCGCTCTCCTTCAGCTTACGCAGCACCTCAGACTTAATCTCTGGACTGGCGGCTGGTGTTCCCTTGGGCATACGTTGGTTCTCCTTTCACCCAGTATACCGGAAGCGACAAGGTGTCTGATATTCGGGGTACCTGCCAACTCCCCGTTGCCTCTTTAGAAAATAATTCTTCTCTACAGCACTCCTTATTTCCACAGCGGTAGCTACAGGTAAGTCTTTCAGGATATCTTCGAGTGGCTTATTTGATTTTTTTCCACCGAATATAGATTCTTCCAATAATCTCTTTGCCTCGTCAATGGCTTCGTGCTCAGACGTTTCGGTAGCTTTTTTCCAAGCAGCCTCCAACGAATCTCCCAGATCCTTCTCTGCCAGAAAACATAGCCAAAAAACAAAGGATAGCGTGTCGATCTGCTCATCAGTTAATTTCAAACTGCCCTTTGAAATCAGAGTAATTAATTTATCCTCAGAAATCTGGCTCATCCTTTCTTCAATGGCTTTTAAATTATACATGGTAAATAAACTAGATGAAATTATTTTTCAGCAAATCAGTAAGAACGGCCTGGACAACAGGCACGGCAACGGCATTGCCAAATTGCCGTACAGGGCTGTTGCCGAAAGACCTAGAAATGAAGTTGGTAGCCGAACAGGATATTTATTTGAAAGACTTGGTACGGGAAATATACAATATTAGGGCAAAGGTGGCAACTTTGGTCGTGTAAATTCTGGCATAAAAAAATAATAGGGTCGCCAGAATTAACTGACGACCCATGAGAAACCACCGCCTACGGATGATCTATGGCATCGAGGCTTCGTAACATTTCCACGTCATTCTCGGCCTCAGCTTTTTTCCTGAGCTGCCTCAGAAAGTAAGCGATCCGTCGGAGCTGTAAGTGACTAAGGGCAAGCTGAGCCCCTCCACGCCACTGTTCGCCCTTGGCTCCAACAGCTGGTTGGCGAATCTGCCAAGAATCTCACCCAGAGATTCCAATAGTTCTGGTGCCTTTTTGAACATACCCACCTCCTTCTATCTTACTTCGCGGTAACCCAAGGCTGGAGCAAAGTGCACTTGCCGATGGTGCTGTATAGCAGCTGGATTCCCGGCGTCCGCAGCTGCTCATCAACCTCATACTGTTTCCTTTCAGTAGAAGCTTTAGAACCGAGCTGCGTTTCGATCCACCGCTTCATCGCTGCGTCCAGGATCAGTGACGCCTTGCAAATTTCTGTGTTGCCAGCGTGCCCCCGCGCCACGGCGTTCGCGAAATTCTCGATGATGTCGAGCGACTGGTTACGGATGTTCGACTGGAGTGCCCGTTCGGCTTCGCCAGCGTCGGTAATGTAACGCTCTCGCCCATCCACTTCTCTTTTTTCAACAGTCCATCGGACGTTGATCAGCTCGACGATTTTCTTGTCGGCGAGCTGATCGTTGGCGAGCTTCGTTGCGGCTGCCAGACTGGCAGGCGTTGCGGTTTTCGTTTGCTGGGCGAACGACGTGCCCAGTACGAGCAAGGTAAAGGCGATGAGTTTCTGCGTCATGGTCTTGCACACTCCACTTTCCCCTGGTTACTCCCAGAGAATCAAAGAGCCTACGGTGAAAGTAAGCACCTGGATACTCTGGAAGTAAACATATTTGAAAAATAAACCTCCTTTGTGCTCTCACCTCAACAAACCAGAGACTGGTTTATTGAGGTGAGTCCGCGACGTTGGTGCTGTCGCGGCAAGTGTGCGTGTACGCTATCGGCCGAAGGGGTCATCTGCGTAGAGTGCGAACGAGCGCAGGGTCTCCTGCTTAAACGCAATACTCGCAGGTGGACAGACTGGCTGCATTCTCACATTGTCCGAAGAACCACGTGTGCGCCCCGCAGCGGCACGTGAGGCGGTACGCTGGTGTATTTGGAACTCCAGAGCGACTGAGCCCGCTCTGCAGCTCAACGCCACTTGCTGACCGGTAGCGGTCGAAGTACTCCAGTGAAGCATCGTGGCTGTGGTGCTCGGCGGCAAAGGCAGTGAAACCTTGAGCCTCACCAATTGATTCGAACTCGTGGTCTACGGAGATGCCTTTGTTCGGTTTGAACCGAACAGTCCATCCGATGAACGTGCCCGTGACAACCTGTTGCGTAGCGTTCGGCATTTGCTTTTCTCCTTCGGAATGTAGAAACCTCGCTATTGCTAGCTATCGAAAGAGTAGCAAACTATTTGCTTTTTGTCAACGGATATTGCGCAATATAAATTCTGGTTTAGTACAAGATCCAACTTACGAGAACATTGCTTAAATAAAATTTCGAGCTGCTCCAGCTCACTCAATTCCCAAAACAATACCAGACAGCTGATCCTCACTGCGTGAGGAACACCTGCCTGGTAGCCGAACAGGATCTTTATTTGAAAGACTTGGTACAGGAAATATACAATATTTGGGCTAATGTAGCAATCTTATCTGGGTAAAGAAAAGCTGCAGCTCCTGAGCAATAGAGCTTTTACTGCACCTGAGACAGTTGCCCGAAACTATCCTTTGTGATAGTCTCCAGTTGAATTGGAGGATTAATGCTTACACTTTCGCGAGTTCGTCGGGCGCTGCACCTTGAAGCATCGATACGAGATCCGCTGACAACAGCCTTGGGACTTATCCGAATGAGGGGGTTGGACTACATCGGTATCAATGTTCGCTCTTTGCCAACAGACAACAGGGTGGTCATCGCTCGCTACGCGACGGCTCTACGCCAACGTTCCACTGGATCAGTTGCTCGCAGAGCCGATTCCAGACGACTTAATCGAACAGATCCGATCTTTGTTTCCAGAACGCGAATGCTGCGTAATCCCAATCGTAACAGCAGACGATTTGGAGAAAGAGAAACGCTGGTTCCAAAGCATGAACGCTGAATAGCGAAAGTGAGCCGTAAAATATTACCCCGCCTCTATCCTTCAAGATTGGCGGGGTTCATTTTTAAAATTAGACAGCGAAGAAAAGATACCCGTACCAGGCAGCTGATCCTCACTGCGTGAGGAACACCTGCCTGGTAGCCGAACAGGATGTTTATTTGAAAGACTTGGTACGGGAAATATACAGTATTCGGGAAAAGGTGGCAACTTTTTGAAGCTTAAATAGGGAATTCCGCCAGCTGTACAAAGCCATATTTTTATTCTATAATTTTTTATACAAATCCCACATCAAACACAATGCCCAACCAACTACTGCTGAACAGAAACGAGGTCACGCAGGCCCTCTCCGCGGTGCTTGAAAATCCTGAAAAACTTTAAACCAAGCCACATCAATTTTTATTTTGATAGCTACTATGGCTCAGCTCTGCTGTCTAAGCTGTCGAACGTCTTTGCCTTACCGAATGAACAGGTAATAGTTGGCTACGGAATTGAGGATATACTGCGAACAATTTTTGATTCTCTGAGCAATGAAAGTGACAGCGTTCTAACCCACGAGCTGCACTACACCTACTACGACAAGTACCTGACTTTCAAGAAAATAAAAGTGGAGCTGTTCAAGTTGAGTGAGAGCACAACCTCTTTTGAGTTTGACATTGAAGACTGCCTCAACCAAATCAAGTTCGTGCATCCAAAAATTATTCTCGTTACATCTCCAAATAATCCAACAGGAAATTCGATCGCCGTCACTGACCTAAAAAAAATTTTGGCAGAGGCAGATAAGAGTAGCCTGGTCATTCTCGATGAAGCCTACTACGGTTTTGATTCAGTATACGACGAAAAGGGCATCCTATCTTTGCTCGGCGAGTACGATAACTTCGTTATCCTGAGAAGCTTCTCTAAGCTGTACGCGCTGGCTGGTATGAGGATAGGCTTCGCGCTCTGCGGCAAAAAGGTAAGGGAAATGATCGAGTACCAAGATCCGTATTTAGGCGGCAGCAGAATTTTGGAAGAGGTGGCAATCGCGGCACTCGAATCAAAGGAATACTACGCCAATCTTTCAAATGAAATCATCCAAGATAGAGAAAATTTTACAGCAGGGGTAAATAGCCTATCGCACTTCAAAGCCTACACCTCAAGAGCTAACTTTGTGCTGGTGAAAGTGTCCGACGAAGCCAAGCTGCTGATGGAAACAAAAATGGAGCAGCTAAATCCACTCATAGCAAAATTTGTCACAGGTAACTACATGCGTCTGTCCATTGGAACAGAGCAGCACACTCAAAAATTTCTAGAAGTTCTGTCTGACGTAAACGGAGAGGTATGACAAAGGCAGTCTTGTTCGACATGGATGGCCTCCTGGTGGACACAGAGAACGTAGATTTGAGTGTTGCGGTAAAAATCTGCCACGAGATGGGAATAGACCTGACTGACGAGGAGAAGGAGAGCCGCGTCGGCGTGGCTAGCAGAAAATTTTACAGCGGCTCTTTGAGAAGAGACGAGTTCATTTTGATCTAGAAGAAGTTTTGAGCAAGCACTTCAAGATTTATGATGAGCTGCTAGAGGTTGGCCTGTGTCACTTTCCAGGAGCGAAATCTTTGCCAGCACTGTTAAAGTCACGAGGCTATAAATTAGGATTGGTATCAGGTAGTACCAGGAAGCAAGTTGAAACAATTCTATCACAGTTGGGTATAAAAAACTTCTTTGGTGTCATTATTGCAATAGAAGATGTTGCTCACGGAAAACCTGATCCAGCTGCATACCTACTCGCTGCACAAAAATTGCAGGTCACCCCAGAAGAGTGTGTCGTTTTAGAAGATGCTCTCCCTGGCATCACAGCGGGCAAGAGAGCGGGTATGAAAGTAATTGGCGTTACCAATAATGGCGGCCAAGACCTATCACTAGCTGACTTGGTTGTTAACGGTTTGGACGAAGTTGAGATTGGAATGCTAACATAACTTTATGAAAACGAAGATTTACGAAAGCTTGGCAAACCTATTTCCCCTGTGGAGAGAAACAATCCTCGGCAAGCAAGGGCACGAGAAGACAGAGGTAGATTTTGTCACCAGTGTATTGAACAAGTACCCATCTGAAATCAAGAGCGTGATTGACCTCGGCGGTGGGGTTGGACTGCACTCGCACCTGCTCAAAGAATCTGGCTACGATGTGACCTTGTTTGATAGGTCTGAAAAGGCACTGCAAATCGCAAAGGAAAATGATCCATCGCTCAAGGTGGTTCAAGGAAGCTTTGAGGACATAGGCGTTGCGGGTTCATTCGATGCGTCAATCTGCCTGTGGTCTACCCTGTCTTACGTCTACTCGGAAGACGGCAGGAAAAAATTCTACGATTGGCAGAAAAATCATACGGGCAAGGTCATCATCCTAGACGAGGCAAACTTCTACCGATACTCTGAAAATTTCCACAAAGTTTATTTTGGCGAGGACAGCAACCACATAATGAAAGTGGTTCGCGATTGGACGTTAACGAAAGATAACTTAAAAGAAACCAAGTTCACTTACGAAATCACCGATAAAAATACTGGCAGGACAGAGACTATCGAGGACGCAGAGAGCGAGCAATACGTGCCAGTGGAAAAGCTGGAAGAATACCTTGGGGCAGAATGGAAGCTACAGTACCTATGCGGAGATTACAATTTAAATTCTGCATTTGATAAGACAAACTCATCCAGAATTATCGCCGTATTCTTTAAGTACAGATAGTGCACCGCGCACACAGCCGTTGACAAACTCACCCGCTGCGGCTTTTCATTAATGACCGCTTTTGACAAAACCACCCGCTGCGCGTATACTTCCATCACAACTTAATAACTCAGCAAGAATCATCACACGAGGGTAGGTGGTTTCCAGTCGCCACGGATGGGCGGCCTACCGATAACACATAAAGGAAACCTTCGCAGCCATTGCCAGGCTGCGCGATGTACGAATGGGTGGGCGCCCAGTTATAAATAAGTCCCTTGCAGGCAAACCAAAACGAAAGGTTTTGAAATGCCTGCATTCAGCGTGCTGGTCTGTACCCAATACAGCCAGCTGACAAAGAAATACAGCCACGACACAACCCCAGTACCGCCTGGGGCTTTTTTATCGCACCCTCACACTACTGGCTGCCCCCACGCCGATGGCTCGGCGAGAGGTGCGCCAGCACCGGGGGTGTCGCGGCGGGGATGGCGGCACGCCGCCAACCCGCCTGTGTTCTGCTCCCCGTTCCCGTCCCCTGTATCACTAGATACTAGGTACACGTTAGGCGGAAACGTATGAAGCTGACGAGCGTCAAAACCATCATCCTTGGCTCCAAGGTCAAGTTCCTGTACTTCGACACGCCCATCAGCTACGACTTCGAGAACATCGCGGCGCAGCAGAGAAAAAGCGGGAAAGAAATAATTACGATTGGAGACGACAGGGGCGACAGCATGGAGCTGTCTGCGCTCAAGGCCAGGTCACGGCTGAGGAACTTAGTCTGGTGCAACGCGTGGCAGTACAAGAAAGCAAACGGCAGCCTGTTTGTCCCTCAGTTCTCGACGTTCACCTTTGACCGCGACGTAGTGGACTTCGCCACGGGACACCCGCTGTACAACAACTTCATCAAGCGGCTCAACTATCAGTTCGATGAGAAGGTGCTCTGCATCACGGTTCCTGAATTTCAGAAAGACACGGACTACCACGGCAAGGTCAAGGAGCTGGGCGGCAGGGTGCACTACCACGCCGTGTTCTTCAACCTGCCGTACCTGAAAAACCCTCATGCGTTTTTGAGCGACACGTGGGGCAACGGGTACGTGTTCAGTAAGTCAATCAACTCCGTGCAGCACCTCTCGCGCTACGTTACCAAGTACGTCCAGAAAGACCTAGAAAACAAGCACATCAAGTTCAAGAAGCGGTACTTAGTCTCGCGCGGCATCAAGCGGCCTGTCGAGATCTACGACCAGCAGTTCGCCGTTGACTTCGAGCGGTACATCTCCGCGCCAGGTATCCACACGACCAGAGAAAATGACTACGATTCCACTGACGGCAGGAAGATCCACGAGCTGGAGCTGACGTTCCCCGACGGATTCGATTTGTCGAGCCTCGTTGGTGAGACACCACAGGACACGCTGAGGCTCGCCCAGCAGATGGGAATCACCCCATGACGGACGAGGAGACACAAAACTTCCGCGACCTTCAGCAGGCTCTCGTCGAGCTCGCCTTTGCGTTTTGGCGCGAGGAAAAATTACAGCAGATGACGGAAAACAAAAAGGATGTATAATACAACCATTCATTAAATATCTACCATGTCCACCTTTACCATTCCATTTCCAGAGTACGACATCGCCAACATCCTCCAGAAAGAATTTGCCAAGAAGGATAGCTTTTCAGTTGCTATACCACTGAGCCGCCAGCAGAAATTCTACGACCTGCTTCTGGTGAATGGGCAGACCAAAAAATCTGTGACTATCCAAGTAAAAAGTTCGAGGACATGGTTGGGATTAGGTAAACAAGAATACCAGCATTACTCTTGGCTCAACCACTTTGACATCAAGGACAACTACAGCGATTTTTATTTCGTCTACATGACATATCCGTTGCTAGATAAAAATTTCCACCCTGGAGCAAAGTGGGACAGAAAAATACTCGTCTTCAATCAAAAGGAGATGCTGGAACTTCTCGGTAACGTAAAAACAAAAGCAGGTAAACAGGGACGCTTCTTCGGCTTCGGATTCAACAATAGAGACAACGAGATATACAGCACCCTCGGCTTTTCGCATCTAGGTTTACAAAATTTTTCAAAAAATCTCCTCAAGAACAAGCTCGCCGAGATAAAAAAGAAGCTGGTTTAAAAACTGCTATGGAACAACCACACGGCGTCATCTACTATCGCGTCTCGACCACAGAGCAGGCGGAGCACGGCTTCAGCCTGGAGAACCAGCGGGAGACGTGCCTGCGGTACGCCGAGCACCACGGCATCAAAATCGTCAAGCTGTTCTCCGACGACGGCGTGTCGGCCAAGACCGCCGACAGGGACGGGCTGCAGGCCATGCTGTCGTTCTGTGGCGACAGGTCAAATAGCGTCAGCGTCGCCATCATCTACAAGGTGGACAGGCTGTCGCGCAACGTGCACGACTACGGAGGCATCGTCATGCTGCTCAGGAAGCACGGCGTGCGGCTCGTCTCGGCCACGGAAGCCATTGATGAGACCCCGTTCGGCGTGGCCGTGGGCAACATCATGATAACGTTCTCCGAGTTTGACAACGCCGTGCGCAAGGAGCGCACCAAGGCGGGCATGGTGCAGTGCCTCAACTCTGGCAGGTTTCCGCACAGGGTAAAGATTGGCTACCTGAACGTGGTTGACCCGCATGGAAACAAAAAAATAATTCTTGACCCAGAGCGTGCAGCTACGATTAAAAATATTCTCCAAGAGTTCTCGAAGGGCATCTACTTCCAAGAGGAGCTGCGGCAAAGGTTCAATGCCCAAGGCTTTCTCACGCGCGAGGGAAATCCCCTGTCCTTCCAGATGATGAACAAGATTCTGACGAGCAAGTTCTACTGCGGCACAATGACCGTGAGTGGCATTGAGTACCAGGGCAGCCACGAGCCGCTGATTTCTGAAACAATCTTTCACAAGAACCAACAGCTACTGAGAAAGAAATCTACTGCGCCATCGCTGAGCACCACGTCTGAGTTTGCGCTCAGGAACTACGTCATCTGCGGCGACTGCTCGCGGCCGCTGACGGCTGGATTTTCAATTGGGCAGAACGGCGGCAGGTATCCGTACTACCGCTGCTACAACCCAAAGTGCCCGTCACGAAAATCATACGCAAAGGGAAAGCTGGAGGCAGCATTCATAAAGCTGCTCCGAAGCGTTACCCCGACAGAGGAAAACATTGCCTCACTCAAAGAGGTCATCGTGAACCACTGGAACAAGCAGTACAAGAACCTGAACAAGAAAAATGAACGGTTAGAGAAGCAGCTCGTTGAGCTTCAAGCTGAAAAGGCTCAGATCTTCAACATGGGCAAGAAGCAGCTCATCTCTGATGAAGACTTCAAGGAAGCGTTCGATACCGTAAAACAAAAAATAGCCGATTGCCAGCTTGCTCTCGCAGGAACGACGATTGAAGACTTTAACGTGAACGAGGCAGTAGACTTCGTGTTCGCCTTCGTGCGGCGCATTCCAGAGTACTGGGAGAAAGCTGACTACGCCAAGCGTGTAAAATTGCAGGGTTTGATTTTCGCCAAAAATCCCATCTTCCAAAAAACAGAGTTTGCAACCCCAGTTCTGACCAATGTTTTCAAGGCAAAAGAGTTCATTTGCAATCAAAATTCAACGATGGTAGCGCTACGGGGAATCGAACCCCGATTTAGTGGATGAGAACCACTTGTCCTAACCGTTAGACGATAGCGCCATGATGGGTTCAGGGAGCATTGTAACAGAAATAGCTGCTGTAGACAAGCGAACGGAGAACAAAAAACTAGCTCTTCAGCCACTTGCCATACTGCCTGCACACCAACCACGCAGCCTGATCCGGATGCTGCATCACGGCAACAACAATCTTCTCCATGCGCGTACCTTGCGAACCTTTCACCAAAATCACGGTGCCAGGTTTGGCAAGCTCCCTGACCTTTTCAATTGCACCAGACGACTTTGCAAAGTGGAGAATTCTGCCAGCTGGAAAACCGCCGCGCACAGCCGCATCAACAGCAATCCGCATGCGCTCCCCAACAGCCACAAAGTAGCCATCTTTCAAGTGCTCTACAATGTACTCGCCCACTTCTGCGTGTGCAGCATCAGACAGTGGCCCAAGCTCGAGCATGTCACCGAGCACCGCAACCTTTTGCCCAAGAGGAAACTCTGCGAGCTCTTCAAGTGCTGCACGTGTAGATAGCGGCGCAGCGTTGTACGTGTCGTCTAAAACAATAGATCCGCGCACGCCGCCAAGCACGGTCAGCCTGCCCGGCTGCGCATGGTAAGACTGGACAGATTGAGCAGCACCGTCAAATGCAATTCCAGCTGCAATTCCAGCTGCAACACCTGCTGCGCACGCGTACACGTGTGGGGTACCAACAACGTTTGGCAGGCAAACCTCGCGCACAGCACCCGCGTGCTCTAACTGAAAAATGGTGCCGTAAACTTTTTTCTCTTCTAGGTAGGCTGTCCTTGGGTGTGCAATTCGCACGTCAGAACCAGCAGCTGTTCCGTACGTCACGCACCTGCCATGGAAATTTGGCACCAGGCTCGCCACGTTTGCATCATCTAAATTTAGAACCGCAACGTTCCGCTCCCCAAAGTGTTTAAAAATTTTCGCCTTTTCTTTTAAAATCTGCTGCTCATCTTTGAAGTACTCTAGGTGCGACACGCCAACAGTCGTGAGCACGGCAACATCCGGGCTCACAATTTCCATGAGCCTATCCATGTCTCCAGGCCTATCAATGCCGAGCTCGAGCACGAGAGCCTCTGGGTAATCGCGCTGCGCACTCTGCGCCAAAAACCCTTTCCAAAAAACACCCAGCCACTTAAAAATATTTCTGCCTGGAGCCTCAACGCCAATGACCGTGAATGGCAAGCCAAACTCATTGTTGTAGTTGCGAACGTTCGTGCGCGTGGCGTACCTTCCAGATAGCACCGCAAAAATAGCTTCCTTTGCGGAGCTCTTGCCAATGCTGCCTGTCACGGCAACCACCATTGGCCTGTGCTGCTCTAAAATTTTCTTCGACGTAGCTGCGAGCCTGCTCTGTATGGTTTCCTTCATTCTTTCTACCTAGTTGTCGGCACCTGGTAGTAGTTTAGAATGAACTTGGCTATTTGGCCAAATGCGGGTGCAGCTGTTGTTTCAGCAAACGCCACGTCGCGTGGGTTGTTGATGTTCACGATCATCACAAACTGCGGGTCATTCACAGGTCCGTAGCCAACGAACGACCCAATGTTGTCGTTTGCAATGTAACCCTTGCTGGTGGCAACCTGGGCAGTGCCTGTCTTGCCGGCAATGTAGTAGCCCTTCACGCCAGCCTGTGCACCGTACCCGTGCTCAACGTCATCGACGAGCATGGAGGTCATGAGCTGCGAAGCGCTCGCAGAAATAATTTGACCGTCGCTCACGGGCTTTGCTGTGGTTCGCGCGCCGTCTGGCGCAATGGTGCTGTCTACGATGTACGGCTGCATCATCACGCCGCCGTTCGCAATGGCCTGGTACGCCTGCAGCATCTGAATTGGCGTCACGGTAATGCCCTGGCCAAAAGAAGCTGTATCGTAGTTAATCTGCGCGGCGTTTGGCGTGAGGTTAGACAGGTCGCCAACTTCTTCTGGCAGCTCAATGTTCGTTGCCTGCCCAAAGCGGAACTTGTTCAGGTACGTAAGGAACTGCGCGTTGCCGAGCAAGCCCTCGACGTACGCAGCGCCGGTATTCAAAGAGTGGTCAATGACCGCTGTCATGGTTGTGGTTGGCCCGAGGTCTGTCATTTCTGAGTTGTGAATTGTGTAGCCGCTCACCTTGAGCGACCCTGTGTTGTCGTACGTTGACTGCGGCGTAATTAAATTCTGGTCGAGTGCCGATGAGAGCGTGACAGCCTTCATGGTTGACCCTGGCTCGTACTCTTCGGTTGTTGCCTCGTTCTGGAACACTGACAAATCTGTAACCTGGTTGTACTGGTTTGGGTTGAAGCTCGGGTACGTTGCCATGGCAAGGATTGCACCTGTCTTGGGGTTAGCCACAATCACGTTGCCAGAGTCTGCGCCGTGCTGCTGCACAACCTGGCTCAAGACTGTCTCAACCTCGTGCTGGATAGACCTGTCAACGGTGAGCAGGAGGCTGCTACCATCTACCACGCTCTGCGCGCTGTTGCCAGTGCCAGCCAACACAGGCTGCTCGTAGCGCTCGAGTCCATACAGCCCAACCTTTGTGGTGCCAGTAGCTGGGTACCCAACAAAGCCGAGAACCTGGCTCATGAAGTTGCCCTCTGGGTAGTAGCGCACCTCTTCTGGCTCCAAGAAGACGCCAGCAAGCTTTGCAGCTGTAACCGCGTTTGAGTCGGCAGTGCTCAGGTCACTGGCAATTGGCACGTACGCGCGCTGCGGCGCTGTGAGCTTCTGTAAAATTGTGGGCTGGCTCAAGCCTGTGCCAGCTCCCAAAATTCCCACGAGCTGGGTGGCCTCTGTGTTTGGGTCAGTGACCTCTGTTGGCACAGCGTACACGGTGTCCTCAACCGTGTTCGTCGCAACTGGGTACGGCGTCGTGGAGTACTTGTCTGTAATGAAAATTTCTCCTCGCTGTGGCTGCACAACTGGAACGTACGACTGCTGGCTCTGGGCTTCAGCCAGGTAGTACGCGTGCTGCCCAATGGCGATCGAAAAAAGTTTGGCGAGCACGAGCACCGCAAAAATACAGACAGCTGATCCGTAGACCAGCAGCCTGAGGCCAAAGGCTCTCTCCTTGGAAGGTTTTCTGCTAGCGGATTGCAACTGCTCCTGTCTGAATGTACGTGATGGTATCAACTGGAACCATGGTCGCAACAGCTGGGTCTGACTCTGTGCGCTGGAGTGACTCGAGCTGCGCTGCCTGCACCTCGAGCGACTGGTACTGGTTCTGCGCGCTGGCAATCTGCTGCTGCACGCTGCTGCTCACAAACCCAGACGTTGACGAGGTGTTAGCCTGGTAAACGTACGAACAGATCGCGCCAACAATGCCGAGCGCAATGAGCGGGCCAGCAATGGCTGCAAGGTTGTAGCGTGCCTTGGTATCGTTTACCATTTTTTGCTTTGTCCTCTGCACGTGTGCCGAGTACTGTGGCACGAGCCGTGCTAGCGTAAAATTCTTTCCCATTTTATTTTTGTTTTTGGATTACCCTTAACTTTGCTGGTTTGCTGCGTGGGTTCTGAGCGACTTCTTCGGGTGACGCGGTCACAGGCTTCTTCGTGAGAATTTTTCCCTCAGGAACTTTGCCGCACCGACACTCTGGAAAATCTGGTGGGCAGGTGCACCCCTTTGCCTTTGCCAGAAAGAACTGCTTCACGATCCTATCTTCCAGTGAGTGGAAGCTGATGACTGCGAGGCGACCACCTGGCGCGAGCGCCTTGAACGCTTTTGGCAAAAAAGTGCTGAGGTTTTCTAATTCGCCGTTCACCTCAATGCGCACTGCCTGGAAAATCCTGCGCGCGCTGTCTGCGGCTTTGTACCGAATGCTGCCTGGCAAGCTGTGCTTGATGGCATCAAAGAGCTGGGCTGTTGTTGCAATGGTGCCAGTCTGGCGCTGCGCAACTATGCCTTTTGCAATTCGCGATGAGTGCCTGTCTTCAGCGTAAGCCCTGAAGATGTCCGCGAGGTGCTGCTCTGTGTACGTGTTCACAATGTGCGAGGCTGTCTGCTTTGCCGCTGGGTCAAAGCGCATGTCGAGAGGCTCGTCACGTTGGAACGTGAATCCCCTGTTTGACTGCTCGAGGTCAAAGCTCGAGATGCCGACATCAGCCAGGATCAGGTCAACACTCTTGGTGTCCACCTGGTCTAAGATGACGTCAATGTTTGCGTAGCTGCCTTGGATGAACTTGTGCTGGCTAGCAGGCTTTTCTTTTTTGAACAGAGCCTCTGCAGCTGCAACTGCAGCTGGGTCAAGGTCAATGCCAATGATCTTGCCTTGCCTGCCTAAGCGCTGTGCAATTTCCAGCGCGTGTCCGCCGCCGCCGAGCGTGGCGTCTACGGCAACCTCACCGCGCTTTGGTGCGAGCAACTCTACGACTTGTTTTGAAAGAACTGGTACGTGGATAAAATTCTCGTGCTCGCCAGACATTTAAACGCCGATCTCCCCGAGCTGCTCTGCGATCTTCGTGCTGTCCTTCTCAGTTGCGCGCTTGTACTTCTGCCAGCCCTCATCGCTCCAAATTTCCATGCGGTTGTACATTCCCGCAACAACCACGCGCTTCTTGATCTTGGCAAACTCTCGCAGGTAGTCTGGCACGATGATGCGGCCAGAGCTGTCCATTTCGCAGTCCATTGCGCCTGCGAGCATGAGGCGCGAGAACGCGCGCGAGTTTGCCTTCGAGATAGGCAGGCTCGCAAGCTTCTGGGCCAGCTTTTCCCACTCTGGCATTGAGTACAGGAACAGCGAGCTGTCGAGGCCGCGCGTGACCACTGCCTTGCCCTTCAGGTCGCCACGAAACTTTACCGGCACAGAGAGCCGACCTTTGTCATCGATGGTTAAACTGTACTCGCCGATGAACATGCAGCGTGTGCCTTAAAGTTCTAGCGTAAACCCACAAATAGCAGTTGTCCACTTATCCCCACTTTATACCACTTTCTGCCATTTGATTTAATTGTACTCCACACTTCCCCATGGGTCAAAAGAACGGCTCTGACCACAACATGTAGTGGCAAAATTTTTATGCCAAAGAAAAAACCCGCAGCTGCGGGTTTTTTAAAACACGCACAAGTGGAAATTTTTAAGCACCACTAAGAGTTATCCACAACTTTTCGCACGAGTATCCCTTGACAACAAGTAATTAATGAATTACTATGTAACAAAGAAGTAATAATTATACTAATTATATGGAATTAAAAAAATCTAGCAGAAAAGAAATTGGTACTTTTTTCTGGGTACTGCTGCTTTTTGGCATACTACTGGGTAAATTTTTGATTGGTGGCATATTAATTATTTTAAGCATCATTCCTGGAATAATTTGGATTTATAGAAAAACCAAGAAAATTCATTAATTAGCCATGAAATACACAATCAGAGACTTCAAAAAGGACTTCCCAGACGATGAGGCTTGCCTAGCCTACATCTTCCAGAACCGCTACGGCAGCTCCTACGCCTGCCCGAAGTGCGCCAAGGTATCTTGGCACAAGGTATCTGGTAGAAAGGTGTGGGCGTGCGCGTGGTGCGGGCAGCAGGTACACCCTCTGGCTAGCACAATCTTCCATAAGTCAGACACGCCGCTCTCGCTGTGGTTCTTCGCCATCTACAAGTTCGCCAACTCTAGGAACGGCGTATCGGCTAAGGAGCTTGAGCGTGATTTAGGCGTTACCTACAAGACGGCGTGGCGAATGGCAAAGCAGATACGCTCCCTATTCGACACCGACGGCTACAGGCTCGGTGGCAACGGAACGATTGTAGAGGTTGATGAAGCCTTTATGTCTAAAATTCAAGACCAAGCGCACAGGAGAGGCACGCCAAAGGCAATTGGGCTGGTGGAGCGCGGCGGAGCTGCAAAGGCTGTCGCCGTAGACAACGTGCGCAAGTTGAACACGATACCCCTAATCAACCACGAAGTTGAAAAGGGCAGCCAAATCTTTACAGACAGGGCTGCGCTCTACAGGGCAAAGAATTTAGAGGGCTACGGGCACGAGGCGGTGAACCACTCGGCTGGCGAGTACTCTTTTGGCGGTGTGCATATAAACAACGTCGAAGCCTTGTTCAGCCAGATCAAGCGTTCAATTGACGGGACGTACCACCGTATCTCGCGGAAGTACCTACAGGCTTACCTAGACGAGTTCGCGTGGAAGCTGACCCACGGGCGGAACGGGCAGGCTCTGTTCCCTTTGCTGCTACAGGAGCTTTGCCAGCCGCGAGCTTTAGAAGTTTAAAGAATTGAATTTTATCCACAGGGTGTTTGCTTGAACTTAATTCTTTTTTCATGTATTGTGATTGTAACAGGTAATTAATACCTGGTAAACAATTTGAACTCCGTTCATACCGGAGCAGCCAGAAGCTCACTCGAGCAAAACTGTTTAGTAGCGGGTACTCTAGTGGAATAGCGATATTCCCTGAGGGTATGAAACTTAGGGCATAAAAGACTTGGCTTTTATTCCCTAGAGTCCTGGCTAGTGAACAGTTTTATTTCAGACAAAATAAAAGGCTCTCTTCGAGGGCTGAGATAGTACGTGGTGTTCGTAGCAAATACTGGTTAATGCACTCGTTTGGAGAACGAGAGGCTGACCGCCAATGTGGGTTCGATTCCCATCGAACACCCCAAATTAACCAATAGGTCGATCTATCTCAGCTCCCAAAAGGAGCTTTTTATATCTTCTAAAGAAACAAAAAATCTTTGCGCCACCTCTCGTCATCAGGGGTTGGCCAAAGCGTTACATTAGACTACACAAAGTTTTATCTTCTGTCAAGGTCACACAGCGTTGGCCTTATTATCGCCTTGTACGGTACACCCTGTCAAATTTATTTATGCACAAGCTCTATACGGTAATACGAACACCCGTTCTTAAATGGTACTTGTTGTCAAGGGATACTCGTGACTTTTCGATGCAATTCTATTCGCTGCTATTCCAAATGCCACGCCCACGTTCAGGCTCTCTTTTTTACCGTACATTGGGATCTCAATGACGTCATCGGCAAGCGCCACTAGGCGTGCTGGCAAGCCTTTCACCTCGTAGCCGAGCAAGAGTGCCATTGGAAAGCGGGGCTTGTAACCATTCACGTCTACGCTGCGCCCTGCAACCTGTTCGAGCGCTACAATGCGCACACCTTGAGCCTTCAACTTTTTGATGAGGCGAGCAGGCTGCCTGTGGTGCTCCCACGGTATCCAGTCTTCTGCTCCGAGCGCAACCTTAGAAATTTCATTGCGCGGCGGCGTGCCAGTGTACCCTGTCAAGAAAATTTTGGTCACGCCGAACGCATCCCCCGTGCGGAAAACTGTGCCGACGTTGAACAGGCTGCGTACGTTCTGGCAGATGACGTAAAACTCTGGTCTGGCACCCGCAGCTGGAGCAGCTCTAATTTTACCTTTCCTTCGCATTCTTGAAGCTTACCTTGAACTCCTTCATTCGTCCAAAGCCAATTGAGTCGCGAATGATGCTGCGGGCCTTCCACGCTGGCACGCGGCTGACGGTGAAGTCACCGTACTTGTCGTTAATTTTGTCGAGCGAGTTCACCAGCTTCGCCGCGCGCTGCTCGCGGTCAAACAGCGGAACCTGCCCGCTGTCAGGCTTTAGGCCAGAAACAGTCACGCCAACGTACCTAAAAATTTGCGCGTTGCCACGTGGCAAACTTGCCAGGTGCCTCTCGAACATCTTTGCAGCCTCTAGAAATATTTCCATGCCATCGTGCACCTGGTGGCCAACGTTTACCTGTTGGCTGAAGTCGCCCACAACGCAGTGCACGTTCAGGCCGCTGCGCCCTGCCACGCGCAGCCTGCGCCCAACCATTTCAGACAGCTTGCACAGCACACTGAACACCACGTCTGGATTGGACGTTCTTGCAGGCATTGTGTACGCGTGACCCATTGATTTAATGACCTCTCCGCGCTCGCCGCCAAAGCTGCCTTCGCCCCAGCTACCTTTGAGCTGGCCTGCGCAGTACAGGTGGTGGCCCATAATGCCAAAGTGCCCAATGAGCCTGTCGTACGGAAAGTCGCGCAGATCTTTCAGCGTGTGAATGCCGAGGCTGTTCAAGCTCCTCTCTGTGCGACGCGCAATGCCCGGAATGTCTGTGAGCTTCAACCTGTCGTACAGTAGGTGTTTTTCATCTGGTCGAATAACCGTGAGGCCATCTGGCTTCTGCAAATCACTGCCAATCTTTGCCAGGAGCTTGTTGTCTGCAATACCCACAGAACAGGTGATGCACTCGCCGCAGGCACGTAGAATTTTTGCCTTAATTTCCACGGCCACCCTGGCTGCGTCTTGCCACGGATCTGGGTTCTTTGGAAAATTTTCTGTCATGTCTAAGAACGCTTCGTCAATGCTGTACTTCTCAATGCGCTCTGTGTACGTGTACAAAACTTTTAGGAATTTTTCAGTTGTGGCGCGGTACTTCTGTGGATCTGTTGGCACGAGGATGATGCCTGGGCACAGCTTGCGCGCATCCCACACTGGCATGGCAGTCTTAACGCCAAGTGCCTTTGCCTGGATTGAAGGCGCAATGATAATGCCGCCAAGGTGCTCGCACACGCCAACAGGCTTGCCACGCAGCGCAGGGTTTGCCTGCTGCTCGCACGAGGCAAAGTAGGAGTTCATGTCTATGTGGAAAATAACCTTTGGTGGCATAGGTATACGATTGTACACCTACACAGTAGCACTTTGCTTCAAAGAAGTGCAACTCCAATCCAAAATCCCGAGCGAAGTTCAAGGCAAAGCGCGAGGACTTTTGGAGACGTAGTTACCTACGTCGACAAAAGCCACAGCGCTTTAACGAAGAAATTTGCCAGGATTTTGGATTGGCCTGCAGATCGAAAAACAACTCCCTTTCGGGAGCTGTTTTAAAATTTCAGTTTGATGTGGGGATCGTGCTGTCAGCTAGAAGCTGTCGCGACGACCTGCGCCACCACCGTAGCCACCGCGGCTTCCGCCACCGTTGCCACCAAAACCTGTCTTAGCGCGAGGCTCCATAGGACGTGCCTCGTTGACTACCAGTGTGCGTCCGCCGTACTCCTGGCCATCGTACATCTGCTTAGCCTTCTCGCCATCTTCGTCAGACATTTCGACGAAGCCAAAACCCTTGCTCCTACCGGTCATCTTATCCATGATGACTACTGCGGAGATAACTGAACCCGCGTTTGCGAACAGCTGCTGCAGCTCTTCGCTGGTCGTCGCCCATGGGAGACCGCCAACAAACAATTTTGCCATTTACTTGGCCTTTCACAATCAAGACTTACACCACCTAGATAAGTCTGGAAACAAAAAATAAGGTAGATGATTGATTAGAGTATACACTATGTGGGTTAATTTGGCAAGCAGCCTACTGCTCGTCTGACAGCGCCCCCATGAAGAGCATGAAGCGGCGCTCGATTTCTTCAATGCGCGCCTCGATTTTTTTCTTTAATGATTCAGCGCCCTGGATTTGGGCTTCAAAAGTTTCGTGAGAGAACTTGCGCATTGATTCGAGAGTGCGTTCTAGGAACGTGTGGCTGAGCTTGTAGCCATCGAGGCTGAGCTTGCAGTTAATGACCCGAATAGCCAGCTCTCCAAAATCGTAGAACGAGTCACCGCTGTTGAGCGCAAAAATTAGCTTGTCTGGAACGAGAATGCCGTTAACCTTGATGCGGAACATGTCTCTGTCGCCCTCTGCCTGGAACTTTCTCGTGAGCTCGTACAGCTCAGCTATGAGGAACTGGGAATCTCTGTAGAGGAAGTCAAACTGCCACGGCTGGTTAGCTTTCTGCTTGCTGAAGTCTGGGAGTTCTTCCCAAGATTCTACGCTGTCAGCACGGCTCGGGTGGTATGGATTCTCTCGGTTCCTGCGCTTTGACTCTGATTGAATGTAGAAACCGTAGTCTTGCTTGATCTTGTCCCACTTTCCAACGTGGCTGGGATTTGCCATGAACTGCCTGAAAACAGCTCCGTGGGATGTGCCAAACCCTGGGTCTGCTTGCCCGAGCGTTGCAATTGCCTCGTCGAGCACTGGACTGTACCCAGTCTCGCCAATGCTCTCAGCATCGTAGACGAGCAGGTACTCGAACATTTCTTTTAATTTTCTGTTTCTCCTGAACTCTTCATTGCTGTGGTCATTTTTTGTACGTGGCAGATCCAGCAGTGCCACGTTGGTCGTAAATGGCTTTACGTACCTCATGTCGCTCCCCAATTAATTTTCTTGGTACTGTGATTATAGTACGCGCGGGAGATTAAATAAACATTAAATGTGCAATGGCACTGATAAAATTCCAAATCCCGAGCAAGACCTTAGAAATTGTACTGGGTTTGCCACCTGCACCACTCACAAAAAGAGCCGTCACGTGTCCACCTTGACTGCTCAGTGGCGCAGGCTCGGTGTTATCCCCAGGTGCTGCGCCCACTGTTGCACCTAAGCCAGCCTGGTCTTGTGGCTGGCGCACAGTTACGTTTATGTCAATTGGCGGAATTGTGCTGCCTTGCTGCGCTGTCACCTGGCCATCACCTGAAGCATCGTCTGAGGTGTCGTCCAAAGCATTGCCACCTGGATCAGAAGCTGCCACAGTGTCAGCATCAGGGACAACAATACTCGTTTGAGCATCACCACCAGCTGCCGTGCCATCGTCACCATCGCCACTGGCATCATCCTGCGACGTTGAGATCGGGGTTGGGGTTGGCGTAGGCGTAAAAACAGGCGTTGGTCCTTCAGGCTCAACCACGACAGTCTGAGCAGGCGCAGGCTCAACAACAGTCTGCTGTGGGCTAACCCAATCAAACGTCACTGTCTGAGGAGCTTCAGCAAGGTCATCTTTTGAGACGCTGAAGAATACCACAGATCCGCTGTCTGGTGGCACAGACAAAACTACCTGTGGATCAGCAGACGACGTGTACGTGCTGCCCCCATCGAAAGAGTACGTGTAGGCAAGGAAGCTTGTCGGGGTCCGAAACTGTCAACTGCACGCGGGAGTCTGCTGGATCAAGCTGCAGCACCCCGCCTGCTGGAAGCTGCTGCGCAGTGTACGAGCGAATTGTTGTGGTGAGCGGCGCTGCGGTGGCCAGAGAGCCTTGGTCAAAGCTCGTTGTTGCTGGCACTGTTGAGGTGCTCCCATCTGGGTTGTCCTGTGTGACTGTTGGGGCACCATCCCCAATGCCCACGTCAATTGGGTCTTGTGGCGAAGTCGGCACTTTGTCGTAGTCATCCACGGTGACTGTCTGGTTTGCAACCTGGCTGACAGAAACATTCTCCTGCGTTGGCGCTGCAGTGCCTGACTGCACCTCTGTTTGGACAGGAACTGCGGGCGGCGTGAGGGTCACAACGTACACCTGCCCTGTGCCAGTTGGAATGAAAATATTCTTGTCTGTGTCAATGTCTTCACTCGGAAAGCTAGATGGGTCAACTGACGTGTTCGTGGTCAGGTCTGTGATGGTGATGTCCATGTCTTGGTTGTAGCTGATGAGCTTGCCGTTGAGCACGCAGGTCGAGCTGTCCTGTGTTACACCTGGTGCTGTTTGAATTGGCTGCCCAGCAAGAATTTCTAAAATTTGCGACTCAGCTGCTGTGTTGCTCAGCATGCTCGCGTGCTCTGCGCCGTTGACGTAGTAGGTGTTACCCTGTGGCACCAAGAGGTGGCTGGCACTTGGCACGAGCACAGTACCATCGCCACTGTCAGCGTATATTCTGTACTTCGGGCCGCTCACAATACTGGCCAACGTGCTGCCAGTCCCAGAGTACATCCTATCTATTGTCTTGAGCGTGAACACGCCGCACCCAACAATGTTGTAGGCGCTGTACGGCCGCGATGAAAAATCAAGCTCATCGAGGGCTGTGCTGTGGAACGCATCTGCTGCTGCGAGCAGGCTCGCGTTCTTGCCGAGCCCAAGCAGCAGGCTCTCAGCTTGGTCGTGGTTCAGTATGCCACCAACTTTTGGGTTTGCCAGGTCATCGTAGAAACCAGCAGAGCTGTTGTAGTAGTCAGGGCTCGGCAGCAAGCTGTAGATGCTGGGCATGTTGAGCGACAGTTTCTGGACCTCAGATTCACTCAAGAGCGGCACGCCAAAGTTGCTGCCAAAGATTAGGGCCTTGGCAGCCTCTGCGCTGCCCAAATTTGGAACTGCCACGAACACCAGCTTGCCAATTTGCTCTTCAGCAGCGGGGTTTGAAGCGTGGATGTTGTTCAGGTACTGCTTGAGCACCAGCCCGCCCAAGCTGTGCGCAACAATGTCCACCTTTTGCGCGCCAGTCTGGCTGAGGACACGGCTTACCTCAGCTCCAAGCTGCACAGCAGTATCTTTTGGACTGAGACGCCAGTCGTACGGGAACACGAAGATGTTCGTGTTCAAAGTGTAGCCGTTTGCCTCGAACAGCTGGATGAGGCTATCGCTGTAGTGGAACGTGCCAAACTTGTAGTCAATCTTATCCAAAATTCCTACTGGAACTACGTTGGAATCTGTTGGCGCGCCATTCGCACTCAGGCTCAGTGGATCCATGAAGCTGCTCGTTGGATCAAGCACCATGTTGGCCAAGTTTGGCCACAGGGCCACGTCCTGGTCTTGCAACGCTGTGCCAAGAATTCCTGGGACAATAATTACGGGATCGCGCTGGGACGTGTCAGTGCCGCTCACAGGAACCGACGTAGACGTCACGCTGGTGGATCCGCCTCCAACAAAACCATTGAACGCAACTTGCGTGTAAGGTGTTCCATCAGGCATGGCTGCTGGCAGGTCTGTAACCCACGTACCATCAACGGCGAGGGGCCTGCTGTCAGCTGCTCCTGCCTGTCATCGTCCCAAATTTGGTAGTGCGTTTGCGTGGTGAACCTGATGCTGTAGTCAACATCGCCCGCTGGAAGCGAGAAACCCGGCACTGTTGCCTGCACGTACTCTGACGAACAGTCAGGCGAGTACAGGTAGAACCCGAACGCCCAGCCACGCCCATCATCGTACGTTGGCAGAAGCCTGAGGTGAATGTTGAGGAAACCATTGACGTACCCTTCGCTCTCGTACGTGCTGTCGAACAAGTACCCATTTGCCGTAAAAGTGGCGCACTGTACTGCTGCGGCATCAGCGCGTGCTGCTGAGTGGAACGTTGGGAGCAGCACTGCGCACACTGTAGCTGCCACAGCTGCTGCTTGTCGAAACAATTTTTTCATGGTGTTTTCTGCTTACTTATCCAACGTGCATTACAGCAGACAAACATTAAAACGCTCTTAAATAGGGCTGTTTACTTATCCACCCCTGTGGAAATGACACTGCCCTTGCAATCTGTTATATTCAAATGTAAGCAGAATTTAATTTTCCTTTAACGAAAATTTCACAAGAGATGGAGTACGGCACGAACAACCAGCAACAGGGAGCGCAGTCGAACGCCGCGATCACCCGCATCCCGCCACAGAACCTAGAGGCAGAGGCTGGCATTTTAGGCTCGCTCATGCTCGACCGAGACGCCATCATCAAAATTGCCGACATTGTGCACTCTGAAGATTTCTACGATGAAAAGCACAAGGCAATTTTCCTCAGCATGCTCGAGCTCTACGAGAAGAGCGTCTCAATAGACATCCTCACTGTCTCAAACCTGCTCGATGAGCAAAAAAAACTTGACTTCATTGGCGGATCAAGCTTCTTGGCAACGCTCGTCAACACAGTGCCAACAGCTGCGCACATCTTGCACTACGCAACCATTGTCCAGCGCAAGGGCACGCTGCGCAGGCTCATTCAATCTGCCAACGAGATCAACAACATTGCGTACAAAGAAGACAGCGACATTGAAACAATACTAGACCAAGCTGAGCAGAAGCTATTCTCTGTTTCGCAGAAGTACATGAAGCAGAACTTTGTGCCTCTCACGCAGGTGCTGCACGAGACGTTTGACCGCCTCGATGAGCTGCACCGCAACAAAGGCCAACTGCGCGGCATTGGCACAGGGTACGTTGACCTAGACAACCTGCTCGGCGGCTTGCAGAAATCTGACCTCGTCATTTTGGCGGCCCGCCCTTCAATGGGAAAAACTTCGCTCGCGCTCGATATTGCGCGACACGTTGCGGTGAACACAAAGCTGCCTGTTGGCATATTCTCGCTTGAAATGAGCAAGGGACCAGAACTGGTGAACCGCTTGCTCTCATCAGAGGCTGACGTGAACCTGTGGAAGCTTCGAACAGGAAACCTTTCTGACCAAGGCGAGAACAGTGACTTTGTGCGCATTGGCGAAGCAATGGGCAGGCTATCTGAAGCGCCGATATTCATAGATGACGCAGCTGGCGCAAACATTATGGAAATTCGCACGAAGGCTCGCCGCCTGCAGGCAGAAAACCCGCTCGGCCTCATTGTGATTGACTACCTCCAGCTCATGACAGGCCACAACACAGAGAACCGCGTGCAAGAGGTTTCTGAAATTTCACGTGCGCTCAAGAGCCTGTCGCGCGAGCTGAACATTCCAATCTTGGCGCTGTCACAGCTGAATCGCGCTGTTGAGAGCAGGCCTGACAAACGTCCAATGCTCGCTGACCTGCGCGAGTCAGGATCAATTGAGCAAGACGCTGACGTGGTGATGTTCATTTACCGCGAAGACATGTACAACCGTGGCCAAGCATCAGAGCGCCCAAACATTGCAGAAATTTTAATTGCAAAGCACCGCAATGGTCAGAACTGGCCGCGTTGAGCTGTACTTTGACAGCGAGAAAACCAGCTTCAGGAACCTGGACAAGAACTTCACACAGGCAGTGCCGCCGCCAGTACAAATGTTTGCACAGGATGCTGCGCAGGACATTGAAAATTAATGAAAACTCCACGATCTGTAGAGAAACTTGCCAATGAGTTTGGCAAGCTGCCTGGCATAGGGCAAAAAACAGCCAGCAGGCTGACGTTCTACTTACTGAAAAAAAATGACTTAGACGTTGACAGCTTGGCTGATGCTGTTTCCGGGTTGAAAGCTGGCGTGACGTTCTGCTCAATCTGCCACAACATGGCAGAGGGTGACCCGTGCGCAACGTGCACTGACACCACGCGAGACCGTTCCATTATTTGCGTAGTCGAAGAGCCGCTCGATGCCCAGGCGCTGGATGCAACTGGCGGCTACAATGGCCTGTTCCACGTGCTCGGCGGGGCGCTTTCACCTCTAGACGGCATTGGACCTGAACAGCTGAACATTGAATCTTTGGTTAGCCGCGTGCAAAGTGGTGAGGTTCGCGAAGTAATCTTGGCAACGAATGCATCTTTGGAAGGCGAGGCAACAGCCAGCCACATTGCCAGCCGCTTGAAGCCGCTCGGTCTAAAAATTACACGGCTCGGCCGGGGCTTGCCTGTTGGGGGCGACCTTGAGTACGCTGATGGAATTACGATCACCAGGGCGCTTGAAGGCAGGAGCGAGTTCTAGCTTAAGCAGACGTTTGACTGTTGATAACTTTTGGGCTACAATGGCGGCAGATACAGCGTCTATCGGCGTTAGATCGATGGCGCTGTTTTCAATCCACAGGAAAAGAGAAGAGAATAGAATGGGTCTTACGAACGAAGTCTCTCATGTGCACGAACAGAGAGGCTGGAAATCTTCGTTGAACCGGCGCACGATAGTGGTCGGAAAAGCGAAAGGGTGCTGTGCAAGAGCATCCCGAATGTCGAGAAGAGGATTTTTCATTTCACGGGGTAGCATCCCGTGTGGAACCAGGAGGAGTTCATGAACACCGAAGAACAAGAGCAGGCCATGGCCAAGGCAAGAGCTGTGCTGGGGATACCGTCTCCTTCTCCTGCGGCTCCAGTTCCCCAAGTTGGGAACGAACGCGAATGTACACCTCGCGTGCACACCAGAACTCAGGTAACGTTTTCGCAAAGCAGCCGCAAGAGCTGCGGACAGACGTTACCCAGGCCCAGTGACGGGGCGCACTACGGCAGCCTGAGCGGCGTTGTTCCTATAAGAAAAGTTTGCTAGCTGCCGCAGAGCAGCCACCAACAACCCACGCGCTGCCAGATCCCGAAGTCTGGCAGCCGTATTATTTTGGAATTTTTTCGCACTTCTAAAAATTCCCCGCACGTAGCTGTGCGGGGAATTTTTATTACCCAAAAACCTAACCTAGATTTTCGTTACCTCAATTTCAGTGTAGTTCTGCCTGTGGCCCTGCTTGCGGCGGTACTTTGACTTTGCCTTGTACTTGAAGACCAAAATCTTCTTTGCGCGAGCCTGCTTCAGAATTTTTGCCTCGACAACAGCTCCTGCAATGAAAGGCTTGCCAATCTGCATTGTGCTGTCTGTTGCCTTGAGCATGACCTTGTCAATCTTGATGGTATCCCCTGCTTGGCCAGCCACTTTTTCTATCTGAACCTTGGTGTTTGGCGACACCAAGTACTGTTTGCCGCCCGCGTGAATGATTGCTACGTTCATAGGTATATTTAGAAATTACTCAAGAATACTAACAGAAAAGGTCGAGTACGTCAAACCGACTACTGCATACTCATACTAACTACTTGTGCCTGGGATGTGCGGGTGCCTGTTCTTGAAAGCTACAACAGTAGAAATGGCCAGAAACAGCATTACCCCGAGCAGGACAACGAGTGCAACCAGCTTGCCCAAAGACTGCAGGAATATGGCGACAAGCCCAAACGCTGCTGCAATGGCGTACAGAATGAGCACTGTCTGGCGCTGTGAAAATCCAATGTCTAAAAGACGGAAGTGCAGGTGCTTGCGGTCTGCCTTGAACGGCGATGAGCCAAACCAGATGCGCCGAACAACAACCCACGCAACATCTAGAATTGGGATGCCCATCACGAGCAAGGCTGTGGCGATTTTGCCACCGAGCAGCACTGACAAAACACCCAGCATGAACCCGCACAGCGTGCTGCCAGCTTCTCCTAAAAATATGCTGGCTGGGTTGAAGTTGTAGACCAGGAAACCGAGCAGTGCACCGCTGAGCGCAATTGCAAGGCTCGCTGTTGTACTTTGGTTGATGCGCGGCGTGAGGGACAGCGCAAAGAGCGTTGTGCTGGCAATGAGTGAAATTCCGCCGCACAGGCCATCCATGCCATCCAAAAATTTAGTTGTGTAGATCATGCCCAAGATGAACACGAAAATGAAGATGCCGGAGAACGGCACGCCGAGCACCACGAAGTTCAGCATGAACGGGTTGCCGAACGGGTTTGATACCTGCGTGATGCCAATGCCAATGCCAGAGGCCACAACAGCAACTGCGGCAACAGCGGGTGCAATGAACGAGAGGTTTGGCGGAAGGCTGTACTTGTCATCGAAGAACCCACCAATAACCAGCGCGAGGCCGCCAGTGGCAATCCCAATGTAGAAGCGCAGAGGAACAACGTTGAAGTCTGGGTGGGCAAACAGCAGGTACGCTCCCATTGCCAGAACGAAAGCTGCGTACACGGCAATGCCACCCAGCAGGGGGATTGCGCCGCGGTGGATTTTCCGTTCACTGTTTGGGATGTCTACTGCACCACTGAAAACAGCCAGCCTCTTGGCGAGCGGCACGAACAGCAGGCTCAAGGCGAAAGCTCCGAGGAACATTAAAATGTAAGTGGTGAACATGTACATGGCTAATTATTTACGTGTGGCATAACCTCATCCCCGCTCCTGTACTTTGGCGTGACCCAGAACTGCATGTACTTGCCGAGCATGAGGCGCGTCTGCGCGTCAATTGCAGGCAGTGAGCCAAAGATAACGGAAATTAAAGGCACCAAGAACCACTGCAGGTACATTTCAATTGTACGCCATACAGTGTACTTTGCGGGGCGCGGTGGCAGGATTACCATGTTGATGTAGACTGAAAAAATAAGGAACGCTGTTGCTGTTGTGAGCAGAATTCTGGTCATTGTGGGCAGGTTCGTGGCAATGACAGTCTGCCCAAAGTTGCTGCCGCCAATGATGAGCGGCAGCCAGCCCAGCAGAGAAATAATAATTGACGCTGCTGCCCAGTTGTAGTTGCCCTCAACGAACTGAAAAATTTTGTAGATTTTTTCTCGCAGCGAAATGTTCAGGCTCAGCAGGCGTGGCAGCAGGCTCGGGTAGTACTCAACGTTGTACGCCCAGCGGCGCTTCTGCTTGTACTGGTTCACCATTGTTGACCAAAACTTGCCGTCGTAGCACGTGTCGAGCGAAATAGAAATGAACAGCGGCACAGAGCGGTAGTCGCCGCCGTAGTGGAGGTAGCACTGCCAGAAAATGTAGCCGTCTTCATTCACAAGGTCTTTGCGCCAGAACCCAACGTCCACGAGTGCGCGCAGGCTCATGCTGTGCGAAGAGAACGTGCGGAGGCGGTTCGGCCTGGAGCTCTCCAAGAACTGCCAGAACGTGTTGTTGATGGCCACCAGCCTCACGAGGGCGTTTGATTCCCAAATGTTGTTGTTGTAGATAGCCACTGGCTGGTAGCTGGAGCGGTACGGCTTCTCCGCGAGCAAGAACTCGTACGTAACGCGCGAAAAGTACTCTGGGTGCACAATTGTATCTGAATCAAAGTTTGAGACAATGACCTGGTCTATGCCAATGCTCATGCGCTCAAGCTCTGGCAGCACAGACTTAACAGCCCAGCTCGCGTTTGCGCTCTTGCCCTTTATCTCATCTGGCAAGCCGTCTGGGTGGACGCTCACGAAGAAACCTTTAAACTTTGAGCCAAAATCTTCGCGGACGCGGCTGGCAACGTCTTGCGCACTCTGT
Organism: Candidatus Doudnaibacteriota bacterium; assembly: GCA_963840645.1. Classification (GTDB taxonomy): domain Bacteria; phylum Patescibacteriota; class Doudnabacteria; order UBA920; family VMFF01; genus CAWIZL01. The sequence continues at coordinate 252,176 of CAWIZL010000004.1, forward strand.
CCAGCGCGCTCTTCGGATGCCAGCACGGTGATAATGCGTTCGCCAACTGGGTAGTGCGCTGCTGCGAGCGAGCGCAGGCTGGTGCTGAGCACCTCGTACCCTTCATTGACGAACGGGTAGATGACCAGGTGGTACAGCTCTCTGTAGTCTTTAGCCGGAGCACCTCTGTCAATTGTAGCATCAACTTTTTCAACCTCACCCTGCAGGAAAATCCTGTGGCGAGAGCTTTTCTCAAGCTGAATGTGGCCCACCAAGAATGCCCTGTACGATTTGAGTGTCCTGCAGCTTTTCCAGCCAAGAAAACCAGTCAATGGTAATGAAAAACTTGTACTTCAAGTAGCCGCTCATGATGTGGATTGCGCTGTTCACCGCTTTGAGGAGCCAGTACAGGTCAAACAGCACAATGAACACAGCAACCCACGCAGGGTGGCTGCGTGAAAAAAATACGCAGAAAACCAAGGTCAGCCAGAACATGGCGCCCGGCAAAATCTCCCAGGCTCGCTCGGCTGCGGTGCGCTTCCTGAACACGCGGTGCTGTACTTGTTGCTCAGCCATTTATATGATGATTCTGGACTTCAAAAAAAACACAGCAATGAGCACAAAAATTTGGCTGGCAAGCGCAGTGCCGGCAACTGAATTTGCAATGAATGCGTCCAGCTTAGCTGTGCGACGGTACAAGAAATAGTTGAAGAGCAGAATGACAGAGCCAACCAGTGGCACTGCGTACAGGTAGTAGCCGCTGCCCGCTAGGTCTGTTCCGTAGAAAACATTGTAGTGGAGGGGCACTGTCACAGACGTTGGCCGAATTAGGAAAACCACAATCCACCATGCTATAATGTTCAAAAGCAAACCAGCTGCAAAGAGAAACAAAATTTTGGGAAATCTAAATTTCATGGTGCGTAGACACCATTATAGTGAATAATTAAACAAACATCAAATATGGACAGTAAGAGGGTGAAAATTATCCAGTACGTGCTGTTGGGGATAGTGCTGCTCACGGCGCTCTACTTTCGGTTCCACCTAATAGGAAAAATACCGGGCGGGCTCTACCCAGACGAGGCTGCGAACGGCCTAGACATTAACAACATTCTCAAAGGCCACATTGCGCCATTCTTTCTGCGCGGCAACGGGCGCGAGGCGCTGTTCTTCTACTTTGAAGCTGCCAGCGTGCTAATGTTTGGGCGCGGCGTGTGGCAGTTCCACATTGTGTCTGCAACAATTGGCGTGCTCTCAGTGCTGGGCTGCTACCTCGTGGCATCGCGCTTCTACAATCGCTCTGTTGGGCTCATGGCTTCATTCTTCATGGCTGTTGGCACGTGGCACATTGTGCTCTCGCGCACAGCGCTACGGGCAATTCAAACTCCCCTGTTCATCAGTTTCCTGTTCTACTTTGGAGCACGCGCGCTACAGGCTAAAACTAAAGCTGAGCGCTACTGGTGTGCAGCTATTGCCGGCATATTTTTAGGCGGCGGACTCTACACGTACATTGCGTTCAGGGTTGTGCCGCTCATCATCATCTTTGTGCTGGCAATTGTGCTTCTGGTTGACTGGCGCCAGAAGTGGGCTTGGGTCAAAGAGTACTGGGGTGCTGCGTGCACAACGTTTGTTGTTGCGCTCGTCACGACGCTCCCAATTGACTGGTACTTTATCACAAACCCTGGCTCGTTCAGTGGCCGCTCATCGCAGGTGTCTGTGTTCAACCCAGACTTAAACCACGGGCACCTGCTGGCAACAATTGGCACGGTATTCTTCAAGCAGGTTCGTGCGTACTTCATTGACGGAGACACGAACTGGCGCCAGAACATTTCTGGCTTCCCGTTCTTGTCGCCGCTCATCAGCCCATTCTTTGGGGTGTGCCTGCTCGCGCTCACGCTTATCACCGTTGTGGTTGTGTACAAGGCACTCGCAAAGAGGCTATCAGCTGAAGAGCTGAAGAAAAAACTGGCGAGCGTCACGGTTGTGGCAATTTTCTGGGTCATGCTCATTCCGGTTGTTGCCACTGACGAGGGCATCCCGCACGGCCTGCGCTCTGTTGGCACAATTCCAGCTGTCTACATTCTATCGGCTGTTGGGGTTGCGTACGCTTGGAAAAAGCTCCACGAACTGTGGCACCACGGGTGGATGGAGTACCTGTACAAGCTCGTGGCAGTCCTGTTCTTTGCATCAATGGCGTTCATTTCGTACCAGCAGTACTTTGTGTACGCGGCGAACGTGCCAATGGTCAACCCTGGCGACAGCGTCGACGCGTTCCGCTCAGACCTCACCCGGGTTAGCTCGTGGATCAACGCACACCCGAACGCAAAGCTGCACACGTACCTGGTGCTCGACCTCTACTCTGTGCAGACCGTTGACTACCTCACCACGGCCGCTGGAAACCCGTACGTAATTGTCGATCCAGCCCACGCGCAAGACCTGCACGTGAGCCGTGGGGACACCGTGCTGTTCACAGGTTCAACAGTGCCAGATGCTGAGCGGTTCCTGCAGGCACACCAAGGTCGCGTTGCCATTGCGGAAGAAGCGTACAACAGGTTTGGCGCAGTAGAGCTCATTGTGGTGAACGTCACGGCAAATGACCCGAGCGTGAGCCTGGGCGCAAACGCGGACGGCAGCTTCACGGTCCTGAACTTTGGCCAGAGGATCGACTGGTACTGGGAAGACGTCTCGTTCTACCCGTGGGTGATTAAAATTTGGCAGTGCAGCACGGCTGACTGCAGCGATGCGCAGCTCGTGAAAACAAACAACCAGAACGACTACCTCTCAACGGCAGACAACGAGCTTGTAGACGGCACAAGGTCTGATTTGTACTTCCACGCAGTTGGATACGACAGCAAGGGCAATGTAATTAAAGACTACGGAACCATTAAAGCACCAAAGTATGTCCAGTAACAACGAGGTGAGCGCCAACGTAAAGGCTTGGTTCAAGCGGAACTGGATCTTAATTATCATTTTGGTTGTTGCAACCTTGATGAGGCTCTACGACCTCACGGCAATTTCACTGTGGCACGATGAGGCATTCTCTGCGCTGCTCATCACGTACCCGTGGCACGAGATGATGTACCGCATTGGCCTGGACGTGCACCCGCCAGCGTACTACATCGCGCTGCGCGTGTGGGCTGACGTGCTCGGGCACTCGCTGCTCTCGCTGCGAGGGTTCTCGGCATTCTTCGGCATTGGCACTGTGTGGGCAACCTACCTGTTCGTGAAAGAGGCGTTTGGAAAGAAGGACGTCGCGCTGGTGGCAGCTGCACTCATGGCAGTGGATGCATTCCAGATAACCTTTGTCACAGAGGCACGAATGTACACGTTTGGCACGTTCTTCTTAATGGTTTCTGCGTACGCGCTGGTGGCTGCATTCAAGAGGCAAGCTGAACTTGAAGCTGGCAACACAGCGGCGCGCAGGTGGACCATTTGGTTCTGGTCGCTGTTCACGGTTTCAACTGCCCTCATAATTTACACGCACTACTACCTGCTATTTTCGGCACTCGCAGTGGGGCTGTACGGGCTCTGGTACGTCATAAAAACCTACGGAAAAAAATGGAAAAGCTACACGTGGTGGGTCTGCTCCTACCTCGTGGTGTTTGCTGCGTACATCCCGTGGGTCAAGACTTTCGTGTTCCAATTCAACCAGGTGCAGGCAAACTACTGGATTCCCGCCATGAACATTTGGTCTGTGCCTGTCACAAACTACCAGCTGCTGCTGGGCGCAGGCGCTGACTCAACGAAAACAAGCACGCAGGTGGGACTGGTGCTCGCCTGCCTCGTGTCAATCTACATCATCTACCGCGTCGCGCGGCGCGAGGAGCATAAGGCAAAGTGGCTGGTGCTGCTCGCGCTGGTGCTGCCGTTCGTGTGCGGCGTGGCAGCATCTGCCAAGCGTTCACTGTACGAAGATCGTTACTTCGTGTTTGCCGCGCTGTTCTACAGCGTTGCGGTAGCGCTGTTTGCTTGGACTTTTGAAAAAAAATGGGTACGCTATGGCTTGGTCACGCTCGTTGCGGTCATCAGTATTTTCAACTGGTGGCAGGGCTGGGTGAGCCTAGACATTAAAGACAAGCCCGGCATGTCTGGAGCCGCCGCGTACATCAACGCAAACTTTCAACCTGGCGACAGGCTCGACGTTGGCTCATCGTTCGAGTTCTTCAACTTCCAGTACTACAACCAAACCGGTACACCGCCGCTCCTGTACACGCCTGGCACCACGCACGTAAGCCAGCTGCCAAACTACTCTGGCACTGCGCTGCTGAGCGATGGCCAGCTCCTGCCGAGCCTCACCGCAAACGTAGCAAAGGGAGACCACGTGTGGATGCTATGGACGAACGGTTTTGGAGGCTCACAGCCAACAGTGCCTGCGAACTGGGTTCAGTTCGTGAACCAGAGCTACCCAGACGTGCGTCCGTACGTTGGCACAACCATTTACGTGGACGAGTACCTGGTGCAGTAGCTACTGTATATCCTGCTGCAGCTGGTTTGGGTTTAGGTTCTCAATGCCTTGGAGCTGTGCTGGCGTCGCAACGCTCTGGATGAGCACGTCTATAAAAATCAAAGTGATGGCAACAATGAAAACCGTGAGGCCAATGCACACGAGGGCAAGTTTGTGGGCATCCTCTTTCTTGTTGAACCACCAAAAGTAAGCTGCGATGAGCAACCCAACTGGCGGGAAGAGCAGCGAGGCAGTGTACGACCAGTTGCGAACTTTATTTGAAACATGCGAGTGCTCCTGGTTGTCCATTGCAGACATCACAAGAGCCGCAACGTCAATTTGCCTGTCTGGGTTTGCAGCTGCCAGAGCCTTGTACTCATCAATCTTTGCCTGCAAATCTTTTTCTGCACCCTCTGTGCCGAGTAGGTCTACCATAGGTTTATTATACACCAGGAGTTGGCGTCGGGCTTGGGCTTGGGGTGGCTGTTGGCGGCAGCACTGTTGCCGCACACGGGTCCCCCTTGTAGCAGCCGTAGGCCTTTGGATCAAAGCGCATGTCAAAGTACGCGAGCTTTGCCTGTTGGCTGGGAGTCAGCTGGCCCCACAGAGTTTGGAGCCTGCTCAACGACAGGCTTGGGTCTGATGTGTCATCGAATAGGAAGCGTGCGCCGTTCTGCGCCACAACCGTGAAGGTTGTGTCAGCCTCCGAGTTTACCTCAAAGTGTGAAATCGCCAGTGGCAGTAGCTTTGAAAAATTAGCCGCAACGTACTTCACGAATGCAACCTGCTGCTGCGTAAATAAGTGGCTACCCTGCACAACAGGGTCGCCTGCGGTACTGTCTACAATCGTGGTGCCCTGCGGCTGGTCAATTTGGCCGCCCAGCGTGCCGTCAGAGTACACCGTGTAGTTCAGGCCATTGACCTGGAGCGCATACGTTGGCACGCGCTGCACAACGGAAACAGCGACCGTGTGCCACAGCTTGCGGTGCACTGACACAACCTGGGAAATTTGCGGATCTCCAGCTGCCAAGAAACTGGCAAAGCGGTTTGGCATGAAGAGCACAATGTTTGACTGTGGCAAACCGTACGGGTGCTGGCTTTCGTAATCTTGCAGGCTGCTCAGAATTTGCGCTGCCACCTGGGAATCTGCACCTGTGACCGTAGCGGCATTCACAGATAAAAACTTTGCAAAGTAGGCAAGGTAAACAAGGGCTGCCCAAGACAACAACACCTGGCACAACCCACTTCAGCGCTGTAAAGTTTCGCGATGCCTGAACCCGCGGCACGCTGCGCTTGTACGCGCGCTGCGCCCTAATTTGGCTCTTGTAGTGCGGATTGTTGAAACGTTTTGTGTCCATTGTTTAGTGGCGCAGTGGCCACGATGAACTGCCCTGAGCTACTTTTTTATTTCTGTCCTGCCAGCAGCGTAAGGCTGGAGAGCTGCTGGAATTTTAATTGATCCATCTGCTTGCTGGTAGTTCTCCATGATTGCAATGAGCAGCCGGCCAATGGCAAAGGCTGTTGCATCGTTCATGTGCACGTACTCAGACTTGCCGCTGCTTGCACCTGTCGTGCGCTTCACCTTGATGTTCAGCCTGCGCGCCTGGTAGTCTGTCATGAGGTCTGCACTGTGCGTCTCGCGGTACTTGTTCTGGCCAGGCATCCACGTCTCAAGGTCAATGTGGCGCGCATCAGGGTCGCCCATGTCACCTGTTGAGCAAATCACGAGTCTGTACGGAAGGCCAAGCCTGCTAACCAAGTGTTCCTGAATTGCGACGAGCAGGTTCTGCTCTTCAATAGAATCTTCTGGCAGACAGAACGTTTCCATTTCAAGCTTGTCAAACTGGTGCAGGCGCAGAATTCCCTTTGTGTCCTTGCCGTACGAGCCTGCCTCACGGCGAAACGACGTTGAGTAGCCCAGGTAGCGAATTGGCAGCTCAGCTTCTGGAATTGTCTGGTCCATGTGCAGCGGCCCGAGCGTGTGCTCTGCGCTGCCAATGAGGTACGCGTCATCGCTCGGAATGTAGTAGCGTTCGTCGCGCGGCTCGAGCCTGCCCATGCGCTGGAACACCTCAGGCCTGATGAACACCGGCGGCACAACTGGCGTGAAAGGCTTTGCTGAAATGCTCAGGCCTGCTGCGTCAACAATTTTTTGCATTGACTCAGCATCAGTGAGCGTGTGCATGACGAACTGGATAACGGCAAACTGGAGCAACGCCAAGTCGCCCTTCAGGTACGTGAATCGTGCGCCAGAAACCTTGGCTGCTGTCTCGTTGTCTATTACCCCGAGCGTCGCCCCAAGCTCCCAGTGTTCCTTTGGTTCAAAATCAAACTTTGGCACCTTACCCACTGTCTTGAGAACAACGTTCTCATCTTCACCTGCGCCAACTGGCGTATCGTCAGACGGCAAGTTTGGAACTGCCAGCATGAGCGCGGTGAATTCAGCGTCAATGCGGGCGTGCTCTGCTTCGAGCGGCTCGAGCTGCTGCTTGATGAGCTTGCCGCTTTCTACGTTGCGATCTTTTGCAGCTGCTGTGCGCTCTTGGTTCAGTGCCTCAATGCGCACCTGCAGGCTGTGGCGCTCTGCGTCGAGCTTCAAGATGAGGTCAACGTCTACGTCAACGTTTTTCTGCTTTGCCTTCACACGAACGAGCTCTGGATTTTCACGGATTCTCTTGATGTCTAGCATAGGAAAAGTATACCAATTCTTAAGGTTTTGGGCAAAAAGTTGTCTGGAAATAAAAATCGCTGGATCCCCTTGCGAGGATCCAGCGTGCGACGTAGCACTTAAACGTCACAATTTATAGAATACGTACACAGCAGCGATCAGCAGCGTCATCAAAACGATACCAAACAGAGCGCCATCGCGCACGTTCTTCTTCGCCTCGACTCGCCCCTTGAAGAAGGTTGCCACGACTTCACGTGGATCTGGAGGGCAGCTGTGCGTCCACCGGTAGAGCGGGTACACGTCGTAATCAGTGTTCTCACCCATCAGGCAAACAACTAGAATGCACGACGCGGAAAGGCACGCAGTGGCGTCAGTCCAAACCCACAGGTCAATCGGCTTGTCGTAGATTTTAGCCGCGTCCTGCAGTTCATCACACCGCGCAACCAGAAACTGATAAATTGCGTCAGGCCACTTGTTAATTTGCGCCACCACCAAAGCCTCCATTGCATGGTAGCGTGTGGAGAGTGGAGCTCCCGTCACAGCGGCTTCACTGGCGGCGTAGCGCTTTTCCAAGCAAAACAGGCTTGGATTGAAAACGGTAACTGTGCCGCCCTCTACTGCTTCCTGTAGCGTCTCTATGCTCATACACACCTCCATTTGTAGATTTCAAACATTTCTACTATACCAAAAAATTTTAAAAAAAGCAAGCGAAGACGCGTGAACTAAAAAGTGACCAGCTGCGGCGGGCTGCTCACTCAACAAAAAAATTTTGTGCCTATGCTACCGAATTGCCTTCAGCTCGTAGTGCACATCGCCTGCTGGCGTTGTGACTGGAAACGTCTCGCCAACCTTGCGGCCGAGCAGAGCCTTGCCAATGAGCGATTCATTTGAAATTTTACCCTCTGATGGGTTTGCCTCGTTTGCGCCGACAATGGTGTACGTGCGCTCTGCTGGTTTGTCATCGCTCGCACGCTTCACCATGACGACGACTGTTGAGCCAATGGTGACCGTGCTGCGGTGGTTGCTCGTGTGGTGGATGATCTCGGAGTTCTTGATGATCTCCTCAATTTCCTGCACGCGGCCTTCTATGAAAGACTGCTCTTCTTTTGCCTGCGCGTAGTCTGCGTTCTCGGAAAGGTCGCCGTGCGACACAGCTTCCTGGATGCGCTCAATAATTTCTTTGCGGCGATCGTTGACAAGTCCATCGAGCTCTAGCTTCAGCTTCTCGAGGCCTTCTGGGGTCAGCAAATGTTTCTTCTGGCTCATGGGGAATGTCTGCTTAATGTACGGGATAATACTACGGGAAGAACGGCCCGATGTCAAACTTCCGTGCGTTTGCGCGCAGCAACCTTAGCTACATTCGCGAGGAGCATGGCAACTGCCACCGGCCCAACGCCACCTGGCACAGGAGAGATTGCGGCCACCTTGCGCGCAACGTTCTCAAAATCTACGTCACCGGAAATACCAACGACTGTATCTGACGTGCCTGCATCAATGACGACGCAGCGCTCGTTCACCATGCCAGCTGTAATGAGGCCTGGCACGCCAGCGGCTGACACTAGGATATCTGCGACAAGGCACAGCTGTGACAAATTTTTCGTTGATGCATCTGCCACGGACACATGAGCACCAGCATCCTTGAGGAGTGCCGCTACTGGCTTGCCAACAAGGTCGCCTGCGCCAACGACTACAGCGTGTTTTCCAGCAACGTTAACACCTGCATAGTCCAGCATCTTCATAACCGCAGTGGCTGTCGGCGACTCGATCACTTTCTGCCTTGAGGTAATTGCGTCAACGTCAAAACGGGGATCAATGCCGTCTACCACGAGCTGCTTATCCATGTGGCTCGGCAGTGGCAGCTGGACAATGACCCCGCAGATATTTGGCTCTCTACAAATCTCATTTACAGCAGCAGCAAGCTGAACCTCGGCAACACCTTCTGGAAATTTTCTCTCTTCAAAATCAATGCCGACGCTAGCCGAGCGGCTGCGCTTTATGCCAACGTACTGGTCAACAACAGGGTTGCTGCCAACAACAATGTCAACGAGCTTTGGCGTAAACGGAAGCAGCAAAACATCGCGCCCAACCTGCTCCAAAATTTCACCGGCAATTTTTCGTCCATCAATCAGCACTGGGCGACTCCTTGTCGTACCTGTTCGTGATCCACCACTTGAGCGCATCCTGAACAATTGGCTCTGACACTGACGAGCCTTCACCGCCAGCCTCAATGAGCACCACAATGGTAATTTGAGGGTTGACGAACGGCGCAAATGCCGTGAACCACGCGTGGGCTGCTTCTGGGTCTGCATCGTCAAACTGCGCTGTGCCAGTTTTGCCAGCAACCGCAATTGGCAGCTTGTTCAAGCTCGTTGCAGTACCCGCTGTGACTGTCTGCCTCATGCCCTCGCGCACAACCTCTATATTGGCTGGGTCAATGAAGCCAGTGCGGATCACGGTCGGGTTGTTCTGGAAAACCACCTTGCCGCTTGGGTCTACAACTTTACTGACAACGTACGGCGTGTAGAGCGTGCCGCCGTTCGCCACTGCAGCTGTCCACTCTGCATCTTGCAGCGGTGTCACTGCCATGTCACCCTGCCCAATTGATTCGTGGTACGTGTCGCCGAGGTACCACTGCTGCCCAGTTGCTTGCTTGTGCTCTGCTGGCGAGCCAACAGTGCCGGCTGCCTCGCCTGGCAAATCTATTCCCAAAGGTCGAGCCCATGCCAAAGAGCTTATCGTACTTTTCAATGAGCGCTGGCCCGAGGCCAGAGATGCCGAGGTTTGCCTGTCCGCCGCCAACAGTGTAAAAGTAAATGTCTGATGACATGGCAATTGCGGAGCGCATGTTCATCATGCCGAGTCCGCCCGGCTTCCACCCGTGGAACTGGTACGAGCCAACCTTCAGGTCGCCATTGTCGTCAATGAGCGTGTCTGGGGTCACCACGTTTTCTTGGAGCGCCGCAGAAGCCATCACAGGCTTTATGGTAGAGCCTGGAGGGTACGTGCCTGAAATTGGACGGTCAAACAGCGGCTGCTGTGGATTGTTAACGAGGGCATCGTAGTCTGCCGTCGAAATTCCAGTTGAGAATAGGTTACTGTCGTAGCCTGGCACGCTCACGAGCGCCAGCACCTTGCCGTTCTGCGGGTCGAGCGCAACAGCAGCAGCCTTCTTGCCGTTGTTCTTAGCAACAATGTCATTGTACAGGAAGGTCTGCAGGCCAGCGTCAATGTTCAAGTCCAAGCTGTCGCCAATCTGGGCAGGCACTGTGCCGAGAACGCTCTGCACGTGGCCTGTTGCGTCAACCTCAACCTGCTCTTCGCCTGGCGTGCCGCGCAGCCACTTTTCGTACGTGAGCTCAACGCCAGTCTTGCCAATGTAGTCATCCATTGAGTACGGAGGATTTACGGTGGAGTTTGCTGAAACATCAGCTGGACTCACCTTGCCAGTGTAGCCTAGGATGTTAGAAAAAACATCTGGGTTTTGGTACTCGCGCACAGGGTTGTTCTCTATTGAAAAACCTGGGAACTGGCTTGCGTCTGCCTGGAACACCAGAGATTGGTCGTGCGTCACGTTCGGGTTGATGCTCACGGCTTCATAGCTCGACGTGCCAGCTGACTGTATGGCAGCTAGCGCAGCTTGGGCATCAGTGCCCGTAATTTTTGCAAGAGACGCAACCTCTGCGGCAAGCTGCGTTGGATCTTTTGGCAAGTCCATTGGCGTGGCAATGAGCTCAAAGCTCGGGACATTGTCAACGAGCGGAGTGCCCTGAGAATCGTACACAATGCCGCGCGGCGGCAAAATTTCCTGCTCGCGGATGTGGTTGCTGTTGGCCTGGGCCAGGTACGATGCACCGTGCGCTATCTGCAGCACGCCGAGGCGCGTGGCAAGCCCCACGAAGATGAGCGCGAGGCACGCCAAGAACAGCTTAACGTTCGGCGTTGTACCGTGGCCTTCGTAGAAGTCTTCTGGATTTTCAGCGCTGCCGTGGGCAGATTCTTCCCAGGATAGGCTGTGCGTCCGCACGCCCTTGCCGTACAGTTTTTTCTTGGCACTGGCAGCTGCGCTGTCTGGGTTGTAAATAGAGAATGGGTTTTGCATGTACAACCTATTCTACTAGAGTTTTTAGGTTACTTCAACACAAAAAAATGGGGGAAGCCGAAGCTTCCCCACTGAACAAGTTCTACTAAATTGGGTCGTGAGTGGGCAGAGCGGGCGGTCGAAGAACTATACCTTTCCACTCAAAAATTTCTCTCCCACCCTTTATTGGCACAGAAACTACGGGCACCGTGTCTCCCAGTTTGAATGCCGCACATTCATCCAAAAGTAGATCACCGAGGTAGTCTGCCCCTTCCACCCACGCAGTGTACGTTGTCCCCTTCATGGTCACCGTCAGCTTGCAGTTGTCTCCACCTGCATCATCTTTGGAAACAACGGCTGTCTGGACGTTTCCCTCAGTTCTTTGCTGTCGGGCGACGATGAGGTAGATGGCAATCCAAACCAATACACATGGTACCAGCACCGCCAAAAATTGCCTCGCAACCAATGGCAACCTACTGTTCATAAAACCTCCTGCGAAGAACTATACTAAAATTTTACAACCGTATCAAGGCTTTGGTAGCCTACAGCATTGCCTTCCTGTGCCTGTCGTGCCGCTCAACGTAGCGATCAATTGCTGCGACCAAAAGGTGCACTGGGTACGCGAGCAAGACGTTGAATGCTAAGTCGAGCCAAATTTTACGCGTGACAAACAGCGGCGAGAGCGGAAGAGCTGCCATGTAGTGGCTGGCAATCAGAGCCACCGCGTACAGCACAACCACCGTGAAGAAGTACGACACAGCAACAAAGCCTGCGAGCGCTGCAGGAGAAAAATCTGCGCTGAAGATTGTTGCCGTTGCGTACTTGACGAGCAGCGCAATGAGCAAGAACGCAATCGTGTACGTGCCAAAAATCAAACCAGAAGATGAATCGAGCAGGAGGCCGCTGAAGAACGCTACCCACAGGAACGCGCTGCTGTCACCTGACAGACTCGCGCACACAACAAACAGCAGCAGCAAGTTTACACTGCCGCCAAATGGCTGGGGCAGCACCGTGTTGAGTGCGTACAGGACAATTGCCGCGAGCGTGTAGAGGATGAACTTCATGGGCGTACCAGACTACTTCACCACGTCCACAAACTGGATGTCTGAAATGTTAACGGCGGAAATGACCGTTGCGCGCTGGAGCAGGTCATTCTTGTTCGAGAGAATGTCGCCAACAGAGCCAACGAGCACGTTTGCGGGCACGTTTGCATTGAGGTTAGCTGTGACAACCTGTTCGCCAGTGGTGAGCGTTGCCTTTGGTGAAACGCTGTCAATGACAGTGCCAGAACCGTACGAGCCTTCCAGAATGCCGTTCTCGCCACTGTCAGCCAGCTCCACGTCTATGGCGCTGCTCGGATCTGTGATGAGCGTAACCTTTGAGGTGAGCGGCGTGGCAGATGCAACAGAGCCAACGAACACACCCTGGCTCAGCACGCTGTCCCCTGTCTTTACGCCCGCCGACGTTCCAGCGTCAATAACCACTGTCTGCGTGAAGCCTGTTGGGTCTGTTGCGATGACAGTTGCCGGCACGAGGCTGAGCGTGGTGACCTGGCGGTAGCCGAGCTCTTGCTTGAGCACCTGGTTCTGCAGCTGCTCTTCAGAGAGAGTTGCGACCTGGCCCTGCAAGCTGCGCACCTGGCTCTCGAGCTGTGCATTCTGGGTGCTCAGGCTGTGCGCAGTGCCAAAGTAGCTGCCAAAATTTTTAGCTGCTGTAATCGTGCCGCGAAACAGGTACGTAATTGGGCGCGGCACTTCTGCAATGGCGCCTTCTGCTGGTGCAAGCACGCTGCGCGACTGCAGCATGGAAAGCACGACTGCTGCTGCCAGTAAGATGAAAAATACTATGAAGGTTCTCGTGTAAATAAACCGCATGGGGGCAAGTAGTCAGTATAAATATTTAGTAGACGGATCCGTAAAACTTTTCATTCTGTTGGTAAGCGGCGGCAGTTTAGCTACTGCATACTATACTGACCACCTGCGTTCTAGTACCTCGGCGTTTTTTCAAACGAGGTGTTGACCAGCACGTCTTTGAGCGTTTCTAAATCTTCGACAACAACGCCAGCGCCGCGGACAGCTGCCGTGAGCGGGTCATCCGTAACGTGCACAGGAATTTCTGTGCGCTCGTACACGAGCTGGTCTAAGCCGCGCAAGAGCGCGCCGCCGCCGGCAAGGTGGATGCCGCGCTGCATGAGGTCTGAGATGAGCTCTGGTGGAGTTTCTTCAATCGCACCTTTGATGTTGTTCACGATAACGCGAATGGACGGCGCGAGAGCTTCACGAATTTGTTCGTCGTTGACGGTTACCTCTTTTGGCAAACCAGTAACAAGGTCGCGGCCGCGCATTGAAGTTTGCAGCGGGTGCTCGAGCTCGTACGCAGATCCAATGCGGATCTTCACGTCTTCTGCTGTGCGCTCGCCAATGAGCAAGTTGAAGTTGTCGCGGGCGTACTGCACAATGTTCTCGTTCATCTTGTCGCCAGCCACGCGGATGCTGCGCGAGATCACAACGCCGCCGAGCGAGATGACGGCAATCTCAGCTGTGCCACCGCCAATGCTCACGATCATGCTGCCAGCAGCATCTTGCACTGGCAGGCGCGCGCCAATAGCTGCTGCCATTGGCTCTTCTATTAAGAACGCTGCACGTGCGCCTGCGTTGAGCGCTGCATCTTGCACAGCGCGCTTCTCAACTTCTGTGACGCCTGATGGAATGCCAATCACAACTCGCGGCCTGCGCAGGAACGAAAAAGTTTTCTGGTGAACTTTGTCTATGAAGTACCGCAGCATCTGCTCTGTGATTTCAAAATCTGAAATCACGCCGTCTACGAGCGGACGACTGGCAACTATGTACGGTGGCGTTCTGCCAACCATGAGCTTTGCGTCATTGCCTATTGCGAGAATTTGCTTTGTCTTGGTATTGAGCGCGACGACGGACGGCTCGTTGATGACAATGCCCTTACCCTTAACGTACACGAGGGTGTTAGCTGTGCCAAGGTCAATGCCAATGTCTTTTGAGAAGCGCTGGAATAGAGGGTCGAACATGTGAGCTGTGGTAGTTAGGAATCTGAATTTTCAATCCGTCTCTCTACTTTACCTGAAAAGACTATACCTGCAAAGTTGACTTAAAATACTGCTTATTTTATAATCTTTAGTCAGTCACCCTGAGGGTGCACTGTAGGAGGAGTTGAACGATGATGAGCAACAAGACAGTAGAAATACTGATAGTGGTTTTCATTGTGGTGTCTCTCTTGATGGCTCGCGATACCTGGGTCAAGAAATCGCGAAAAAGAAAACGGGAGATGTTCCTGAAAAGAGTCACTGTTTTTATTTCCATAGCGAAAGACCCTCACTACGAACACGAACACTGTCTCTTGCAGTATGAGGTGGGAAAAGCGCTTGAAGCCTACGGCGTGCAAATCAGCTACGTACCGGCCGCTGGAAAGTTTACCAACTGGAAAATATTCCTGTGTGGCACGGTTACCCCACACTCAAAAGTTAGCACGGTTACCTACGACATGGTTGCACGGGACGAGATCGGCCACACAATCAGAAAGACTTTTGACACTGCCTCAAGCTCACGCGTAGCCGAAGATGTGGCGCAGTACCTGCTAAGCTGCATTACACCGGGAGAAATCCCAGTCCTCGCTTAGCAATTAAGCAAACCAAAGGGCCGGCCTTTGCAGGTCGGCTCTGTTTTTTATTCCAGCTGCCAAGAATTGACAAAAAATGTTTAATGTGTCAATATTTACAAGTCCTGAGGAGGAGCGTATGTCTACAACGACCAAAAAGGAAGTGGTATCCGCAATGTTTCGGAGTGCAGCGTTCCGGCTGCACCCAAACCTCAACGAACGAGCCCAAAATGTGGCAAAGACGAAACGCTGGGGCATTGGCTTGCTCGTCCTAGCCGTTGCCTTGGCCACTGCGTGGAGCGCCACCGTGGTATTTTACCCAACGCACCGTGGCTGGGTGATATGGATGTTGTGTGTGTCCACCATTGCGAGCGCCGCAATTGGCATGATGTTCCTCGCAGAATCCTTCAGGGATTACGAGGAGCTACCTCTCGAGCTGAATTGCCTTGCTCGGCAGGTCTATGGCCTGGAGCCAATCGATTTCTATGACCTCACAGAAGAGCAGCTGCGAGATAGAGGCATCGTTGCTCTGGAGAAAGCAACCGAAAAGTACCTTGCGCTCATGGCTGGTGCCGGGGAACACGCTGTAATTTCCAAAGCGGGGCTGTCGATCCAGGAAAGCAAAGCTTTGCTCGTGGAAATGCATGATATGCTCGCGGATGCTGGTATCATTTCAGCTCTCACAGAATTTACCAGCTGGGATGGGTTCGTGAGAATCTGCCAGCATTATCACCCGACCGCGGATGTTCAGTAGAAAACCTGCCGCCCAGCTCTCAATGAGCTGGGCGGTTTCACTTTAACTATTTGTGCTTCTGCTTGCCTATTTCTGCGATGAACTGTTCTGCTGGTGCAACGTGGCTATCTTTTTCACCGCGAGCTTTTATTTCAACCCCGCCTGCTGCTGCAGCTTTTTCAGAAACAACGACCCTGTACGGAATGCCTATCAAATCTGAGTCCTTAAATTTCACGCCAGCGGTTTCGTCGCGGTCATCGAGGAGCACGTCAATTCCATTCTTCTCCAGCATGTGCACAACCTGGTGCGCCTGTGCCATCACAGCTTCGCGAGCAGCGCCATCTTTGCCAGCAAGTGCAAGCACGTGCACGTTGAACGGCGCAACAGCTTCTGGCCACGCAATACCAGCGTCGTCGTGGCACAGCTCAACAATCACGCCTATGAGGCGCGAGGTGCCAATGCCGTAGCAGCCCATGACCACAGGCTGCTGCGTGCCATCAGCTGCTGTGTAGTTCAAGTTGAACGGCGTTGAGTACTTTGTGCCGAGCTTGAAAATGTTCCCAACCTCGCACGCTTTTGTCTCGCGCCACTTCGTGGTGCCGCAGTTTGTGCACTCTTGGCGTGGCCCACTGTACACCTCTCGGTTTCTTGCCAAGCCGCACTTCTCGCAAATGAAAATGTCATCCTCGCCTGTTGGGACCTCAACTTGGTACTCGTGGGAAAACTTTGAAAATGATCCACCGCTCGCTTCCGTGAGAATTGCCTTCAGGCCAAGGCGTTGGTATACCCGTGCATACACTGTCTGCACCTGCTCGTAGTACGCGTCGAGGTCTGCCTGGTCAGCGTGGAAGCTGTACAGATCTTTCATGCGGAACTCGCGGCCGCGCATGAGGCCAGACTTTGCACGCAGCTCGTCGCGAAACTTTGTCTGAATCTGGTACGTAGCAACCGGCAAATCGCGGTACGATCCAATGCACTTCGCAGCTGCTGGCGTAATAATTTCTTCATGTGTCTGGCGCTAGGGCGTACTCTGTATCAAGTTGCGATTTTAGCTTGAACAGAACATCCATTGCATCCCAACGCCCAGTTGCTTCCCAGTTTGCCTTTGGCTGCAGGCTTGGCATGAGCACCTCAGCGCCAACTGTATCCATTTCTTCGCGCACGATTTGCTCTATTTTCTGCAGCACGCGCAAGCCGAGCGGCATGAACGTGTACACACCAGCTGTGACTTTCTGAATGAACCCGGCCTGCTCAAGCAACCGCGCGTTTATGGATGGCTCGTCTTTTGGAGCTTCTTTTGAAGTTTTCGAGAATAGTTTTGACTGTAGCATAGTGCTGGTAGTATAAACCAAAATCGCCCAAAAGGCGATTTTCTGGTAAAATGTAGCTGCACCGAAAATAAAGCATGAAAACCCAAGACCACCTAGCTGCCAGCCCTATCCTTTTTTTGCTCTACCCGTCCATCGGCTCGTTGGCGTACTCGTGGCAATTGCCAGCTCGCTGCTCATTGACCTAGACCACGTATTTTTATTGGTAGCCGAAAAGGCCTACACCTTCAAAAAAATCAAGCGCGTTGCTGACCACATTTACGACAAGCCTGGCGGCAGACCAAACAGAGCTTACGTTGACATACTGTACCCATTCCACACAGTTGAGTTCAACGTGGTGCTGCTCTTGCTGTCCACTGAGGTGCACTGGCTGCTCTACGTGGCAATCGGCTTTGCGTTCCACATTTGCTGCGACGCGCTCCACGACTACTACGAGAAGCTGCCCGTTTTCCACTGGCTGTTCTGGTTCAACTGGTTGGCTAGTGGTGGAAGAGGCCAACCACATCGTGCACGCTGATCACAGCCACGAGCAGGAGCAGGAGCGCGAAGCCAATGGTGTTTGCCCACTGCTCAACGCTCTCGTTGTTGCGCTTCCCTCGAACTTTTTCTATTACTAAAAACATTACACGCCCGCCATCAAGTGCTGGGAACGGCAGAATGTTTATGATTGCCAAGTTTATGGACAGGAACGCTGCGAACTGCAAGAGGTAGGAAAATCCGAGCGCAGTTACCTGCCCTGTGAGCTGCGCAATTTTTACTGGACCGCCAACCTCGCTGAGCGCTGCCTTTGTGTGCACGAGAGCCCACAGCCCACTTGCCTCTGATGAAATTATTTGCCACGTGAAGCTGACAGCGTCGTACGGCGCGACGTACCAGGCGTAGCGAAGCTTGCCAACTTCAGAAACCGCAATGCCAACGTAGCCATTGCCGTCAGTTGGGTTGATTCGGCTGTACGCTGGAATGGTGAGCAACTGGTTGCCTCGCTCAATGCTGAACTGGAGCGTCTGTCCTTGGTGGCTGCTCGTGAAACTGGCGATCTGGTCTACGCTCGTAATTTGCTGTCCATCAATTGCCTTGACCTGGTCACCTTCCTGCAACCCAGCTGTGGCAGCTGGCGTGTTTGGTGCAACATCAACTATTGAGATTGACTCAGCGTACATTGAAGTGTGGCTTGGCAGTGGCTGGCCTGGTGCAACTTCAGTTGGCAAGCCGACCATCAGGCAGACCACCAGCAGCAGCCACGCTAAAATTACGTTCATGGTCACACCGGCAACCAACGTTGCCAAGCGCGGCCAAAAGCTCTTGTTGCCAAAGCTTCGCGGATTTGCAACGTCTGTTCCATCTTCGCCCACAATGCGCACGAAGCCGCCGAGTGGAATCCAGTTCACAGAGTAGATTGTCTCGCCCCGCTTCACGCCAAAAATTCTTGGCGGGAACCCAAAGCCAAACTCGTCCACCTGCATGCCGCTCTTCTTAGCCACTATAAAGTGGCCAAACTCGTGGGCAATGACGAGCACGGCGAGCAGTACTACAAAAACAAGGATTGTTTCTACGACGAACAAGAACATTAAATTGTCATTATTTCTTTCTCTTTGGCTGCTGCCAAATCTTTCACCTGCGTGTTGGCAGCATCGACTGCAACCTGCAAATCCTTTTTCTCGTTTTCGAGGTCGTCTTTTGTCAGCGCATTCTCGCTCTCTTCGCGGTGCAGCTCTTTCACCATTTCTTCGCGCGCCGTGCGGATGGCAATGCGCGCCTGCTCTGCGAGGTGGCCGGCGACCTTCACCATTTCCTTACGACGATCTTCTGTCATTGGTGGCACCGACAGCCGAATGACAATGCCATCATTGACTGGGTTCAACCCAATGTTAGATGCAATGATTGCCTTCTCAATGGCAGCCATGTTTGACTTGTCCCACGGCTGAACGACAATTGTCTTTGCATCAGGCGTGTTGAGCGATGCAATGTGTGCAATTGGCGTGCGCGTGCCGTACACGTCAACCTGAACAGTGTCGAGCAACGCAACGCTTGCGCGGCCAGTGCGCAACGCAGAGAGTCGTGCTTTAGGTGTTCAACGCACTTATCAAATTTTGAGGGGTCAATGGGCATGGGGCAAGTAGTCAATAGTTAATAGATACTAGACCTGTAGAGATAATTTTTCTTTTGATTAGTAGAGATTGCACAATTTAGCTACTAACTATTAACTAGTAACTATTTATCTGCGAGGCAACAGATAGGCCGACGTACGTGATCTGCGGCAGCGTGGGGTCAATTGCAATTGCGCCAACCTGGTTGACGCCAGCTGGCAGCACCTGGGTTTGCCACGTTGTGCCTGCGTTCGTGGTCTTGTACATTGTCCCGCCAATGCTCGTGTATGCTACCATGCCGCTGTCTGTGCTCGCAACCACCCGCGAGAACACGTTCCCAGAGTTGCTGGTTGGCAACGTGACGTACATCCACTGGCTGCCATTGCTGACAGTTTTGTACAGACCGCTCGCAGTGGCAAGGTACATGTCGCCAGCTTGGGTCTGGTCTAGGGCGAAGCTGTAGAACAGGCTCACTGGCTGTGCTGACAGGCTCGTTGAACTAAAGTTGAGCGAACTTGCGGTGAGCTGGTTGACCAGCGAGCTTCCACGTCTTGCCGCTGTTGGTGCTCACCAGCAAGCCTTTGCGCTGAAGCAAAAGGTAGAGGTTGCTGTTGAGGCTGCTCATGCGAATGCCGAGGGCAACATCGCCAGTGTTCTGGGCTACTGTTGCCCACGTTACTCCGCCATCGTTGCTGGTGATCACAGTGCCCTCAGCCAGGGATGCAAACATTTGCATTGGATTTGCTGGGTTTGCGGTTACCCCTGTGACCTGGCTGTCTGGGCTCGCATCGTTGTAGGTCTGCGTCCAGGTCGCGCCGCTGTCTGTGCTCACCACAATTTTGCCGTGGGCGCCGTAGTCTCCAGCAGCAACAATTGCCGCTGGGTTTGACGGGTTCAGGTACAGGTCTTGCACGCTGAAGTTTACGAGGATGTTCTTCCACGTTGCTGCGCTGTCAGTTGAAACCCACAGGCCACCTGGGCCACCAGCGTAAACGGTGGTGTTGCTCGAAGGTGAGATTTGGAGCGCATTGATTTCTGCGCCCGCAATGCTCGACGTTGAGCTCCACCTCGTCTGCTGGCTGCCACGTTGCGCCACCGTCAACTGTCTTGGCAATGCCGAACGTGCCAGAGACGCCCAGGCCGAACGGCGCGAGCGCGCTGCACCCTGCTGCAATGAGCGGGAAGGCGGCCACCACACAAACTTTCTTCGCAATGCTTTTTATTTTCGGATTCATTTTAAATTTCTTAGACAATGTTCATGAAAATTTTCTCGAGGGAGAGCTTCTTGTTTGCGTTCTGGGCTAGCTGCTCTAGTCCGCCGAGCAGCAGCTGCACGTTCTTGTACGCTGCTGGCCTGCCGTGCACCATTGATGCGTGCTCGAGGCTGAGCCAACGCTGGTAGGCTGCTGCGAGTTCGTCTGTTTCTAGCTCCGCAAATTTTTTCACCGCTATGATTCTGGCTGGGAGCTGCTCAGACTTCAGACTTGTGAAAGCTGCCGCGTCTTCGCTTACCGATGCGCTCAATTTTTTATCAGCTCTCAGGTCAAACAGCTCGCCAATTTTTCCATCTACTGAATTGGCACCTGCCATGTCTGCCTCTGCAACGCGTCCAAAGTTCACCACTTGGCAGCGCGACACAATGGTTGGCAGCAGCGCCTTGCTGTTTGCGCAGATGAGAATGAGCACCACGCTCGGGTTTGGCTCTTCTAAATTTTTCAAAATGCTGTTTGCGGCTTCTGTGCTGACTGCATCAAAGTTATCTACGATAGCCACAATGTGTGAGGCTGCGTAGGGCCGCATGGAAAGCTTCTGCGCGAGCTCCGCATTGACGCAATAGACGTGTGCTCAAGTTGCGTATTGTACACGAGCAGGTCAGGATTTTTTGCTGGGTCAGCGCTCGCAGTCCCACCGTTCATTCCAAAAATTTTTCCAGCAAACTCGAGCGCCAATGTGCGCTTCCCCACTTTGCTTCAGCCGAAAAAAGGTACGCGTGCGAAATGGCATCGCGCTCAAGCGCGTGCTCTAAATACTGCTTCTGTCGGCTATGGCCGATTGTGTGCCACATGGGTACAGTATACCACAGGCAAACAGCTACCTCGCTGATAGTATGCTCTTCTTGTAGCTATCTAAATTTTCCAGTGCAATCCCAGTTCCCTTTGCGACACACAGGATTGCCTCTTCTGCCACGTAGGCTGGCACACCAATTGCCTGGGACACCATTTTGTCTAAGTTGCGCAGCAGCGCGCTGCCGCCAGTTAAAATCATGCCCTTGTCTATGATGTCTGAGGCGGCTCTGGAGGTGTCTTGCAAAACAGTGCGCACTGCGCGGACAATGTCGCGCAGCTCGTCTTGAATTGCCTCAACAACGTCGTTGGTTGAAATGGTGACAGTTCGCGGCAAACCCTGGATCATGTCGCGTCCTTTTATTTCCATAGACTCTTCTTCGCTCACGCGAATGGCCGAGCCAATGGTAATTTTGATTTCCTCAGCTGTGCGGTCGCCAATTGCCAAGCCGTACTTGCGGCGGATGTAGTCTGCGATTGCCTGGTCAATCTTGTTGCCGGCAACGCGCATTGACGTTGAAGTGACAATGCCGCCGAGCGATAGCACTGCAACGTCTGTTGTGCCGCCACCAATATCTATGATGAGGTTGCCAGATGCAGAGCCAATAGGAATGCCAGCGCCAATTGCAGCTGCAACTGTTTCCTTAATGACGTACGCAGCTTTTGCGCCAGCAGCTGTTGCCGCGTCAACCACTGCGCGTCGCTCTGTGCTGGTGATGCCGCCTGGCACTGAGATCATGACCTCTGGCCTGAAGAAGCGTACGTTGCCGAGCGCTTTATTCATGAAGTAGCGCAGCATTGCCTCAATGACGCGGTAGTCTGCGATGACGCCGTCTTTCATTGGACGCGATGCGACAATTGTCTCTGGTGTGCGACCGAGCATGTCTTTAGCTTCTTGGCCAACTGCGAGCACGCGGTTGTCTTCTATTGAAATTGCGACCACTGTTGGCTCGTTGATGACAATCCCCTTCTTTGGGATGAAGACGAGCGTGTTTGCAGTGCCGAGGTCTATGCCGATTTTAGTTTGGAACATTGTTAAATTTTTTCTAAAATCAGATGAAATAAATGCCAGTTCTTCAAGTCTCCGCTAGCAAGCTTCTTCCGAATTTTTTCTTCCTTAAATTCCACTTTTTTAAATCCCTCGATTAGATCTTCAACTTCTGCACTGTTCAAGAAAGTCATATTTTGCTTATTCCATTCATCATCTACACCAAAAAATTGTCCTACAAATATACCCCCCGGCTTCAACGCTTCAACAATTTTTGGCCAGACTTCGAAAAAGTTTTTTTTGGGCATAAAAGGAAGAGAGTACTGTGCATTGATCAAGTCAAACTTACTTTTTGGAAATTTAAAACTCTCAAACGATTCGGAGTAAAATACAAACTTACCTGCTATGTCTATGCAAAATTCTTTAGCAGGTTTTTCTTTATCTAGTGCGGCGACCTCTTTAAAATGATCGATCAAATATCTGGTATCTCTAAAAGCTCCACTACCTAAGTCTAAAACATCCCCCTTTGATTTAACCAGATTTAAAGCTCTGATTAAAGATGGAGACGGAGGGAGACTTTTTGTTGTACTGTAGTAGCTGTCCCACATAAAATTTAAGAGGGGTTAAACGTTCTAACCCCTCATAGTTAACGAATTCTGCAAACGACTCCGATCAGTGGTTCTGCTGAATACTGGGAGGCTCGCAGCCACCCGTGTCGCAGCCACCGTTGTTACAAATGGAATGGCTGAGCCAATCGTTCTTCGGCTGTTGGCCGAACATTTCCTGATAGAGAAAAAGTGTGTTCAGCCAGTTGTCGTTCGCCAAACCGCTGTCCGCCATGACGCGGGTGTGCGGCCGATGATGCAAGAAGAAGCCGAGGTAATCTTCGCAGTCTTGCGCATACCGCTCAGTGTTGAGAATGTGGCGATGCCAGATTGCATCCACGTCATGCCCAGGAACAATGGGAACGCCGGGATGAGCCTTGCAAAGCACCAGAAACCTCTTGTATTCGTCGACCGCT
Source organism: Candidatus Doudnaibacteriota bacterium (assembly GCA_963840645.1). Classification (GTDB taxonomy): domain Bacteria; phylum Patescibacteriota; class Doudnabacteria; order UBA920; family VMFF01; genus CAWIZL01. Next base: position 275,189 of record CAWIZL010000004.1, read on the forward strand.
TCGTCAAAACGTACCGAAGACCAGCCGATAAATTCTGGCTTACGAACTAGTTGATCGGCCACATAAGACAAGTCAAATGTGGGAAAGGAAATACCGCATTGGCGTATAGCCGCCACCATTACCGAAGCCATTATATTGCCCCTCTATTCGAATTGGGTTTCTTTCCCGAAACCGGAAAGCTGTCACCAATATACAGCTCTATTTGTTAAATGTCAAGATAATACTTGGCAAGCATTTTATAAATAAAAACTCTCCAGCTTCTCAAAAGTTGCTGCTCGCTCCACATCGCCAACTTCGTGCGCTTGGTTCACGGACTTGTCTTCCCAGCGCGGATCTACATGAAAGTGCATATGAAAAACTTCTTGGCCAGCAGCTGGCTCATTGGCCTGGGCAATGTGAATACCGTCACAGCCCAAACCTTTCTTCACGGCATTTGAGGTTCTGATGAAGCTCAGCCATGATCTTGCTACCAGTTTCAGCATCGAGCGTGTAAATATCTTTAATGTGCTTCTTTGGCACAACCAACGGATGGTTTTCCAAAGACATAAATACAATGACGTCCTCGTCCTCGCTCAAAATGTCCGCTGGTATTTCGTGGTTTATTATTTTGCAAAAAATGCAACCGTTCATAAATTTTTATATAACTTAGCTACTCTTCACCCCGCACAATATCTGCTCCGGCTGCCTTCAGAATCCCCAAGATGTTTTCGTACTTTCGCTCAACGTGCTCAACGTCGTGGAGCACGCTCTTGCCATCCGCAATGAGCGCTGCAATGATCATGACCATGCCGCTGCGAACGTCGAGAGCTCACGTTCGTGCCGTGGAGCGGCGTGGTGCCGGTAATTTCTGCGCGGTGTTGGTCAACAATGTGGCAGTTTGCGCCCATCTTGGCTAGCTCGTGAATGTAGCCCAGGCGACCCTCGTACATCCACTCGTGCACAGAGAGCTCGTGCCCTCAGCCTGCGTAGCCAGGACTGCGAACGGCGGAATGTAGTCAGACATTAAACCTGGGTAAATGTTTGTCTTAATTTTTGCTGCGCGGTACTTGGCCACTGGTTTCTTCACCAAGATTCCGCTTGGCTGTACCTCAAAGTTCACGCCCATGTCCTTCCACTGGATAGACGCCGCGTACATGAACTGCGGCTGCGCGTGCTCTACAAAAGCTCGCAGCGGGATGCTGCTGCCAAGTTTGCAAAGCTGGCTGTGACCTCGTTATCGTAAATGACAGCGTGCTCTGCGCCGTGCAGGCTAGCAATGGGCACGCCGTGAATAACCAAGTCATGCTGTCCGACATTCTCTATGCGACAGCCAAGTGCGTTTAAAAAGTTGCACAGGTCTTGCACGTGCGGCTCTGTTGCCGCAAGGTGGATGACCGTACTGCCAGCAGCGCACACAGCTGCCATGATGGCGTTCTCTGTGCCCGTCACGCTCATCTCGTTCAGAATAATTTCAGCGCCAACCAGGCCACCGCGCGGTGCAGAAATTTCTAGCACCTCTCCCTCCTGTGCCGTTGCGCCAAGTGCAACCATTGCCGCAACGTGCGTATCAATTGGCCGCTTGCCAATGAGGTCTCCGCCTGGAAACGGCAGCTCAACAGTGCCGAAGCGCGAGAGCAGCGGGCCAATGAGCAGGACAGACCCACGGAACTTTTTGACCAGCAGCGGATTTGGCACTGATGAATTCACGCCGCTGCCGTCAATGCTCAAGGTGTGGCTCGCTGCATTGTAGGAAACTTTTGCGCCAAGGTCTGCAACAATTGCCAAGAGGTTGTGGACGTCTGTGATGTCAGGCACGTTGGAAATGACGCACGGTTTGCCTGCCAGCAAGGAGGCGCAGATAATTGGCAGCGAAGCGTTCACAGATCCAGAAACCCAGAGCCGGCCAGACAGAGGCTTGCCTCCCTGAATTGTGTAGGTGGACATATAGACCAATTATACAGTACAATGGGGCTGTATGAAACCAGTCTACCGCTACGGCATTATCGCGCTCTGCTTCGTGATTTTTTTTGTGTTTGGCACTGTGCTCGTCATTTTCACGACGGGTGAGGTGTACGACGCGAGCACGCACAGCTTTGTTCGAACGGGCATCATTTCTGCTGCGACAGTCCCCAGTGGCGCACAAATTTTTTTGAACGGAAAACTGGCTGGCACCACGCCCGTGCACATCCGGTTCCTCACGCCTGGAAACTACGACGTGAAAATCACAAAGCCTGGCTACGGTGACTGGGAAAAAACGCTGGCCGTGCGCGGCGACTTCACCACGTACGTGAACCCAGACATCAGCGCAGTGTACATGTACAAGAGCCAGCCAACCGTGACACAGGTAGCGGCCGACGTGCAAGATTTCAGCGCAGCTGGCGGCACGTTCGTGTACGCAACGCCCAGCGCTCTCGTGGTGGCCAGCGTAGCTGACCCGAGCAAGCAGAGCGAGTATGCAGCTCCTGCTGCGCTGAACCTTGCGGGAAGCCAGCTCACCACATCACCTGGCGGACAGTTCATTTTAATTCAGACTGCCCAGCTAGCAGCCGTGTTTGACGTGTGGCTCGAAAAAATTTACCGTGCTGCCAACAGCACTGCCAGGCTCTGTCCAAATCACTGACACCGGATCTCTGTACTGGCTGAACGGCACGTCGCTCAGCCAAGTTACGTGGCAGAGCCAGAACGTGGTGGCAACGCCAATCGCACAAAACGTGCTTGCCTTTGATGCCACAGGCCAAGGCATTTACGCTATTCAAAAAAACAGCCTGGCGTTTCTGCAATCTCCCACACTGCAGCCAACAACGCTGCGAGAAAACTTGCCAAACTGGGTGAACGCGCGTCTCTACGTGAACAGCCAGAACCAAATTTTCATTAACGCTGATGGAGCGCTCTACAGCGTGAGCAGCGGCCTGAGTGCAATTGGCAGCAACGTGCAGACAGTCCTGTTCTACGAATCGTACGGCCAAGTGCTGTTTGCAACCACGAACGAAATCGACCTGTACAACGTGACTGCTGGTTCAACGCAGCTCGTGGCAAGGACGTCTGCCACAATCAGCAACCCACAGGCAACGCTGGCGGAAGGATCCGTGTTCTTCATTGGAAACGGAGAGCTGCAGACAATTGAGACTGACAGCCGCGACCACCAGAACAGCTACGTGCTGGCGTCGGCTGGTGCAGGGGCAAAGTCCCCGGGGCAGGGGGCAAAGTCCCCGGGGCAGGGGGCAAAGTTCTACGTGAGCAGCGATGCAAAGTACGTTGTGCTGCTCGACGGTGGCAACCTCACGCAGCTGCAGGTGCGCTAGCATCGAGTGCGGCATTCACCAAAGTATCTGCTGCCTGGTTTTTCTCTCTGCGCACGTGGCTGAACGTAATTTTTTTGAATGAAGGCCTCATGGCCAGAACCTGAGATGCCAGTGTCTTGAGCACCGGCTCTTTAATTTTGTACTGGCCGTTGAGCTGCTTGACCACGAGCTCGCTATCAAGGTAGCACTCAACCTCTGCGTAGCCAGCGTCTCGCGCCCACGCAACAGCAGCAATGAGCGCACTGTACTCAGCGTAGTTGTTCGTCTGCTCGCCAATGGCGCGAGAAATTTCGTGAACCTTGTTCATGTTGCCAGCAGCACCGCGCTCCCAAAACACTGCCCCAATTGCAGCTGGACCTGGGTTGCCGCGCGCACCGCCGTCTGTGTGGATAGTTAGCGTATTCATGCTTGCTTCCTGTAGTCTACCACGCGGAGCTTCACGCGCCGCGCTCCGTTCCACGAATCGTCAATCAGCTCGAACGCCAAATCAACCCTTTCACCCGGCTGCAGGCTCTGCGCTGATTTTCCAAACCCGAACGCAATGCACTTCACCGTGCTGCCGCTCGGCAGGCGAACCGTGAGCTGCAGGTGCTTTCCCTCTTTGCCAACAGGGTTCACGTCCAAAATTTCACAACCACGCAGCATGAAGAGCGGGCTGCGGTTGTCAACGCCAAACGGCTGGAGCTGCTGCACTGCATCGTACGTCTCTGCTACGACCTCAGCTGGCAGCAGCTCTGCCTCAATGTCTAAAACTTTGGCAAACTTTGCCACGTCTGCGTTCTCGCCCGCGTACGCGAGCAAATCGCGGTAGAAAATCTCTACGTCTTGCGTCTTTAAGGTGAAGCCTGCTGCAGCTGCGTGGCCGCCGTAGCGAACCAAGTGCTGCTTTGTAGCTGTGAGCGCATCAACAACGTTGAACCCTCCGAGGCTGCGTGCAGAGCCAGTAGACTCAACCTCGCCACGCTCGAGCACGAGCACTGGCCTAGAAAATTCTTCGACCAGCTTTCCCGCAACCAAGCCAACCACGCCCTTTGGCCAGTCTGTGCCAGATGCCAAGAGCACTGGGTTTTTTGCAATGAGCTCAAGCTGGCTGCGTGCCTCAGACATGACGTTCTCTGTTAAAACTTGGCGGCGGGCGTTCAAGGTTTCAAGCTGTGCCGCCAGCTCTGCCGCGCGGGCCGCATCATCTGTCGTGAGGAGGTCAAACGCAATTGACGCGTGCTCAATGCGGCCAGCTGCGTTGATGCGCGGCGCAACCATGAACCCCAGCGTGTACGTGTCGTACGGCTCGCGCGCAGACTTGAGCAGCTCACGCAGCCCAGCCCACTTTGTCTTTGGCAAAACTTTCAGCCCGTAGCCAACCAAAATCCTGTTCTCGCCAATTAAAGAGTGGCAGTCTGCAACAGTGCCAATGGCAACTAAATCCAAGAACCACTTCTCGTAGCCGCCTGGCAGCTCGTGCATGTCGCGGTACGAGAGCAAGCCACACGCTAGCTTGAACGAAACCCCAACTCCAACAAGCTCGTGGTACGGGTACGCGTCACTCGGATTTTTTGGGTTGATGAGCGCGTACGCACCAGGAACTGCGGCCTGTGAGCTCGTGGTGGTCTGTGATGATAAGGTCAATTCCGTGCGCCTTGCAAAACTCAGCCTCTGCTGTTGAGTTTGTGCCGCAGTCAACCGTAACGACAACGGACACGTCCTGGGCTGCAATACTTTCAAACGCTGCGAGGTTCAAGCCGTACCCTTCTGTGAATCGATCAGGAATGTACGTGCTCACGTCAGCGCCCAGCACCTTCAGGCAGCGAAAAATGACAGCGTTGGCTGTAATGGCGTCTGCGTCGTAGTCGCTGTAAATTAAAATTTTCTCCCCACCTGCTACTGCCTCCCAAATTCTGTCGCACGCAGCTCGCATGTCTTTAAAGAGGAACGGGTCGTGCATGCTCGCGTAGTCTAGGCGCAAGAAATCCGCAGCACCCTCTTGCGGGATGCCGCGGTTCTTGAGCAGCTGCTCAACCAAGCTCTTCTCTGTTCTCTCTCGAACGTTCCAGACTTTCTGCATGGGAACAGTATACAGTAGTTAGTAGTTAGTAGTTAGTAGTTAGTAGTTAGTAGTTAGTAGTTAGTAGTTAGTAGTTAGTAGTTAGTAGTTAGTAGCTAAATTCGAACGGCAGGCTAACGAAAAGAAAGATTTTACGGATCCGTCTATTGTCTACTAACCAGTAACTATTGCCCCCAGCAAGCTCTGCCCTGTCATTTCAGGAGGCTTCTGCATGCCAAACAGCTCTAAAATTGTTGGCGCAATGTCAGAGAGTGCACCCTCTGGCATGATTGTTGATAGGTTCGGGTAGTCTAGGCGCTGGTCTGGCTGTGCACGCGCTAGCTCTGCGGCCACTACAATGAATGGCACGGGGGCTGTTGTGTGGTCTTTGTTTATCTTGCCAGTGTCTGGGTCAACCATGTTCTCACAGTTGCCGTGGTCAGCGGTCACGATGAACACGCCACCAACTGCGAGCACGGCATCTGCAATGCGGCCAATCTGAACATCCATTGCCTTCACGGCAGCGGTGGCAGCCTCAAGGTTGCCGGTGTGGCCAACCATGTCTCCGTTTGCAAAGTTCACCACGTACAGGTTGAACTTTGGATCTGGAATTTTTGTGAGCAGTGCATCGGTGAGGGCTGCAACAGACATTTCTGGGTGGTCTGAGTAGTTGTTGGTGTTGTCTGGCTCTGGATGAACGTGCGCTCCTCGCCTGGCAGTGCATCCATTTTACCGCCATTGAAGAACGAGGTCACGTGCGCAAACTTCTCGCTCTCTGCAGAGTGGTACTGCCCCATGCCAGCTGCTGAAATAACAGACGGCAGGTCATCGACCAAGAGCGTTGGGCCGAACGCGACGTCAACCGCGATCTTATCCATGTACGATGTCATGGTGACAAAGCACAGGTCATCCAGCTTGGGGTGTGGGTGTTCTATCTGCATGCGCTCTGGCATGACGAACGCCAGCGTGAGCTGGAGCGCCCTGTCTTGCCTGAAGTTGAAGAAGATGATGGCATCGCCAGCAGAAACTTTTGCCACTGGTGCGCCGTTCTCTACAATGACCGTTGGCTTGATCATCTCGTCGAACACGTTGTGGCTGTAGTTCTCTGCAATGCACGAAAGGGGCGATGAGGCAACCTCGCCGACGCCGTTCACCATTGCCTGGTACTCCATCTCTGTTTGGTCCCAGTGGTTTCCCCTGTCCATTGCGTAGAAGCGACCAGAAATTGTTGCCACCTTGCCAACACCTATCTCTGAAATCTTTTTGTTGAGCTTCTCGAGCGAGCGGAGCGCCACTTTTTCATCTGTGTCGCGGCCGTCCGTTATCATGTGGATGTAAGTCTCCTTAATCCCCTGGTCTGCTGCGAGCGCGAGCAGGGCGTACAGGTGCTCATCGTAGCTGTGCACGCCGCCTGGGCTCACCATGCCGAGCAGGTGCAGCTTTGAGCTGTTCTTCTTGACGTGGGCACAGGCGTTCAAGAATGGTGGCATCTTGAAAAATTCACCGCTCTCAATGGACGTGGTGATGCGCGGCAGGTCTTGCGCCACGATGCGGCCAGCACCCATGTTCAAGTGTCCAACCTCGGAGTTGCCAACCTCGCCCCACGGCAGGCCAACGAGCGGGCCAGATGCCTGCAGCGTTGCCGCTGGGTACCTGGCTATTAGAGCATTGATGTGCTCTGGCTCTGCGAACGCAATTGCGTTGCCGCGAGAGCGCGGCGCAACGCCGAAGCCATCTAAGATGAGGAGCACAACTTTTTTGTAGATTTTCATATACTCATACTTTATACCTATCCACCGAGTGCTGCAATTGCGGGCAGGCGTGTGCCCGCGAGGTACGCGAGCATCGCGCCGCCAGCTGTAGAGACAAAGTCAACCATGCTGGTCACCTTTGCGTGGTCGAGCAGGTTCAGCGTGTCTCCGCCGCCAACGACGCCGAACGCAATGCCCTGGCACCGCGCTGAGAACAGCATGGCAATGCTCACAGACCCGTGCGAGAACTGCGGCTGCTCAAATAGGCCGAGCGGCCCGTTCCAAACCATTTGCCTGGCAGCTTTAATAACCTCTGCGAACTTTAAAATGGTAGCGGGGCCAATGTCAAAAATCACCTCGTCTGGGTGCACGTCTGTTGGCGCACACACGCGGATGCTGCTGTAGTCTGGCTTTGCCACGACAAAATCGACCGGCAGCACAATTTTTTCGCCAAAGTTGCGCAGCACGTCTTGCGCGAGCTGCAGGCTATCCTTTTCGCAAATTGACTTGCCAATCTCGTAGCCTTTTGCAAAGAGCAGGAGGTTCGCTGGCCCACCTGCAACGAGAATTGCATCGACGCGGCGACCCAGGTTCTGCACAGCACCAACTTTGTCAGAAATCTTTGCGCCGCCAACTATGAAGAGCGAGGGGTGCTCTGCAGATGTGGCTATGCGGCTGAGCGCCTTCAGCTCCAGCTCAACGTTCAAGCCGGCAAACGACGGCAGGTAGCGCTCAACGCGAGACACAGAAGATTCATCCCTGTGCGCCATTGCAAAAGCGTCAAACACGTACAGATCGGCCAAGCTCGCCAAGGTTTTGGCAAACGTTTCATCGCACGCTTCTTCTTCTGCGTAGAAGCGGATGTTCTCGAGGAGCACCAGGTCGCTGGACTGCATGGCGTGCAGTTTGTCCTGGCTGTCTTTTTGACGAATGTCTGAATTGAAGAATGCCAGCTGCCCGCTTTCGTTCCCAACAGCGCGCCCCAAAATTTCTGCGAGGCACTGTGCCTGCGGCATGAGAGACTCTGACGTGTCCCAACCTTTTGGACGACCAGCTTTTGAAACAATGGTTACGCGACAGCCAGCTTCTAGCAAGAACTTCACCGTTGGCGCTGACTTCTGTATTCTGAAATCGTCCGTGACCGTGGTGCCATCGTGGGGCGCATCCAAATCTAGGCACAGCAGCACTGTCTTGCCGGCTAGATCTTTTTGCTCACGGATGTAGCGGATCATGGAACAGTAGTTAATAGTTACTAGATAGTAGACAGGTCCAGTAAAATTTTCATTCTATTGATAAGCGGCAGTAATTTAGCTATTAACTATTACCTATTGACTACTTGCTTCCCACCATGATGACCTCTTCCACTAAGCGGTTCGAGTACCCAAACTCGTTGTCATACCACGCGACCACTTTAGCAAAGTCGCCGTCTATTACTTCCGTAAGTTCTAGGTCAACAATGGCTGATGCTGGGTTGCCAACAATGTCTGACGAAACGAGCGCATCGCTGCTCACGGTAAGCTTGCCGGTAAAGCGCGGGGTCTTGCTCGCTGCAATAAATGCGTTGTTGATGTCGTCTCGCGTGGCTGGCTTTGCAAGCAGAACGGCGAAATCCGAGAGTGAGCCAACTGGGGTTGGCACGCGCACAGACATTCCGTGGAATAAGCCTTTGAGCGCTGGAATTGCCTCTGTTGCCGCAATGGCTGCACCAGTTGTCGTTGGCACAATGTTGTTCGGTGCACTGCGGGCGCGGCGCATGTCTGTTGAGTGGCCGCCTGGCGGTGGGCCATCAACCAAGTTCTGCTCTGCTGTCATTGAGTGCACAGTGGTCATCATGAGCTTCTTGATGCCGAACGAATCCTCGAGCACCTGCACGACTGGCGTAATGCAGTTCGTGGTGCACGACGCGTTTGAAATAATTGGCTCGCCTTTGTAGTTTTGGTCGTTCACTGAGAGCACGTAGGTTGGCGTCTTGCCCTCGTCGTGCGTAGGAGCTGTGATGATCACCTTGCGAGCACCAGCTTTAATGTGGAGTGCTGCCTTATCGTAGTCTGTGAAGCGGCCTGTTGACTCGATCACCACGTCAATGCCCATCTTTGCCCACGGCAGAGCTGCTGGGTCTTTCTCTGCGACGACCTCCACGGGCTTGCCATCAACAATGATGTGGTTTGCGTCCCACGTGACCTCGCGGCTGTAGATGCCGTAGTTCGTATCGTACTTCAAGAGCTTTGCGAGCACCTCTGGGCTGGTGAGGTCGTTGACTGCCACAACCTCAATTTCTGGTTTCTCTAGCGCGATCTTGAATGCCTGGCGCCCGATGCGCCCAAAGCCGTTTATTGCCAACTTTATTGTTGCCATGTTTATTGCTTGGTGGTTAATAGTTACACTTAGTATACAGTATAAGTATTAAGTAGATGAATTTCGTGCGCTACTGCATACTTATACTAACTACTGTCACACTACGGCTGTGACCAGTCTACGGGCGTGACACCCTTCACGATTTGCCTGGCTGTGACGACCACTGGGATGAGGCTTCCGGCAGTGGTGTCGTAGAACGCCTCGTACTGCGTGCCTGGCACTGCTGAGTACACGTAGTACGAGCCAGCTGGCACTGCAACGGAAAAATTGAGTGCCCCGTCCGCAAGTGGATGGAATACGTCTGGGTGTGCACAGTACAGAGATGAAGCGTTCACGGCAATGGCACACACGTACAGCCCGCTGTCTTCTACGGCATCTGGCGAGTACTGCGTTGTGCCCGTGATGTGCGCTGTCGTGAGTGGCGAGGTGAGCGTCTTGAACACGGGCATCGGCGTTGCCTGCGTGCCACTGTGCGTCGGCACGTGCGCCACTGGAGAAAAGTCAACCACTGAGGCCTGCGAGTAGCTGGCGAGCCCCGTTCGTGTAGACCAAGGCTCCGAGCGCGCATATGCCGAGCATCACTATCACGAAAACCCTGAGTGCTACGTTGCTTCCCCCTACAGATGTACCTACAATGTCTGGCATACTTGCTCTTGTTACTTAGCTCTGGATTTTGCTCAGGAGGACTGCACGGAAACTGCCGTGCGCCTTGAGGTCGCGCTGCATCTGGGCGAGCGGCACGAGCCAGCCTGTGGCCCAACTTTTGTTGCCACAGATGCCCCGTTGCGCGCACCCCAGCGCAGGGCTTCGGTGACCGGTAAATTTCGCACGCGCGCAGCCATGAACCCAGTTGAGAAAGCATCGCCCGCGCCAGTTGCCTCAATTGGCTTGTGCGGGTAAATGCCTATGTAGTACAGCTCGCTATCGTGGAAGCAGTACGAGCCTTTCAAGCCGTCGGTGATGACAACCGTCACGGGCCCTGCTGCGTGCAGAGCGTGCGCGAGCTTCAGCACCTCTTCGTTGCGGCCGACGAGCATCTCTGCCTCCTCTTTGTTGACGAACAAAATTTCAGTGTGCCTCATGATCGGCCGCAGCTTTGCGAGGCCGAGCCTGAGCTGGAACGTGCCTGGGTTGAACGCCATTTTAATTTCTGGGTGTGCGCGCATAACTCTCTCAACCTGCGGGTGGAGCACCAGGCCTTTCTTACCTGCGTGCGTCAGGTATATCCACTTTGCCGATGCCACGCCTGCAGGCAACTTGTACGAGTAGTCCTGGTGCTTAATGAGAATGGTGCGCTCGTCGCCGTGCCACAGCACGACGTGAAAGTTTGTCGGCTTGCCCTTCTGCGTGCTCATGAAATCCATGTGCACGTGGTCTGCGTTGAGCGCCTTCAGAATAATGTGAGAGTTGTGGTCATTGCCAACTGTTCCGTACAGGGCTGACTTAAAGCCCAGACGGGATGAGCCGATCGCCACGTTGGCTGCATTGCCGGCTGACAGCTGGTACAGCTCCTCGTACGGGATTTTACTGCCAAACGCAAAGCAGAGCATTGGGTGCTCGCCGTTCTTGTCAAAGGTCACGGTTGCCTCGTTCACCCTGAGGAACGTGTCCACGACGCAGTCACCTATGCTCACCACGTCAAACTTTTTTTTAGCTACCCTGGTTTTCTTTGCCATGCTACTTTCCTTTCCTGGATAATGCTTTTCTGGTTGCCTGAATGATTGCGGCAGTGTCCATGCCGTACTTTGCCAAGAGCTCGCCTGGCTCGCCGCTCTCGCCGAACGTATCCTGCATGCCAACCATTTCAACTGGCACTGGACTGTGGCGCGCCAGCACCTCGCACACGGCGCTGCCGCAGCCACCCATCACCTGGTGCTCTTCTACGGTCACGACCGCGCCGCACTTCTGGCTAGCAGCCACAACTGCAGCTACGTCAATTGGCTTGATGGTGTGGCTGTTGAGGACGAGCACTGAGGTGCCCTCTTTTGCCAGGTCTTCTGCTGCGAGCAGCGCGCTGTACAGAATGGTGGCCGCTGCCAATAATTGCCACGTCTGTGCCATCGCGCAGCAGCTGGGCTTTGCCAATCTCAAATGCCATGTGCTCAGTGGTGAACACAGGGCCGGGTCGCGCGTGAAGCGAAGGTACACTGGGCCAACGCGGCGTCCAGCTGCAATGGTGGCTTTTCGAGTTTGAATAGAGTCGCACGGCACGACCACTGCCACGTTGGGCAGCACGCGCATGGTGGCAACGTCTTCGAGCGCCTGGTGCGTGGCGCCATCTGGCCCAACTGAAACGCCCGTGTGTGCGCCCGCGATTTTCACGTTTGCCTGGCTGTACGCAACGCTCACGCGCGCCTGGTCCCAGCTGCGGCCAGGAGAAAAAGTTGCGTACGAAGAAACGAACGGAACTTTGCCGCTCAGCGCCAAGCCTGCTGCAATGCCCATGAGGTTCTGCTCTGCAACGCCAACTTCAAAGAAGCGGTCTGGGAATTTTTTTCCAAACGCAGCAGCACGCGTTGACTCTGCGAGATCACCGGTCAGAACGACAACGTTCTCGTTCTCGTCGCCGAGGTCGAGCAAGCCTTCGCCGTAGCCATTGCGCGTTGGCACGTGCTCAATGTCAGGCCTGCCCACTTTTGGGTTCAGCTGTTCGAGCGATGGAAGTTCAAAGTTTGCCATTAGTCTTGCTCACTTTCTATTTTGCCGTGCAGGGTGCGCAGCTCGCGCAGCGCAACAGCCTCTTGCTCTTTCCGCGGCGGCGCTCCAGAAACATCCTGCGTTCCCGGCGGATTGCCGTGCCACTCGTACCTGCCCTGCATGTACCCAACGCCCATGCCTGGAATGGTGTGCGCGATAATGCACGTTGGCTTCTCGTAAATAGCAGCGGCCTCCATGCACGCGTCAACAACCATCTGTGCGTTGTTCCCGTCAATTTCTATTACGTGCCAGCCGAATGACTCGTACTTTTGGCGGAATGGCTCGAGCGGCATTACGTCTTCTGTGTAGCCATCAATTTGAATGTTGTTGCGGTCAACGATCATGGTGAGGTTGTGCAGCTTGTTCTTGCCCGCAAACATAGCAGCTTCCCAAACCTGCCCCTCGTTGTGCTCGCCGTCGCTCGCAACGCAGTAGATGCGGTGCTGCTCGTGGTTCATACGGGCTGCGATGGGCCATGCCAACAGCCTGCGACGTTCCCTGGCCAAGGGGACCAGAAGAATTCTCAATGCCAGGGCAGCCCAGGTTGTGCGGGTGTCCCTGCAGGCGCGAGTTTATTTTGCGCAAGCTGGATAGCTCTTCTTTTGGAAAGTAGCCAGCCTCTGCGAGCGTGGCGTAGAGCACAGGGCAAATGTGGCCACACGACAGCACCAGGCGATCACGGCCTGGCCACTTTGGATCTTCTGGCCTGCTGGTCCATCACGTGGAAGTAGAGCGCGGCAAAAACGTCTGCCATACCCAAACGGCCCAGCAGAGTGGCCAGAGGCTGCGGCAACGAGCATCTCGATGATGTCCTGCCGAATGTCGTTTGCCTTGAGCTTAAGTTGGTGGACCGCTAGCTTCTCCATTCGTGTTTGTTTCTGCTTGAATTTTTTCGTACTCGCCGAGGGCTGATCCAACAACAAGGTAGTCTGCGCCAGCTTGTGCAGCACGACGTGCGGTGCTCGAATTGATGCCGCCATCTACCTCAATCGTAACATTTTTCTGGGAATGCCTCAATTTCACAATTTTTTCGAGGGTTTGCTCTATAAATTGCTGGCCTTGGTAGCCCGGCTCAACGCTGAGCAGCACCACTTGGCCAAACAGGTCTAGGCACGTTTCGATTTCTTCGACTGGGGTTTGCGGGTTCACAGACAGGCCGGGTTCAATTTTCATGCTGCGCAATTTTCCCACGAGCGTGGCGAGCTGCTCCCTGCCTGCAGCTGCCTCAAACGGAAACAGCACAGTATTGAAGCCGGCAATTTTTGCATCTAGAAAGTACTCTTCGGGGTTCTCGCACATCAGGTGCAGCTCCCACGTGTACGCCGGGTTCAGCGGCTCAATGTCGGCAACGTGCACCGTGGTGCGCGGCGTAAACTTTCCATCAGACACATCAACCTGGATGCGCTCCACTGCCGGAATCTTTAAAATGGATTCCACTTTTTCGTGGAATGCCTCAACAGTATCTTCTAAAATAGACGGGACAATGACTGCCATGCTACCTTCGGCTGTGCTCAATGTCCGAAATTTCTTCGAGCCTGCGAATGTGGCGCTGCTCGAAGGAAAACTTTGTGTTCAGAAACTTTGCAACTATGCGCTCGCACAGCTCTGGAGACGCAAAGTCTGCTGGCAGGCACAGCACGTTCGCATCATCGTCGTGGCGCGCAGACACAGCGACTGCCTCGTCCCACGCAACAACGGCGCGCACGTTCTTGAACTTGTTCGCGACAATGCACACGCCCTGGCCAGAGCCGCACAGCACAATGCCGCTGTTCTTTGCTGGGTCTTTTGACACAGCCACAGCAACTTTTTTGCTGTAGTCTGGGTAGTCATCGCCTGGCTTCATCTTTTTATCGCCAACATCAATGAATGCAATTTTGCGCGACCTCAGGTACTTTGCAATGTCTTCTTTGATTTTGTAACCTCTGTGGTCTGATCCTAGGTACAGCATGGTGGTTAGCGTTTACTTTTCTCGTACTGAACCATCTCAACAAAATCTGGGTGCAGGCTCGCGCCGCCAACGAGCAGGCCATCAATCTCACGGTCAAGGAAGCTCTTGAAATCCTGGCCATTGGCGCTGCCACCGTACAGCACTTTCTTGACCTTGAACTTTATCTTCAGCGACATGGCAATGCGCTCTGCGTGCTCAGGCTTCTCAACGTGGACAGCGTGCCCAGAGCCTGCGCTAATTGCCCAGACAGGCTCGTACGCGAGAACCACTTTCTCTGGGTCAATGCCTGCCAAATCCTCGCGCGCCTGCGCGTGGAGGTGCGCCATGGTGTCGCCTTCCTGCATGCCGTACTCTAGGCCGTAGCCGAGGCACAGCACTGGGATAAGCTTTGCCGCAAGGGCAGCGTGCAGCTTGAGGTTCACCTCGTGGTCTGTTTCGCCGAGAGATCTCACCTCGGAGTGTCCCACGAGCACGTACTTCACGCCAAACTGCTTCACGAGAGAGCTTGAAACTTGACCTGTGTACGGGCCGCCCTCTTCCCAAAAAATATTCTGGCAGCCCAAGGTGACCCTGCTCGACTTGGCGCCAAGTCCCAGCAAGCCCAGGTACGGTGCTGGCGGGCAGATGACGACCTTATTTTTCGTCTTGACCTTGGCAACGCTCGCCACAATCTTGCTCGCCTCTTTCAAGGTGGCAGGGTTCAGCTTCCAGTTTGCGATGATGAGTTTCATGCGTGCGCTGTGTTCTTTTCGCTACTTTAAAAATTTTGCTGCGTCCTCTGGCGGCACTGGGTTTATTGGAATGCCGGTCGCGTACTCAAAGCCAGCCCAAATGGTGAGGCGCGGGAAAATGACCATGTGCCAGTGGTACGCGCGCTCGTCGTGGGTAACGCTCGGCTTCTCGCCACGGCTGTAGGGCAAGGTGTGGATGTACACGTTGAGCGGCGGATCGTCCAGCTTGACGTAGAGCTGCGCCAGAACCATTTTGTACAGGTACGCGAGCTCTGTAACCTCAGCCTCTGTAACGTCTTGGTACTTTGCGCTGTGCCGCTTCGGCAGAATCCAGGTCTCAAAGGGACTGCGCGATGCGTACGGTGCAATGGCCACGAACAGCTCAGTCTCGAACACGATGCGCTCTGCCTGGTGGTGCTCCTCTTCCATGATAGCACAGTATATGCACTCACCGTTCTGCTGGTAGTAGTGGAAGCAGCCAGAAATTTCATCGTTAATTCCAGGTGGCACGAACGGCGTTGCAAGGATTTGGTAGTGCGGGTGGATGGCGCTCGCCCCAGCATCGCGCCCGTGGTTGTAGAAAATTTGCACGTACTGAATGTTGCGCTGGTTTTCAAAATCGATGAGGCGTTGGCGGAATAGGTCTAGGCACAGCTCGACGGTCTGCACAGACTGCAGCGCCACAGGTTCGTCGTGCTTGCGCGTCACGATGACCTCGTGCTCGCCAGTGCCGGGCCTGCTCACGTAGAAGTCTTCGTGGGCAGACGGCAGCGGCCTGTGCGTGACAGCCTCAAACTTGTTCTGAAGAATGCGCAGCTGCCAGTCGCCGCTCGCCGGCACACGAACAATTTCTACGTTCTCTTTTTCGTGCTCGCCCGGGCAGAACACGCACCCAGGTGCAACCTCGGGCAAAGTTGGCGGCAGGGTCGGCCAGATTTATTGAACTCGTCTAAGCGCGCGGCGCGCTTGGGCGCAATGAGCACCCAGTGCTTTGATATTGGGTT
This sequence comes from Candidatus Doudnaibacteriota bacterium, assembly GCA_963840645.1. Classification (GTDB taxonomy): domain Bacteria; phylum Patescibacteriota; class Doudnabacteria; order UBA920; family VMFF01; genus CAWIZL01. The sequence continues at coordinate 290,997 of CAWIZL010000004.1, forward strand.
TTGGCGGAACTGGGACATTTGGCGTTACGGGGTAATCTTGAAATTTTGCACGAACGGCATGAAGTCGGATGAGTAGGCAACGCCAGAACCGCTTATGATGAAAAATTTACCGTTGCCGCTTACGATTGCCAGCTGCTGAATTGGAATGGTTTTGGCAGGAGCCACCGCGAGCATTTTAACAGCTACTCCGTTCGCGGTGGTGAAGTCTGTCTCGCTCTGCACCTTTAGCTCAGACAGCTCCTTCTGATTTTCAGCAGCAGTCGTTGGAATAACCACGAAGCTCTCGTCATAGTTAGCGGGGTTCTCGAATGATACCATGCCCACGGGCGTCACATCGCCGGGGCTAACTTCGAGCACCCAGCTTGGGCGGTAGCTGACCGAGTAGCCCTGCTCTGAGTTTGTGTAAACTTTATTTGGCTGAGCCAGCGTTGGGTAGGATGAATCTGTGCTGAAGCGATTGCCGACAACCACGACGTAGCCAACCAACAGAACTCCCGCACACAGGAGCAGCGCGATCGCGTACGCAAAGTACCTGTCGTGGTACACGCGCCTCTTCAAGACGTGAACTTTTTTCTTTTGCTCTTTCTTTTCCTCGGCTGCCATACTTTTTATTTTTTAATGTTTTTTGTACGTTCTAGGTAGTTCTGTAGAATGACCTGCGCGGCCAAGCTGTCTATGCCACGCTTGCCCTTATCTGTTTTTCCTGATTTCTGAAAAAACTGCGCGTGCTGCTGGGCAAACTGTGAGCTGAAGCGCTCGTCAACCAATTCAACCGGAACACTCGGCGCCACATCTTCAAGCCCGCTCTTGAACGCAAGTGCCGCAGCGGTTGTTTCTGTTTCACCTCCTCCGACAGAAATTGGGTAGCCGAGGACTGTTGTCTCAACGTCGTGCTCCCGCAAGAGCTGGGCATACTTTTCCGCAAAGTTTTCCCGCGGAAAAATCTCCAGCTCGAACGCGAACACGTGCTCCTCGTCGCTGATTGCTGCGCCAATGCGCACGCTGCCGTAGTCGAGCGCTAAAATTTTACCCACCGCTCTTCTCCCCGAGCGTCACCTTGGTGCTCAGCTTTGATTTGCCGCGCAGCACGCCGAACGTTACCACATCCCCTGGATTCATGTTTTCAACGAGGCTCTCGAGCGTGGTGCTTGCATCGAGTGCCGTGCCATTGACGCTGGTAATGATATCACCGTCCTTCAAGCCTGCCTTGTCAGCAGCGCTGCCAGCGACAATAGCTGAGCCGCCATCGCCGCTCGTGTCATTCAGCCACGCACCGTACGAAACTGGCAAGTTGTTCTGCTGGGCAATTTCTGGGTCGAGCAGCACGTACTGCACGCCCAGGAACGGCTTCTCAATTGTGCCGTACTTCTGGTAGAGCTGGATGTCGCGGCTGGCATCGTTGGAAGGAATTGCAAACCCCACGAGCTGGCCCTGCTCGTCAATTGCGGTGTTCATGCCAATGACCTGACCTGTTGCGTTGAGCAGCGGGCCGCCAGAGTTGCCCGGGTTAATGGCTGCGTCAGTTTGAATGACGTCTTCGAGCGTCTCGCTGCTGCCCTCGTCGCCAGCTGTCACTGTCCTGTCAATGCCAGATACCACGCCAGTGGTGACCGTGTTGCTGTACTCGCCGAGGGAGTTGCCAATGGCAATGACCTGCTGGCCAATCTGAACCTGGGTCGAGTTGGCCAGCGAGAGCGTCGGCGCATTCTTAATGGAAACTTTCAGGAGGGCAATGTCGTTGAGCGGGTCGCGCGAGAGCACTGTTGCGGTGTACTTCGTGCCGTCGCTCGTGTACACAGCGTACTGCGCTGTCGCGTCTGAGACAACGTGCTTGTTGGTGAGGATCATGCCATCTGACGTAATGAAGAAGCCGCTGCCAGCTGCAACAGGCTCAAAGTCTGGAGCTGTTGACGTGGGCGTTGGCGCTGGCATGTTTGGCTCACCAAACCCGAACGGTGAAGTGAAAAACTGGTTTGGGTTATTTCCAAAGCTGTCTGCTGTCGGCGAATTTTGGTCATTCACGTTCTCTGATACGACAATGGACACAACTGCTGGGCTTGCCTTTGCCACGACGTCAACGACGCTCCCACTGCCGCTGAGTGCTGCAGGGTTCTGGTTCACCAAACCTGTGTTCACACCTGAGGTAGTGGCAAACCGGTAGACAAAGTACGACCCAGCTGCACCAGACGCAACGCCGAGCACGAGCACCAAGACGACAATCGTGATGGCCAAGCCACCAGACAGGCGCGTGGCACGAACTGAATCTTTTGTTTCCTGTGGATTTTCTTCCATGTTTTTAGAGCCTTTCCTTTACTATACCATACTTTCTAGCTCATCTACGTAGCGGGTGAACAGCTTGGTTCCGTTAGCCCAGAACTTTGGATCTTCGAGGTCAAAGCCAAATGGCTGTACGGCTTCCTGTGGCGTTTTGCTGCCGCCGAGAGCCAGCAGCTCCTTGTACTTTTCTACAAAGCCTGGCATGCCCTGCTTGTACTTTTCGTAAAGGGAGAACACGAGGAGGTTGCCGAACGAGTACGCGTACACGTAGAACGGCGTGTGGTAGAAGTGCGGAATGTACGACCACCACTGGCCGTAGCTGTCGTCTAGGTTCATGCTCGTGCCAAACATTTCACGCTGGGTTTGCAGCCAGTAGGCGCTGAGGTCTTCTGCGCTGACGTGGCCATGCTTTGCAACGTGGGCATGCGCGAGCCGTTCAAACTGGAACATTGCAGTTTGGCGAAAAATTGTCGAGGTGGCGTGTGAGATTCTCTCTGTGAGCATTGAAATCTTTTCCTGCTTGGACTTGGCAGTTTTCAGTGCTGCATCGAAGACAATCATCTCGCCAAAGATACTAGAAGTCTCGGCGAGCACCAGCGGTGGGTACGCCACAATGTACGGCAGTTTCTGGGTGAGCGTATCTTGGATTGCGTGGCCCATCTCGTGCGCGAGTGTCTCTACGTCTCGCTCAGAGCCAAGGTAGTTGAGGAGCACGTACGGCCTGTGGCCAGGTGGCATCTGCATGCAGAATGCTCCGCCACGCTTGCCGTCGCCTGCATACACGTCAACGGCTCCCCCGTTCACCAAGCTGTAGAAAATTTCTGCGAACTGCGCATCGAAGCTAGCGTACGCAGCGCCAACTGTTTTCACAGCCTCTGCGTACGAAGCTTTCTTTGAACGCACACTTGGCAGTGGCGCGTAGCGATCGTACTGCTCGAGTTTTGGAATGCGAAGCAGCTTTGCCTTAATTTTGTAGAAGCGCTCAACCTGCGCGTAGCTACCTCGCACGGCTTTCACCAGTGCATCAACGCTCCCCTGCGTGAGGCTATTGCTGATAGTACGGAATGTTTCTGGTGACTCGACCTTGCGCAGTTCGCCGTTGTGTCGGTGGTCAACGAGCAGCATGTTGTACACGTGCACGAACAGTGGCACGTCACGTTTCAATGTGGTGCTGAAAGCCTCTGTGCCAGCTTTGCGCACCTTGCGGTCTGGGCTGTACAGCAGCTGGAGCACCTCTGGCTCGCCCAAAGTTTTTTCCTTGCCTGCAATTGTCACCTTTGACTCTAGGCGTGCATCGAGCTTATCGAGCAGGTCGCTCCAACCAGCGCGCGACGTCACAGATTTCAAATTTAAAATCTTTTCCTCTGGCGACGACAGCTGGTACTTCTTGTTGTCGAAGAGCTTCTTCAAAATTATGCCGTACTGCCCAAAAGTTTTATCCTTCGCAAACTTTTCCAGGCTCTTGTTTACAGCTAGCTCTAAATCAAAAAAGACGAGGTGGCTGTCAACGTCAACGCCTGCCACCTGCAGCTGCTGCAGCAGCCCGCTGAACTTTGGATCTTTCGTGTTCTTCGAGAAGCCCAGCTCTGCGTACGCGTACACCAAGGTCTGTGCCTCTGCCATTTTAGAAAGCTCCTTGAGGGCAGCCAGGACCTGCTTTGCCGTGTACGTTGCCACTTTGCCGCTATGCTTTTTCTCAAATGTAACAGCAGACCTCAAGAGGCTTGCAGCATCCTTCTTTATCTTCGGATCATCTGGACTTTTATAAAAAATCGACAGGCCCCACTCTATTGGAAGTTTTGCCATTCTGTAGCTACGTTAAAATTTTAGGTGCGCGCTTGCCGACTGCAACGGTGTGCTCAAAGTGTGCAGATAGGCTGCCATCTTCTGTTAGAATTGACCAGCCGTCATCTGCGAAAGCAACAGCGTAGCGGCCTGCGTTCACCATTGGCTCAATGGCAATGACCACGCCTGCTTCAAGCTTTGTGCCAGTGCCTGGGTGCCCGTAGTTTGGAACCTGTGGATCCTCGTGCACAGTGTAGCCAACGCCGTGGCCAACCAAGTCGCGTACAATGCTGAAGCCGTGGCGCTCAACGTACTGCTGGATTGCGTTGCCAATGTCGCCCGTTGTGTTGCCCTCAACTGCCTGCTGAATGCCCAGGGCCAGTGCGTGCTGCGTCACGTCTAAAAGTTCCTGAACTTCTTTTGAAACTTTGCCCACTGCAACCGTAGTGGCAGTGTCTGTGTAGCGACCCTTGTACTCCATGCCAATGTCGAGGCCAACGATGTCGCCATCGTGTAAAATTTCGCGCTTCGATGGAATGCCGTGCACGACAACGTCGTTCACAGATGTGCACAGTCCTGCTGGGAACAAATTGTCTGGGTCATCGCCAACCCCCTTGAAGGCGGGGCGGCCGCCAGCTGCAACAATCTGTGCCTCGGCAAACTCATTCAGCTCCCACGTCGAAATACCGGGAACCGCACGCTTTGCCGTGTCCCGCAAAATTTTATTGATGATTGTTCCACCCTCAGCGATGAGGGCGATGTCCTGCTCAGTTTTTACGCTTGCTTTCGAATGCATGAATGTTCTGTTGAATTCGTTCATGGCAGCCTCTGCAACTGTGCCAGTGCCGCTCACCTTTACAAACTTGTACTGGACCTTGAGGTAGCTGACGACACCCGCAATGTTCTTCCTGTAGTACCTGAACCGGTTCGCGAGCGCAGTTGGTGTGTCATCAGTGCGTCCCCTGCCGCGCGTCCTCTCAAAAATAGTGCTGCGCGGTACCCACAGGTACAGCACGAGCACGCGGTCTTTTGTACGACCATTCTGGTTCAAAAGTTTCAGCACCAGTTTTGCCTCGCCGAGCATCTTTGGCGTGCCGTTGAAGAGTATTCCCAAGCCATCGGGCACAGACAAAATTTCACGCTTGAAGATTTCTCTCACCAGGCTCGTTGGCGCAACTTTGCCGCTGTCCATGGCTGCACGCAGAGCACGCGATCTCCTCTTCCTTAAAATTTCTCCCATATCCAGGTCGTACATGCGCCTTCGCGCCAGCAGTAAATTTGCCTGGGTTGCCTTGCCAGCACCTGGGTCACCGAGCAGAACTACGTTGAGTGGTGGCAAAGCTTCCTTCATTTTACACTCCAAGCGCTACATCAATGGCAGCTGCAACCTCTTCAACAGCACCCATGCCGTCAATGTCGTGGAGCACAGTAGCCGTGCGCAGGAAATCTACAACTGGGAGCGTGACGTGCTCGTACGTATCCAGGCGCTTGTTGATGACCTCTGGCGTGTCGTCCGAGCGCTTCTCCAGCTTGCCGCCGCACACTCCACACCGCTGGTGCGGATCGTCGCTGGTCACCGCAGACGTTGCGCAGTCAACGCACTTCACGCGGTGCAGCAGGCGCACCATTGTTTCACCTCGCGTGATGGTGATGTATACGGTGTGCACCTTCTCGCGGCCCATGCCGTGCAGCATCTCGAGAACCAGGTGCGCCTGGTTCAGCGTGCGCGGTGAGCCGTCTACAATGACGGGCGTCTCAGGCTGCACGCCGGTAATCTTCTCAGAAATCACACGCTTCCAAATGTCATCGTTGACGAGTGCACCAGAGTCAGTGAGCCCCTTTACCTCTCTGCCAAAGTCACTGTCCTCGCGGCTCACCTGGCGCAGGAGCGCGCCCATCTCAATGTAGTCTCCGTGCAGCTTGTGCTTGAGGATCTGCGCCTGTGTTCCCTTGCCAGAACCTTGGGGGCCGATAAAAATAACGGCATCAATTTTGTTGTCGTCCATGGGCTAAGTATAGCAGCTTACCCTTTCAAATCAAACTCTTTGTCGCCCCAGGCTGTCGGGGCTGCTGTCTCGTTGTCAGACATGTACTTCTTGAGCTCGTTGATGCGGTCGCGCACCTGGGCTGCCCGTTCGTACTCTTGCCTGCCTGCGACGAGCACCATTTCGCCCTGCAGGCGGTCAACCATTTTCTGCACCTCTGCCTTTGGCAGCTTTGGCAGGCCAACGTCAGTGCGCTGGCGCACGTCTTCATCTTCGCTGCGGGCGAGCTGGTCAACCTTGCCCGAGCGCTGCCAGTCAAACGCCTTGAACACAATGCTGTGGTACAGGTGGCGCGCGTGCTCTTTGGTGTTCTGGTCAACCTCTGCCATGAGAGACACTGAATCGTACAGCTCTTTTGCGCCGCGCTCTACCATTTCCATGCTCCACCACGGACGTGCAGATGCCCACCAGTACTGGTCAGAGTGGAGCGCGCGGTCGAGCATTTGCCGCGCCTGTGGGTAGTCAGCCGCATTTTTGTCAGCGCTGTGCATGGTCGCCACTGCCAAGTCTGTGAGCTCCCACTGCATGGTGTGGATCTCGTTGCTCGGGTCGCGCCACCGCGAAAACGGCGCATTGCGCTCGAGGTCTTTTTCCATGAGCGCCCACGTTGATGCAACGGGCATCACAGCCTCAGTTTTCTTGAACTCGCCGAGCAGCTCTGAGATACGGCACGTGCTCAGCTCTGGCGACTTGTACATTTCAAAGAGCAGCATGTCGAGGCCAGGCCTGTGGTGGCCAAACGTCTCGCCGTCCATTGCGGTCAGTAGGTACTCATCTCGCGCGAGCCTGTCGCCCAGAGTTTGCACCAGCAAGTTGCCAGTGCCAATTTGGCCTGACAGAATGACCCAGCTCATGCGGCGCTCGCGGAAAAAAAGGCTCAGGGCTGGCGTGGCCTCGTCTATGTAAATGGTGTCGTGGCTCAGCTCTTTGCCGTGCGGGAACGACAGCTCGTCTATGATAACCCACCTGTACCCGCAGCTCGCAACAATTGGCGCGAGCTTTGGGTCAAACGCCATTTCAGGTGGAAAGAAACCTTGTGGCTTGAATAGGTCACCAAAGTAGAAACGCAGCGTCTCTTCGTTCAGTTCAATTTGGCGCACGACTTCGTCCTGCGGCAGGAACGGCAGCATTGCGTGGTACTTTGCAGAGCCTGTCAGCTCTAGCTGTCCACGTTCCAAGAGCGTCTTCATGCTGTCAATCACGTCTGTGCAACCGTACTTGTCGAGCAGCTCCAGCAAGACGCCGTTCGCGTTCATGGTAATTTTTGCTGATGGCGCATCCAGCAGTCCACGAAAAATTTTACGGTACGACTCGTCTGCAACGCGCTTCACCCAGTACTCTTTCTGGGTCGGCGGCTGGTAAATGTGCAGAAAGTTTGCCCACTTCATACGTGCGTGGCTAGGGATTCAACCCTCTTGAACTGCAAAATTCTGTCGTACAGGTCGTTGTACTTGCGCGCTGGCAGCTCCCACGAGAACGACTGCCCCATGCCGCGCACCACGAGCCTGCGCCACGCAACAGCATTCTGGTACACCTCTGTGGCTCGCGCAATTGCCATGAGCAAATCCTGCGGCGAGTACTCTGAGAACGAGAACCCGTTGCCAGTGTCATCGCGGTAGCTGAAGTCTGTCACGGTGTCGTGCAGGCCGCCTGTCTCGTGCACGATTGGCACAGAGCCGTAGCGCAGGCTGATGAGCTGTGAAATGCCGCACGGCTCAAAGCGCGATGGCATGAGGTACATGTCAGAGCCAGCGTACACCTTTGAGGCCATCTCGTCTGTGAACGGCGAGTACACGCCAATTTTCTTTGGGTACTTGCGGGCAGCTCGGTTGAAGAAGTTGAGGTACTCGCGGTCTCCAGTGCCAACCACGATGAGCTGCACCGGCAGCTTGATGAGCGTCGGGAACGCGCGCACCACGAGCTCAAAACCTTTCTGCTCTGTGAGCCTGTTCACCATGCCAATGAGCGGCGTATCGGCGTTCACGTCTAGCCCAACCTCGCGCTGCAAGAGCGCCTTGTTCTCTGCTTTTTTGTCCAGCGAGTCTGTGTCGTAGTTCAGGTACACGTACGAGTCGAACTTTGGGTTGAATACGCCGTAGTCAATGCCGTTGATGATGCCGTGAACCTTTGCGCGATTCGCGCGCAAGAGGCTGTCAAGTCCACAGCCAAACTCTTTCGTTAAAATTTCTGCGGCGTAGCGCACGCTCACCGTGTTCACCGCATCTGCAAACGTGATGCCACGGCGCATGAAATTGAGGTGCTCTGGGTCAACTGCTCCGTTCACTGGATCTGTGCGGCCGCTGTCGAGCTTCTTTCCACGACCTACGTTGCCCCAGTCAGGCGAACCCTGGAACAGCAGGTTATGGATGGTGAACAGCGTTGGGGTTTCGTGGTGCACGAGCTGTGGCACTACCGCTGCGTGCCAATCGTGGCAGTGCAGAATGTCTGGCTGGCTGAAGCCGCTACCAACGTTGCCTGCACTGCGTGCCACCAGCTCGTTGATGCAGGCGAGCACGGCGACGTCAAAAAATAAAAAGCGCAAACCCTCGTCGTCGTAGCCGTAGAGGCGCATGCGCTTTCCGAACAGTTCTTCATTGCAAACCAGGTACACGTCTGCTGCACCGTGGTCTTGCGTGACAATTTTCTTCAGGCTCACGGGGTACTTCTCGCCATGCACTTCAACAAAAATTTCTTGGATGATACCTTGGCACTCAAGGTTCTGCTTCTTTATGCTTCCGTGGAACGGAATGAACGTGCTCACCTTGTGTCCCTGCGCCACCAGTGCGCGTGGCAGCTGCTGCACCACGTCACCGAGGCCGCCGGACTTTGCGTACGGCGCACACTCAGCTGCTACGTGGACAATGTGGAGTTGCTTGGGCATACGTTGACAGTATACAAGAAAAAAGCAAACCTCGCTGTGGCTTTACGCGCAGCGAGGTTTGAGACCGTTAAACCTTTAACGATTTTGCTACCCATTCGTGATCCTTGGGGTGATCGCGCTCCCCACCGGCAGGCTGAGGTCTGCCGCGTTCGCCGGCACAACGGTCGAGAAGTCGCCGGCAATGTGCCAGGAGTTGTACACGGCGAGGGACGGGTACGGGTGCGGCTCACCGTCTGGGCTGATCCAGTAGACCGTGCCCTTTGATACAACATCTACGCCAGGCGGGTGGGCCGCTGTCGACGTGGCAATGTTGGAGGCCCTCTGCATCATCACCGAGCTCAGGCGTGGTCACCACGAGCACGTTCGAGAACTTGTAGCCGAGAGCCGTGAACACGGAGGCCGAGGTGAAGGCGTACCGACTGCCGTCTGACACCAGGTACACGGTCGGGTCTGATGCCGTGCGGACGAGCGCGCCAGAGTTTGGCGGAAGGTTGGCTGCAATGGGGTTTGCCAAATCAGCAGGAGTTGCGTTCGTGGCATCCGAGAACGTGAAGCCGTACGAGTTCAGGATGCCAGGATCAGTCACCCCGAAGCGCACGCCACCAGACACGACGTAGAAGGTTCCCGCATCATTGATGAGCCCAACCGATGCTGGAGCAGGAAGTATGGACGCAGGACCAGCGGGTGCTGGTGAACTCCCAGGCTGAGACCCTGGTGTTGGAGCAGGTGTCGGGGTCGGAGTCGGAGGTGGGTAGTAGATTGGTCCGCTGCTGCCACTGCCGCCACTGCTTCCACCACCGCCAGAACCAGACGAGGCTGCTGGGGTCGTGAAGCTGAACTCGGCAGAGCTGACGCCATTGCTCGTCACAATGTAGTAGTACGTCGTACTTGCGACCAGGGACGGGAGGAGCACGCTGTGAGAGGTGACCGTTGGAGACGTGTCGGCGAGTGACGTGGTGGTTGTGTACACGCCGGTTGACGTGCCGTACGAAACCTGGGAGTTCCCCGCGTTCGAGGTTGTCCACGTGATGGTTGCACTCGAGGAAGAAGCGCTTGACGCTACCGCAGACACCACCAGTGCCACCGGCGTCACAGGCTCGATGCCGTTGATGCTGACCCAGTGCCAACCATGTTCGTGGCCGTGACCGTGAACGTGTACGCCTGGCCGTTCGTCAGGCCGGTGACGACGTGCGAGAGCGAGGTTGAGCCAGCGTTCGAGTCAGTGCCGCCCGACGGGCTAGAAATCACCGTGTAGCCGGTGATGGCCGTACCGCCGTTGAAGCCGGGGGCGGTGAACGTCACCGTGGCGCTGGCGTTGCCGGCCGTGGCAGTCCCAATGGTCGGAGCGTTCGGCACGACAGCATTCACCGTGTACGTGAGGTTCGATGGGTTCGTGAGAGATCCGCTGTTGGTCGGCGTCAGGGTGATGGTGCCTGCAACAGTCGGCGTGATGGTGAACGTCTGGGCCGTGGACGAAGAGGAAAAGGTCAGCACGGTGGCCGAGAGGCTGCCGGCGCCAGAGCCTGTCGGCGTCAGGGTGATGGTGCCCGTGTACGGGCCATTCGGGGTGACCGTGAAGTTTGTCGAGGCAGCACCAGCGTTGCCGCTGGATGGACCTGTGAACGTGAAGGTGGTTGCATTTGTTGAACCTATAGCTCCAATGTAGGATCCAGTATTTGAGGCTGTTTCCCATGCTGTTCCAGCAGGGACGTAGTCTGTTCCATTGAAAGCGGCTTCAGCACTGCCACCACCAATTGGTAGGTAGCTTTCAGGAGCGATGGGAGATCCTGTTACGTTAGGCGTAAAACTCGTAGGCAAGCCACTCTCGACGCTTGCCAAGCCACACCCGTTGCTGCAGTAATCTGTCATTGTCAGGTTTATGCCTGTGTCTGTTTGGGTGCTCGTAGGAAGGCTTCTGGCATCAATGCCCACGTCTACGTAGTTCGTCCCTCCAACGTCAAGGAGACGTGCCTCTGATTTAATGACCACAAACGTATCGCCGTTCGAGATGCCTGTAGTGCTAGGGGCCAAGGTTAACGTATTCGCTGTTGAGCAGCCCGTAATTGCGTACGCTGTGCCAGCTTTTGTCCCGCTGGTCATGAGCGCCCAGCGATCAAGGGGGCAGCCAGCAGGCACAGCCGCGCCAACACCCCCAATGTAGGATGTGAAAGGCGTACCAGACACAGACATTGTGAAAGTTTCTTGTGTACCTGGTGGATCAACCTCGCTCGACACTGTGTAGCTTTGCCCTGACCCTCCCCAGTTTAGCTGAGTAGCTGCACCGTAAGTCACGCCATCGAGTGCCCACGCCAGCGTCACGTTCGATGCTGACGTGTGCGTCAACTTCAGAGCGCTTCCTGTTTGGTTAGTGCTGTACGTTGGATTTTGAATTGCCACCCCAGTGATATTTTTCAGCGTGTCTGTGTTGTAGTTACCGCGCGTGTCTGTGACCAAGACATCTCTGTTGTACTCTGGATTTGGTACGTTGTTAGGGTTTGGGCTGATTCCTACGTACGGAGTGTTTGATCCCTGCTCAGCGTTGTAGCCAATGAACGATTGCTGTGTTTGTTCAAAGGTCGAGTTTGCCGGTGCGTACTTCTCGAACATTGTGCCACCTGTTGTTGGAGCACAAATGTTGTTGTAAATACTGAGGTTCATGATCAAGCTTTGGCTGTCATCAGTATCGCCCAGTGTCACACAGTCAAAGTTGTTTCCAAGGAATGTGTTGTTGGCAATCGTTACTCCATCAATGAACTGGTTCTGTGCAAAACCAAGATCTATCTGAGACATGATCTGTCGATAGCCATACTGCGCAAAAATATTATTGGTGATTGTTTCTCCTCCGCCTGCTAGCCCCCCAACGTAGCCTCCTGTGGGCGAAAAAAGTAAACCGTGGTGATCTTGTCATGAACACGTTGTGGTCCCACGTTGTGCCTCGCACTAAACCAGCTGCCCTGTAGGTGCCGTAGATAATGTTGTACCTAACGAGGTTTGGAGTTGATGGGGTTGGGTTATCGAGCCCAGCAATAGGAAGGACGTAAGAGAAACCTCCCAGTGTTGAACCAGAGGTTCCGCTGCCCGTAATGCGGTTGTCTTGAATTAAGTTTCCAGTCCACTGGCACGAAGGGCTGTTTTGTCCCTCAATGAAGTAGTCGTCTAGAACGTTGTTGTTGGTGAACGTTCCACCTGAGAAGGTTGAAGCCCCTGTAAGAGTAGTCAAGTCGCAGGTCGCCAAGTAGCGGAAGTCATTGACGTAGTTTTGCGATATGTCGAAGTTTGACGTTGTGCCATAAAAGTTAATGTTTGCTCCATTGAAGGATGTCCTCAGAGACGACGAGAACCAAGAGTTCGCGTTGGCCTGGAAAGTATTTGTTGGCGTGAAGGTCTGAGTTTGGTCAGAAGAACCTAACCCCAGGATGTTGTTGGTCATACGCATTGTATTGTATGAGAAAGAAGCCTGGCGGTTTGTGGTGTTGTCTAAGTTTGAGAACTCGATAAAAGAGTCAGTGGAATCTTTCATAATGTACCGTATGTCGCTGTTACCGACAACAAGGGAGTTATACTGCCGAACCCCAGACGGTATGATCATAGTAGCAGCGGTAAATGAGTCCCCTGAGGAACCAGTAAAAGACACGCTCCCCGTCAGTGCACCCCCAGGATTGCCAGCACCGTAATTCCCTCCGTAGAGGAGAGCATAGCTCTTGTCGTAGTTCATGTAGCAACCACTGCTGGTAACTGACTGTTCATTCAAGAAAGAGCACGAAGTCAGCGCAGGGTTTGTCAGAGAAAGACTTAGGCTATTGTCCCCAATTCTACCAGGCTGTTCCTGCTGCATTGCTGATAGGTCCGCTTCCAATTCCCAAACCTGTATGAGTTGCATCGAGGTAGGAGTTTGAGTTGGTATCTGTTATGGTCTGGCTTACTGCATTATTCCATGTAAACTGGCTTGGGTCTCCCCACAGAAAAGCAGGTTTGTTGAGCCACATCTGGCCGCTGCCTGCTGATGTAACATTGATCGCTGTTTCGGCACCTGTGCAGTACGGGTTAGCAGTGGTACCCCCCTGTGGCCAACCGAGAGAAACGCTGCTCCCAGAAATACCGACAACGCACAGTGGGGTAGATTCTGGAATAAGACACGTGGCAACAGATCCACAGGTTTTCATTGGGCTAGTTCCAGTGTCGTTTGTGGTCGGCTGAACAGGAGGTGCGGGAGGAGGCGTTACGCCGTTTATGGCGTACGGGTACCCAACAGACGTAGGAGACTGTGGAAGGTTTAGCTCTACTAAATCACCAACAGCTAAACCTGCGGGTAAAGAACTTACCGCGGTAATATTGTTTGTTGACCCAACACTGCCAGTTACCCAGCCGCCAGCGTTCCCCGCACAGAAAGGCGTAGGGTAAGCAGTTTGATCAAGACAGCCAGAGTAGAAACGACCGCTTACAATAAGGTTTGGATTGTTAGCACCACTGCCGATCCAGAATGCGCCCCCTGGCATTGTTTGCAGTACTCCGTACTGGTTAATGTTCAGGAAGTTATCATTTGAAGAAGAAGCTCCGTGCACTTCAAGTAGAGCTTTGTTATCTATTACCAGGGCTCCGTAGGTAGTTGAGTTTGTGCCATTAATTGTCAAGGCATCGCCTATGCCGCCATTATAGACGTTGTTGCTCAACTCAATTCCCAACCCTGCTGGGATATGTACTGTGACACCAGAATTAATCACTACAAGATCCGCGTTCGTGGCTGCTCCTGGCACACCAGGCAATACAAAAACTGTGCTACCCATAACTGGCAGCCCCACTCCCCCAGCAGCTGTACAGCTTCCACCTGTTCCCCCTGAAGTACTTGCCCACACAGAAGGACTGCTCCAGTTACCAGATGCCACGGCGTAGCAAATTGCTGGTGTTGGTACTGCTGGCGTTACTGAAACAATGTTTGAGGGAGCTGAGTTTCCGGTGCTATTTTCAGCGATAACCTCGAAATCGTAACTCTGCGCGTTGGTGAGACCTGTCACCGTTTCTGTTGTCTGAGATGGTGGTAAAGTAGCGTACAAGGTAAAGCTTCCTCCTCCTGTCATCTTGTCGTACACGAGGTAGTTGCTAATAGCCGTACCTCCGTTAAATGAAGGAGCTGACCAAGAGAGAAAAGCCTTTGTGTTGCCAGAAACTCCAGAAAGTGACTGCGGTGGGCTGGATACAGTGAAGGCGATAGTTACACTGTACGCCTGGCTACCTGTTCCACCAGCAGTGGCAACTGCTTGTACTGTAAAGCTAGCCGTTTGCGGTGTTGTGGGTGTTCCAGAAATCGTGGTTGTTGATCCTGTGCTCGTGGTATCCAAAGTCAGGCCAGATGGTAAAGTTCCAGAAGAGACTGACCACGTGTACGGTCCAGAGCCACCAGACACAGTGAGTGTTTGGGAGTACGGCGTGCCGGGAGCACCATTCGGTAAGGTGCTCGGAGTCACCACAACCGGAGGAACAGTTTCGCTGCCCACTGTGTAGAAAGTAGATGGGCTGCTCTGGTTGCTGTACGAAGTCAAAAGCCACGAAGCTGAACGCAGTGCGTTTGAGAACCTAAATTCATCCATCTTGCCAGGCGCATGGCTTGGTGCCATGAGAAGCAACGGGCTAGAAGTCGCTTCATAGCCTACGGCACCATTGCCATTGGTTGATGAACTGTCGAGCACCCCGTTGACGTACCAAGATGTTACTGCTCCGTGCTGGGTTACCGCAAGGTCATACCAAGTATTTGCATTTAAAGAAGTAGCTGTGGACACGCTGAAGCTCCTCCCGAAAGGATCAAAGTACAAAAACCGAAGAGTGGAGCTAGAACCGTTAGCGTTATCGAAAATCTGAAAGCCGTTATCTACACCGTCACCATGCGTGACTGTTTCCCAAGCGCCATCAATTGAAAAGCTGCTCCTGTTGACCCACATTTCAAGGGTCATGTCTCCTGTCGTTGTGTTCGTTGCGCTCGGATCTCCATCATTCACAGAATCAGTTGAACCGTTGAAGTTCAACGCGTTGCCGATCTCTCCCGTGGTTGACTTGGTTGAGGTGTTGGCAGCCGCAGTGCCGTTGTTACCGTTTGATGTAGAATCAGCTACTACAGTGGTGGCGGCACTGTCGTCTAAGTGCTGTACTATTTGGTAGTTTGAGTCCCACACAGCTGTTTTATTGCTCTGGTCTGTGCTTATGGAAGGATTTCCATAACACATGTAGATTACTGAGCCAGCAGAGAGGCTTGGCACCTGCACCCAAGCGGTAAGCGCACCAGTGGAGGCCGTGTAGCTCTGAACCTCAAAATTTAAAGTACTGGCGCATGATGCTGAGCTTGAAAAAATAATATCGAACCCACTTGAATTTGTTACCTTGCCCCCAGTGCCAGTCAACTGGAGGTAGCTCGAGCTTCGGTATGCTCACGAGCATTGGAAAATTGGTCTGAGTTCCTGATGCCAGGGAAGTATTTGAGGTGACGGTGATTGCCCTGTAGTTCTGCCATGCTGCCTGGGCAGCGGTCGCGTGCAAGCCGAGAAGCACGGCAGCGCAGAACGCTGCCGCGTTCAGGTACCTGAGTAGCCTGCTGCCACCCATTTTTTTAGCACTCTCTGCAAAACTCTCTAACAGACTCTTGAGCGTGGTCATGTACTTTGTTTTTTCTTAGGTCTTTATTTCAAGGGTAATCGTTAACTTAGCCACCAGCATAGGCTACTTCGCCATGTACTTCTTCAGGTACTGCCCTGTCTACCTACTCGTAGCTGTGCATCACCAATTGTGCCTCAACTGCCTTGATCGTCTCAATGACAACGGCCACAACAATGAGCAAGCTGGTGCCGCCAATGGTCAGAGATTGAGAACTGGTGAAGCTCTCCAGCGCAAACGGCAGCACAGCTATCAAGCCCAAGAACACGGCACCGAACGCTGTGATGCGGTTGAGCACGGTAGACAGGTACTCTGATGTCTGCTTGCCTGGTCGCAAGCCTGGAATGAATCCGCCGTTGTTCTGAATGTTCTCAGCAACGTCCTCTGGGTTGAACACCACAGACGTGTAGAAGTACGTAAACAGGACAACGAGCAAGAAGTAAATAATGCCGTAGTAGGTTTGGTTCTGGAAGAACGCAATTGTCGTAGCTGCAAAGTGCGCCACAGCAGGCGTACGAGCTGTCAGGAAAAAATTAGCTGCCAACCCTGGAAACAGCAGAATAGAGATTGCGAAAATAATAGGGATAACGCCTGCCTGGTTCACGCGCAGCGGCAGGTACGTGCTCGTGCCGCCGTAGGTCTTCGTGCCACGGATGCTCTTTGCGTACGTCACCGGAATGTTGCGCGTTGCCTCAGTCACCACAACGACGCCTGCTATAACGATGAGACCCACGATGAGGAACCCAATGACCTCGGGCAGCTCTGATGGGGTGTAGAGGCAGATACCTGCGATAGCGCCTGGGGCAAACGTGAAATAATACCCGCAAAGATAATAAGTGAAATGCCGTTGCCAATGCCGTACTCTGTGATGAGCTCACCGAGCCACATCATGATCATGGTGCCAGTCGTCACGGCGAGCAGCGTGGTGAACCACTGGAACGCCGTGAACGAGCCGATTGGGGCTGTGCCAGTTGCGCCAGCTTGGAGCAGGTGAATGGTGCCGAAAGCCTGCAGCATTGCCAGAGGAATGGTGAGGTAGCGCGTGTACTGGTTGAGCGTCTCGCGTCCTGCTTCGCCCCCTTCTTTCTGAAGCTCTGTCCACGATGGAATGATGATGGTGAGCAGCTGGACAATAATGGAAGCCGTAATGTACGGACCAACGCCGAGCAGCACAATGGAAAGGTTTGAAAGGCCGCCGCCAGAGAACACGTCGAGCAAGTTCAAGAACTGGTTCTGGTTGAAGAAGTTCCTGAGGTTTGCCACGTTCACAGCTGGAATTGGGACGTGCGTCAAAACACGCGTCAGCAGCAGCAGGCCGATCGTAATGAGGACCTTGTTCCTCAGGTCAGGCGTTTTCCAAATTTGCAGGAACTTATCCATAGGTGCAGGTAGTTGGTAGTTAGTAGTTGATAGCTGGAGCCGATAGTTAGTATAGGGTAGCAGATGGTAACGCGCAAACGTGCGGATGCGATCTATTAACTACCAACTATTAACTATTTGTTCTTGTGTTCCCCGCCAGCTGCCTTGATGAGGGCGACTGCACTCTCAGAAGCAGGCACGCTCACGTTGAGCTTGCGCTTGAGCTCGCCGCCGCTCACTATTTTTGCGATTTCATTGCGCTGGATGAGGTTCTTTGCGCGGAGGCTCGCGAGCGTGATGGCTTCGCCATCGGCGAACGCGTTGAGCTTGCCGAGGCGAATTGCCACTGCCTTGTCGCCAATAGCCTTGAAGCCGCGCAGCTTTGGCATCTGGCGGATGATTGGCTGGCGTCCACCCTCAAACCCTGGGCGCACGTTGCCACTCTTGCGGGCGCGCTGCCCCTTTGCGCCACGCGTTGAGTACGTGCCGTGGCCAGAGCCAAGCCCGCGGCCAACAACTTTGCGGCGCTTGGTGGATCCTTTGTAAACCTTGAGTTCGTGTAGTTTGATCATAAAATTTTCTTTAAGCAGCTGCGGCTGTTGCTGCACCGAGTCCGCGACGCTCTTTGAGCTGCTGCTTGCTCTTCATCACCTTGAACGCTTCGAACACAGCCTTCACGTTGTTCACCTTGTTGGATGAGCCAATCATTTTGCTGAGAATGTTCTTCACGCCAGCAAGCTCTAAGACGCTCCTGAGTGCACCGCCGGCAATGATGCCGGTACCAGGCGCTGCTGGCAGCAAGACAATGCGGCTCGAGCCGTACTTTAAATCTACGCGGTAGGGAATGGTTGACTTATCCAAAGGCACGGTGACCATCACCTTCTTGGCTGCGTTCACAGCTTTGTTCACAGCCTCTGCTACGTCTACGCCCTTGCGCAGGCCAATGCCAACCTTGCCACGCCTGTCGCCAATGACGACGAGTGCGCGGAAGCGCATGCGCTTGCCGCCGGCAACCACGCGCGTGACGCGCTTGACCTCAACGACCTTCTGGTCAAACTCTTTTGGCTGGCGGTCGCCGCGGTCACGTCCGCCGCCGCGGTTTCCAAATTCTCGTTTCTTTTCTGGTGGCATGGTGGTGAGGTTAAAAAAATCTAAAAGGTTAAGCCTGCTTCGCGGGCAGCATCTGCGAGCGCCTTGACGCGGCCGTGGTACTGGAAGCCGCCGCGGTCAAACACAACTACGCTAATCTTAGCAGCCTTTGCCTTTTCGGCAATGAGGGTTCCAACTTTTGCAGACTGCTCTGTTTTGGTACCAGCAACTTTCAGCCCCTCACCAAATCAGCCGTAGATGCTGCTGCTAAAGTTTTACCCGCCTCATCGTCAATGAGCTGCGCGTAAATGTGCTGGT
Organism: Candidatus Doudnaibacteriota bacterium; assembly: GCA_963840645.1. Lineage (GTDB taxonomy): Bacteria > Patescibacteriota > Doudnabacteria > UBA920 > VMFF01 > CAWIZL01. Next base: position 309,390 of record CAWIZL010000004.1, read on the forward strand.
TGGCGCGGAAAACCGCCAAGCGTGGGCGAGCTGCTGTGCCGTGCACAACAGAGCGAACACGTGCGTGCCTGCGTACCCTCTTCACTATCTTTTGCTGCTCTTTGTTCATACGTGTAGGCTTACTTTCCGCCGCCAACTGCCTTGACGACCTTACCTGCCTTGCGGCGCACAACTTCATCAGAGTACTTAATGCCTTTGCCCTTGTAAGGCTCTGGCTTCTTAAGCTCGCGAACGTTAGCTGCAAACTCGCCGACGAGCTGCTTATCAATTCCCGAAATGGTGATGGTGCTCTTGTCTATGGTCACGTTCAGGCCTTCTGGCACGTGCACCTCAACTGGGTGCGAGAAGCCGAGGCTCATGGTCATGACCTTGCCAGCTACTGAGGCACGGTACGCAACGCCCACAATTTCAAGCTTTTTCTCAAAGCCTGAGACAACGCCAGTGACAGCATTTGCCACGAGCGAGCGCGTGAGACCCCACAGCGAACGGTCCAGCTTGTTGTCTGCGTTGTCAACGGTGATGTTCACGACACCGTCTTCAACTGCAACGTGCGCGTGTGCGTGCACCAGCACAGAGACCGTACCCTTTGGCCCAGTCACCCGGACAGTGCCTGCATCTCCAGGTTCAACCTTGACGCCCGCTGGAATTGGTATAATTTTTTTGCCGATTCTTGACATATAGTTACGTTTGAAAAATTACCAGACTTGGCACAGCACTTCGCCGCCAGTTTTAGCCTTGCGCGCTGCCCTGTCTGTCATTAAGCCCTGCGACGTTGACAGCACGGTGATGCCAGTGCCGCCGTTCGCCTTTGGAATCTTGTCAGAGGGAGCGTAGATGCGCTGGCCAGGCTTGCTCACGCGGTGAATCTCCATGATCACAGGGTCGCCAGAGCTATCGTACTTGAGCTTTACCTCAATGGTCTTGAACCTGTCCGCCGTAGCCTTGGCGAAGGCGGATGATTCGTGCACAGTCACACCGCCAAGGTAGCCCTCGGCCACCAAGACGTTTGCCAGGCTCAGCTTCATTTTTGAGTACGGCAGCAGTACCACAGCCTTGTGGACTGCGAGACCGTTGCGAACCCTCGTTAACATGTCTGCGATTGGATCTGTGAACATAGTGTTGAGTTAAGCTACCAGGATGACTTTGAGACGCCGGGGATCTCGCCCCGCGAGGCTAGCTCACGGAAGCAGATGCGGCACATGTCAAAGTCTCTCATGTACCCGCGGTTCCTGCCACACTTCCAGCAGCGGCGAACCACGCGGGTTGGGAACTTTGGCTTTGTGCGCGACCTGAGAGCCTTAGCTATTAATGATTTCTTTGCCATATGGTTGGTAGGTTAGTTAGATTTGCCATCACCGAACGGGAAGCCGAATGCCTTGAGCAGCGCACGGCCTCTGTCGTCTGTCTTTGCGTCTGTCACCACTGAGACCTCAAAGCCAAACGTGTGCTCCATGCTGTCCTCAGAAATTTCTGGGAACACTGTCTGCTCGCGGATGCCGACGTGGTAGTTGCCGCGGCCGTCGAACGCCTTTGGCGAAATGCCGCGGAAGTCTCGCACGCGCGGGAGGTCAACGTTCACGAGCTTGTCTATGAAGTCGTACATCCTGTCACCGCGCAGCGTTGTCACCAAGCCGACCACCTGGTTCTCGCGAATCTTGAAGCCTGCAATAGACTTGCGTGCCATTGTCTTCACTGCCTGCTGGCCTGTGATCTTCTTGAGGTCAGCCATGATTGCCTCGAGCAACTTTGGATCCTTCAAGGTTTTGCCAACGCCAGCATTGATGACCACTTTCTTAACCTGTGGCACTGCGTTGACGTTCTTCAAGCCGAGCTCTTTCTGGAGAGCTGGCCGAATTTCTTTACTGTACTGTGTGCGGAGTCTGTTCATATAGTTTAAATTGCTTTGCCGCAAGCTTTGCACACGCGCTGCTTTGTGCCGTTGTCTAAGAACGCGTGCCCAATGCGCGTTGCCTTGCCGCAGTGCGGGCAGATGAGCGTGACCTTTGAGGCTGGCATGCGGGCTGCAAAAGAGATTTGCGTGCCAGGCTTGCCTGTGCCAGCTTTCTTGAAGCGGTGGTGAATGTTCATGCCCTCGACAACGAGCATGTTTGTCTTGCGGTCAACCTCGTTGATCTTGCCAGACTTGCCCTTGTCCTTGCCCACGGTGACGGCAACTGTGTCGCCTTTCTTTAAATTTGTAGTGTCTTTCATGGGAATGAGTTAAATGACCTCTGGGGCTAAGCTGATAATTTTTGCAAAGCCCTTGTCGCGCAGCTCGCGAGGAATTGGCCAAAATGCGCGTGCCCTTTGGCTCGAGGCTGCCCTTGTCTACGAGCACGCCTGCGTTATCGTCAAAGCGAATGTAGGAGCCGTCTTTGCGGCGCACTTCCTTGCGCGTGCGCACGATGACCGCGTAGACTTTGTCGCCCTTCTTCACCTGGCCCTTTGGGGATGACTCGCGCACAGAGCCTGCCACAACGTCCCCGAGCCTCGCGTAGCGGTTCGAGTTCTTTCCGTTCACGGAGAAAAGCGCGACGGTTTTAGCGCCTGTGTTGTCTGCTATGTTGATCCATGAACGTACTTGAAGCATTGGGGAGTAGTTAGTATAAGTAGTTAGTAGCCTGAAACGTTACACCTTTTTCACTGCACGGAAGTGCTTGTCCTTTGAAATTGGTGCGCTCTCCGCGATTTCGACCTTGTCCCCAACGTGGAACTCATTGGCCTCATCGTGAGCCTTGAACTTCTTGGACACCTTGTACGTCTTCTTGTACTTTGGGTGGCGCTTGTGGGAGTCAACCCTGACCACAATGGTTTTATCCATTTTGTCTGAGACGACAGTGCCGACCATTGTTCGCTTTGTTGCTTTCGTTGTTGCTGGCATATGGTTTAGGCTGCTCCTGCCTTCTCTTTAATGATGGTCATGGTGCGGGCAATGCTCTTTTTGACGTTCGCGACTTCCTGCTTGTTCTTGAGCTCTTGGCCAGCAAGCTTGAAGCGGAGCGAGCGGAGCTGCTCGCGCATAGCGGTAAGGTCTGCACGGAGTGCAGGCTCTGCCTTTGCCCTTATTTCTTTTTTCATTTCAAGTGCTTTCATGTGAGTTCAGTTAGTCCTTACCTTAATCGTGCTTCGTAATAAACTTTGTCTTAATTGGGAGCTTGTACGCTGCGAGCCTCATTGCTTCTTTTGCCTGTGTCTCTGTGACGCCGTCCATCTCGAAGAGCACCTTGCCTTTCTTGACGACAGCCACGAAGTGGTCTACAGCACCTTTGCCTCCGCCCATTGGGCTCTCGTTGCCATGGACAGTGACAGGCTTGTCTGAGAACACCCGAATCCACACCTGGCCTCCGCGCTGGATGTAGCGGGTCATTGCGCGACGAGCTGCCTCGATCTGGCGAGCTGTCATCCACGCATTCTCGAAAGCCTTCAGCCCGTAGCTGCCAAACGCAAGGTAGTTGCCTGCCATTGCCTTGCCCTTTGTGCGGCCTCGGTGCTGCTTCCGGTGCTTCATTTTTTTAGGAATCATTGCCATGGGAGCAAGTAGTTAGTATAAATAGTTATTAGACGGATCCGCAAAATTTTTCATTCTATTGGTAGGCTGTCGTAGTTTAGCTACTGAATACTTATACTAACTACTCGCCCTTGCTGGTGGGCGCTGCTCAAACTTCTCGCCTTTGTTGATCCAGACCTTCACGCCGATCGTGCCGTAGGTGGTGAACGCTGTTGCGCGGGCAAAATCTATGTTTGCGCGGAGCGTGTGGAGCGGGAGCTTGCCCTGCGCCAGCCACTCTGTGCGCGCAATGTCTGCGCCGCCCAAGCGTCCGCCAACAGCTATCTTCACGCCAATTGCACCCGCGTTCATGACCTGCTCAATGGACTGCTTGATCAGCCTCCGGAACGCAACGCGCTTCTCGAGCTGTTCACAGATCCCCTGCGCAATAACCAGAGCCTGGAGGTTAATGTCGCGAATCTCTTCAATGTTGATCTTGAGGTCCTGCTTGATGCCCAGCTTCTTGGCAATCTTCTTCTTGAGGTCTTCAATGCCACCGCCGCCCTTGCCAATGATCATACCTGGCTTTGTTGACTTGATCACCACGATGATTGCGCCGTCGTTGAGGCGCTCAATGTCAATGCGCACGATGCCTGCGCGCTTGAGCTGCTCCATGAGGTAGTCGCGGATCTGCACGTCCTCTTTGAGGGTCTGCGCGAACATGCGCGGTGAAGAGTACCACTTGGATTTCCAGGTGTCTGTGATCTTCAGTCTGAGGCTAGTTGGAGAAATTTTATGGCCCATGGGACAGTAGTTAGTATGAGTAGTTAGTAGTCGGGAACAGAGACCAGCTAGACTCCGCTCTTGCGGTTGAACATTCTGCGCTTCTGCGTGACCTTGTTCTGTTTCACCTGGCGGCCAGTCTTGTCTGTCTCACTGTGCTGGACTGCCTTGGTTGCCTGCGTGTCGCCTGCGTTGCCTTCCTCTTCACCACCTGGCTTGGCCTGCTTGATGAGTGTTTCATCTTTAGGCGTGGCGCGCGGGGCATCAAAGTGTGCAACCTTGCGGTTAGACTTTCGCTCTTCGAGCACAACGTGGATGTGTGTGGTTGGCCTACGAATCTCGGTTGCCCGGCCCTGAGCCTTTGGCATCATGCGCTTGAGCTTTGGCCGCTGTCGCACGAGATGCTCTTGATGAACAGGTCTTGCGGCTTGAGCTTGTTGTTGTTCTCAGCGTTTGCAATGGCAGAGCGCAGTAGAGTTACTGCAAAGCGTGCACCTTTCTTAGAGGTGAACTGCAGCTGGGTGAGCGCCTCGAGCGCCCACGTGCCACGGACAACGTCTGTGACCAGGCGCATCTTGCGCGGGCTAATTCGAATGTAGCGCGCGTGCGCCTCAACCGTGACAGGTGCTGCCACTGCTGCTTTAGCGTTATTCTTTTGTGCGACTGCTTGTGCCATGATTTTATGCCTACTGAATACTTATACTGACTACTTGCCTTTTGCCTTTGCCGGTTCTGCTGCTTCTGTTAGCTTTGCCTTCTCAGCTGTTGGGCTGCTGCTTCCTCAGCCTTTGCTATCTTGCCGCCGTGCCTGTAGAACTTGCGCGTTGGTGAAAACTCGCCGAGCTTGTGCCCAACCATGTTCTCAGTGACAAACACTGGCACGTGCGTCTTGCCGTTGTGAACCTCAAACGTGAAGCCCACAAACTCTGGGGCAATCGCGCTGTCGCGCGCCCAAGTCTTGAACTTGTCGCCGCGCTTGCCAGCTGCAACTCGCTTCACGAGCCGCTCGTCTATGTATGGACCTTTCTTTAGTGATCGTGACATGGGCTCAGATAGTTAATAGAGAATAGAAAATAGGCGAACTGTGATACTTTTTGCTGTACTTGATATGCGCATGTGCTTTAGCTATTGACTATTTGCTATTGCCTACTGTGCCCTTCGCTTAACAATGAACCTGCTGCTCGGCTTCTTCTTGTCGCGGGTTCTCACGCCCATTGCGTGCTTGCCCCACGGCGTCTTCGGGTACTTCATGCCGATTGGGTTGTGGCCTTCACCTCCACCGTGAGGGTGGTCAACTGGGTTCATGGCTTTACCGCGAACAGTTGGTCGCCAGCCCATGAGGCGCTTGCGGCCAGCTTTGCCGATGCGGACATTTTCCCAGTCAATGTTTGAGACCTGGCCAACAGTGGCCATGCACAGCTCAGAAACTTTGCGGATTTCGCCGCTCGGGAGCTTGAGGAGTGCCCAGCCTGCATCAATTGCCTGCAGCGTTGCTGCACTGCCTGCGCTGCGAGCCATTGCACCTTTGCGGTTTGGCTCAATTTCAATGTCGTGCACGAGGCTGCCAGCTGGAATGTTCTTGAGCATCATCCTGTTGCCAGGGGTTGGGTCTGCCTTTGCTGATGCAATCACGCTGTCGCCAACCTTTGTGCCGTGCGGTGCAATGATGAAGCGCTTCTCGCCGTCCTTGTAGCTGACGAGCGACAGGAACGATGAGCGACCTGGTGCGTACTCAACGGTGAGCACTTTTCCCGGAATGTCCATTTTATCTGAGCGAGAGTAGTCGACAATACGGCTGACCTTGCGGGAACCGCCGCCGCGGTGGCGAACGGTGATCTTGCCGCTGAAGTTTCTGCCACCAGACTTTGCCTTAGAGCGCAGAGCGACTTTGGCGTCTTGTGCCTCTTGTCCAAAATAGAGTAGTCTGTGACTGACTGGATTCGCCTGCCTGCGCTAGTTGGTTTGTAAATCTTTACTGCCATATATTTAAATTGTTGCGTCGCTAATGGTCTCGCCATCCTTGAGCGTCACGATTGCCTTTTTCCACGGCGAAGTTGTGCCGCGCGTCTTGCCGAACGTGCGGGACTTGCCCTCAACGTTCAATGTATTCACAGCGGTAACGTGCACATCGTACACGGCTTCAATTGCCCTGCGCACAGACAGCTTGTTTGCCTTTGCGTGCACCTTGAAAACAAACTTGCCACCTGGTGCCATTGTGTAGCTCTTCTCTGAGACAATTGGCTTCACGAGAATGCGGTACGCATCCCCAGTGTCAAGCTTTGCCTCTCTCTTTACATTTTCTTTCTTATCGTCTGCCATAAAATTACTTTAGGTACGTTTTCTCAATGACCGCGAGGCTTGCCTCGGGCACGAGCACTGCATCGTGCTTCAGCAGGTCAACGAGGTTCAGGCTGTTTGCGCTAATGACTTTGACGTTCTTCAAATTTGCAGATGAGCGCGCAATGCTTGTGTCAACCTTTGGCAGCACGAACAAAAACTTGCGCGCCTTTGTGGCAACTTTGCCGTTGATGCCTTTGAGCATTGCGACCATGTCCTTTGTCTTTGCTGCTGGCATTGCGATTTCGGAAAATACAATGAAGTTTGATGAAGACGCCTTGTCGCTGAGTACCATGTAGAGTGCTTTGCGCCACTGCTTCTTGTTCATCTTGAGAGACCAGTTGCGGTCATTGGTTAGGCCAGGGCAACGCCACCGTGACGCCAGATTGGTCCGCGGGTTGAACCTGCGCGGGCGCGACCAGTTCCCTTTTGCTTCCACGGCTTAATGCCGCCACCGCTCACATTGCCGCGGGTCTTCGTGTTTGAAATTGTTTCGCGGGCGTTTGCGAGCTGCACGCGCACTGCCTGCTGGATGAGCTCAACCTCAGACTTCACCTCAAAGATAGCAGGATTGAGATCCGCCTCACCAGTGGTTTCTAGTTTCGAGTTGTAGATAGGAGTCTTCATGGTAGTTAACGGCTATTAACTATTACCTATTTCTTCTTGTCTTTCTTCACAGCTTGCACTGGCTCGAGGTCTTTGATCTTGCCAGTTGAAACAACCTGGACAACACCGTTGCGGTGGCCAGGTACTGCGCCGCTGACTGCGATGAGCTTGCGCTCAAGGTCAATGTCAACGATCTGGAGATTTTTTACGGTGACGTTCACGCCGCCCATGCGGCCTGCCATGCGAAGACCTTTGCGAACGTGCTGTGGGTAGCGCTGCCCAATGGAACCTACTGCGCGAGGCTTGTCGTGGCCGTGGGATGCAGGCATACCTTTGAAGCCGTGTCGCTTCATTGCACCTGCAAAGCCACGACCCTTCATGACGCCGCTCACGTCTACGATTTCGCCAACCTGGAAGTTTGAAATATCAATTTGGCTGCCAACCTCAATGCCTGCCATGTCTTCACCTTCTGCGCGGAACTCTCTGATAACGGCAAAGGCCTGACCCTTTGTGTGGCCAGACACTGATTTGCTGATGTTCTTCTTCTTGCCAAAGCCAACCTGGACCGCTGCGTACTTGTCTTTGCCTGTGGTGGTCTTAACCTGCGTAACTGTGACAGGGCCTGCTTCGAGCACGGTAACAGGCACCACCGTGCCTGAAGGCAGGAAGTGCGATGTCATGTTCAGCTTTTTAGCGAGGGTAAACTTCATAGTGTGTTTGATTCTTGGATTCGCAGGCTTGAGGCAAGTTCGAGGCAAAGTGTGAGGATTTCTCGAGGCGTAGTCTACTACGGTGAGAGAAATCCGAACACTTTAACAAAGAAATTGACCAAGCCTGCGAATCCAACCCAAATAAAAAACCGAGACGATCCGCTTGCTTGCACAAATAAACCGTCTCGGTTCTTCAGTAAGCTGTATTGGATTCTGCTGAGCCAGCTAATTAAGCTGGAAATTGAATTTTTAACCTGCGTGCGGCTTGGTTTGGGTTCAGAGGTTGTCGCCCATTCTGCGAAGTTCTCTGTTTCCTTGCCTTGCCTACTAAATACTTACACTGACTACTTTCCCTAGTTCATCTTGATCTCCACGTCCACACCAGCTGGGAGATTGAGGTTCGTGAGAGAATCAATCGTTTTTGGAGTTGGATCGCTGATGTCAATGAGGCGCTTGTGCACCCGCATCTCAAACTGCTCTCGGCTGTCTTTGTGCACGAACGTTGAGCGAAGCACTGTGTACTTCGTCTTCTCCGTTGGCAGAGGGATTGGACCTGTGATCTGCGCGCCACTGCGCTTAGCTGTATCGACAATCTGCTTTGCAGACTGGTCAATGAGCTTGTGGTCGTACGCTTTGATCTTTATTCTGATTCTAGACTTTGCCGCCTGGTCCATTGTAATTATTAAGGAATTCTTGGTTATTTTATACTAGTCTCACGGTTTTGTCAAAGAGCTAGAAACGTCCGTGAGAACCCCTCAGACAAACCCGCGAGGCTCAATTCCAATTAAGGAATTGAGCCTCTTCGGGCGATCTACTTTATGATGGAAACCACGACACCAGCGCCTACAGTGTGGCCTCCTTCGCGGATGGCGAAGCGCTGCTTTTCTTCAAGGGCGACTGGAGTTAATGAGCTTCACGGTGAACTTCACTGTGTCGCCTGGCATAACCATTTCCTGGCCTTCTGGCAAGGGTAACTTCGCCGGTCACATCTGTTGTGCGGATGTAGAACTGTGGCTTGTAGCCTTTGAAGAACGGAGTGTGGCGACCACCTTCTTCTTTCGTCAAGATGTAAACTTCGCCTTCGAACTCGGTGTGAGGCGTAACGCTGCCTGGCTTAGCCAAGACCTGTCCGCGCTCTACGTCGTCTTTCTTTGTACCGCGGAGCAAGATACCTGCGTTGTCGCCAGCCATACCTTCATCGAGCTGCTTGTTGAACATTTCAATACCAGTGATGACAGTCTTTGCTGTTGGGCTGGATACCGACGATTTCGATTTCTTCGTTGATCTTAACGATGCCGCGCTCAATACGGCCTGTAACCACAGTGCCACGGCCTTCAATAGAGAAGATGTCTTCAATTGGCATGAGGAACGGCTTGTCTGTGTCGCGAACTGGGTCTGGGATGAACGTGTCGAGTGCATCCATGAGCTTCATGATTGAAGGTTCGCCAATCTCTGACTGGTCGCCTTCAAGAGCTTTAAGAGCTGAACCGCGGATAATTGGGTGTTGTTGCCCTGGGAAGTCGTACTTTGTGAGAAGGTCGCGAATTTCTTCTTCAACGAGGTCGAGAAGTTCTTTGTCGTCAACCATGTCAAACTTGTTCATGAAAACGACAATGTAAGGTACGCCCACCTGCTTAGCAAGCAAGAATGTGCTCACGGGTCTGAGGCATTGCGCCGTCAGTTGCGGAAACAACCAAGATAGCGCCGTCCATTTGGGCGGCACCTGTGATCATGTTCTTGATGTAGTCAGCGTGGCCTGGGCAGTCTACGTGTGCGTAGTGGCGCTTTTCTGTTTCGTATTCTGCGTGAGACGTGTTGATGGTAATACCGCGAGCTTTTTCTTCTGGAGCATTGTCGATGGAATCGTACGCACGAGCCTTTGCAAAGCCCTTCTTTGCCAAAACTGTGGTGATTGCAGCTGTGAGCGTTGTCTTGCCGTGGTCAACGTGGCCAATGGTACCAACGTTCACGTGGACTTTGCTTCGTTCAAACTTATCTGCCATGTCCTTATCCTTATGTAGCCCGAGCACGTGCACCGCGAGGGTGTCAACTCTTTTTTCCTATTCCTAGGATCCAGGGCAAAGTTAATTGTTTGTTAAATTCTTATGTCTTTCGGGCTAACTTTTCTTGGAAATGGCCTCGCACAACGCGCGCTGCGGGATCATTCACAAAAAAAGCTTCTCGAAAGCTTTGACGCTATTGGGAGTTTAACAGAGATTGTGCAAACCTGTCAAATGTCGCGCTACTGGGGATCGGTTTCCTTGAGGTCTGTAGTGTGCTCTTTGAAATCTTCCTGTATTTTGACTAGCTCTGGATCAACCACTTCAGTGTTATCTGGCAAAATCTCTACTTGATCCTTCGTGACAGGGTTTTCTGAACGGTTTTCTATATTTTTTGAAATATTTTCCATGTCTCTATTATACCACCAAAAATACAAAAGAGACGAAGTCGTGGTACGACGTTCGTCTCTCAGGTGTTTGGAGCCTGGCTTGGTAGCCGGCTCCGCTAGAAATGTTCCTCCATTTTAGCGTTGAGGCGCGTGGTGAGAAATTCCTTCCACACGCGCGTGGTGGCAATCATCATCTTCATTTTCTCTGCCCGGTTGGGCAGGTACCAATCAATGATGACGCCATCAAGTTTCGGTACGTTTGGAACGGCGTCTTCCATGTTCATGAAGATTCCGTTCCACTTGTCTCTCGCAACGTCAGCTGGCTTGCCGTCCTCCCACTTGAAGAGGTCGGAAAATTCCAGCCCGTCGCTGAATACCAGCACGTGGTCGCCGGCAACCAGGTGGTCTTCGTGGATCGTATTGAGGATCCCGAACACCAGTTCGCTGCGCTTCTCGTTGTGGAGGGTTTTAATTACCTCCTCACGGGTTTCTTCGATGTCTGACTGCCCATCACCTTTCGGTGCGTGGGCAGCGATGTCTACTTTCCTAATGAGGTTGTAGGCCCCACTTGCGCCGAGACGGTGGAACAGGATTTGCACCCTGTAGCCTCGGTTTGTCGATTGCGATACCATGTCCGAATTGAGTCGAAGCTCCAGCTGCTCGGTGAGGAGTTTTGGATCCCCAGAACTGCTGTCAACGAACACGTCATACTTCACTGGCGGGGCAACTCAATCGCGTTGAGTTCAGCCACTCGCCGCTCTACAGCGGCTCGCGCCTTGAGTAGCAGAGGTATCCGTGATGTTGGGTTTGCGTCATGCCACTGGCGGGATCAGTTCTTCGGTGGTTGGCGTTTCTTTTCCATCGATGTTTTTGATCACAACCAGGTTCAAGCCCTTGCCCTGCTTTATCCCTTTCTCACGGATGTCCGTGAGCCACTCTGGAGTGACAGCCCGTTCAGGGAAATCGCGACGAACGGTGATGCTCTCCCAGCTCGGGACAAACGTGCTGACAGGTCGCACCGCCACAAAATAGTAGGCAGCGAAAGCGACCAGCAACCCGAACACGATACCTGTGGCAATCCAGCTTACCGGAACGTGATCGCCATCGGATTTCTGATCGGCGTATACGTCGCTTGCTACGGATACGTGAAGCTCCGTATGCCTCACCGGAGTAGGGGTTTGCACTGGATCTGGAGAAGGTTGTGCTGCGGGAAGTACTTGTGGCACCTCCCGCAGAAACGGTTTTTGGTTTGGACTCACTGGAGGTGGTGCAGTCCGCTTTTCTATCGTTCTACCGCCGCCGAGTCTTCTCGGCGACGGCTGCTTTACACCCGACAATGGGTACATATCCACTCCTTATGTTTTGTGTGCTGCTATACCTTTTTCCAGATCCGGCAGCCTTTGCTCATCTGCCGTCGGCGTTTGACCCTCAATCTGAAACTTCTTCTGCCTGCGCAGCTCAGCGGCGGCGCTCCTCTGCGCTTCCTCTGACGAACGTTGTTGAACAGCGCGGTCGAATTCGGCTTGCGCATTACGCCTCGCGGTGATCTTGCCCTTCTCGTCGTCGGTAAATTGAACGATGAGGGGTTCGATCTTGGTCAAAACATCGAGGGCGGGCAGTCTTGGATCAAATGCTGCTATTAAGGCTTCCAAGTCCGGATCCGCCAGAGCCAACGGTGCCGCGTCCTTCGCAGACTTTGCGATGCGGGCACTGGGGCCACTCTGGAGGTACCTGTCACGGTCGAGCTTGCCTTCCAGCAAGCGCATCATCGAATCAATCAGGTCCCCAACTCCCGGCAGGTAAACTTCGCCGTGCACCCTTCGGTACCCAGCGAGTAATTCTGCGCGGTAGGTTCTCTGTTCTTTAATGGCGGCGAGGAGCTCCTGCAGCGGAACTTCTGCACTCTGCACGTCTGCCTTGTAAGCAACGTTTGCAACTTCAATTGGGTCTGGCGCCGGCTTTGCGGCTTCTTTGAGGTCAGCTTGGTAGGCGGCCATATCGGCTTCGTACTTTGCATTCGCCTGCGCGAGGCGCTCTGAATTGCGCGCGGCACGGAGGGCGAGTTCGTTCTTGGCCAAATCTTGTGTCGAGCGCACCTTGTCAGTCAGTTTTTGCTCCTGCTCAACAAAGTACTTCGGCAGAGGCGTCGTGACGAGCATCTCGATGAAGATGCTCACGAGGAAGCAAACTGGAACCATCCAGGTTCCCAGGCTCGTACCTGCCAGAGTAGAATCACTGGCAATTTGGCTGAGCCGGTACCAAACGAACGCTACAGTGGCAATGAAGAGGACGCTCATTGCGCCGATCCCCACGACCCACTTCGCGCTATCCGGTGCCTGTGGCTTGCCGTACCTGTTCTTCACCGTAGAATCAAGCTTTGCGAATACCGCGAGAGCTCTTTGTACGTGAGGAGGTGGTGGCACTGCTCCACTCCGAAGAGTATGAGCAAGTTGCTGAGGACTGCGATGACGAAGATCACTGCGAACGTTGCCACTGGCCCCATGACAGTTCTGGTGACCTCAATGTTCAGAGATCCCTCGACCAAGGCCATGATGACCGACGATGCGATGGTCACAATGAATGCAAGCTTTGCAGCTGGCATCATGACGCTGAGGAGACTTCGCTTCGGATCGCCAACCGCAGAAACACGGTTCGTCGTCAGATCGACTGTGTACTGCTCCCACTCCTTCTCCGCCGGTGAAGAGCCGTCCTGTTCAAGGACAACCTCTCCCCTGACCGGTTCAGGAATTTGGACCGCCTGCTGAACGGGAGGTTCTATCTCCCCTTCAGCAATTTGGACCCCGCTCGCGGGTGACGTGCTCGATGACGTCAATGAATCGCCCGCGCGCCTCAGCTTCTTCTGCCTGGCGCTTTGCGGCCAGCTCTACCTTGAGAATCGGCCACCTGCTCAGAGTATCTCTCAGCCATGCGCCGTTCTCCTGAATGTGCGGGGCGACCGCGGTGTTCTCGAATTCTTTCCAGCCGTCCGCAGCGTCTAAAGCAACGCTCTCGCACAGCTCGTAAAAGTTATCGTGGTTAGTGTCAAAGGCAGCCGCGGTGCGCGACAGCCTCTTCGTGGCAATGTTATCCAGGTGGATGAGCATGCTACTGGTGTCATACATCTCGTTGCTGTTTGCCGCCAACTCTTCGGCGTTTTTGTTTTCGCTTTGCATACTAATACTTAACCTCCCTATATTCTAAAGTTGAACTTCTGCTACAGGTGCCAAGCAAAGGATAAGTAAGATTGCACTCAACCTATGCACGGCACCTGGCCGCAGAAATCAACCTGTATTCGGTTGTAAAAGTACTGGTCGCATTTTAACATTTATAAATGATATTGTCAATAGTTAGACCTTATATTTTTATTAATTAGCAAAAATACCAATATACCATGACTTTTAGCCTATTGACATATAGTTAAAATACTGGTATAATAGTATCAAATAAAATAATTTACGGCTTCACGCAAGCTTACTCTTCACTAGCAAGAAAAGCTTACACGAGGCTATAAACCCAGAAACTCCCAGTGTTTGCCTCAAAACACTGGAACGCACCAAAAACCCACAAGGAGGGTTTGAGACGATGTTTACAAAGAAATGCTTCACCGTGCGCATCGCTGTATTGTTGCTGATGGTATTCGGGTTCAATACCCTTGCCGCAGCAGCTGAACAAATCCAAGCCAAAAAGCTTGGCCCAATTGCCAGCCTCGAAAAAGCCGGCAAATCAATGTACTTTCTGACCTCGCTGCTCGACGAGAAAGGCAACAAGCTTGATCCAGCAGACAACGGCAAGTGGCCTGATGGAAGCTTCACCCTTCCCGACGACGCGGTCGAAGACAAAGAAGGCACGTTCGCCTTCCTGGCTGCCATCAATGACAGCCCGACCAAAGCAAAGGGCAAGAAAGCTCAAGGCTTCCACAAAGGCACGCCTCTTGGATGTCCTCCTCCTACTGAGAAGGTCATCGAAAAAGCAATCACGAAAGAGCACGATCTCTTCGAGCTCACGGTGACCAAGACCATCAAGGTAGGAGAAGTTGCAACGTTTGAGAAGTTCTCAGACGGCAGCGCTTTCTACACAGTGGAGGTGGATCAGACCACCAAAGGGGTAACAGAATTCAACCAGAGCGATAACACCTTTACGCTCACCGGCAAAAAGGTTGGTAGAAACATCATCACGGTGTGGGTCGCGACGGACAAAAAGATCCGCGAGTTGATCAACGTTGACGTTGTGGCAGCAGCACCCGCTGCTGGCACAGGCTCTGGAACTTCAGCCATAACAATTGCAACCTGGACAGTTGGTGGTGTGATTGTCCTCCTCATGTTGCTGGTGTTGCTGGTAATTTTTCTGGTGAGCAAGGCGAAGCCGAGGCACACTCTTGGTCTCTTTTTCAGAACAGACTACCCGGACGAACCAGTTTCTACAGAGAGCACTCAGCACGTGGCGCCTACACAGGCACCGCCCGCTCGAGATGACGACGACCGCTACGAGCGAGTGTAGCCGTAAAACACATTTGTCATGGGAGAGCCAAGCAACGATAGGCCGGCGAAATACCGCTACTTCCGAAAGGGAGCATGTAAGTAACCACCATTTGACTTTTGCACTTCATTGAACATCGTACACCGCAAGTCTACGTCCAAATCTTGGATGTAGATTTTTTGCTTTTGAGGCAAAATACGCTATAATTTTAATATAAATTCTCTACGCCACACTAATGTTCAACAACTGGTTTCGAGATAGAGACAACGGCGAACGTGGCCACCACGACAGTGAAGTCGAGGTTGATCTTACAGACAGCACTGGACGCACCATTGGCACGCAGATAATGCCACGATCTGAGGCTCTTGAACACGGCTACGACCTCATTGACGCACCAGAGCGCGAGCGTCTGGCAGATGAAATAACCTTGCAAGCTGGAGAAGTTGCGCAGCACGAGGGCGTTCTCCACCAGGGCTTCAACGTGAACCAGAGGATGAACATTGCGAACCCTGAAGTGCCGCACTTTTTAACTGAGAGAGCCAATGAATCTAGGTCGTTTGGACAAAAAACAAAAACCTTCATTGTTGGCTTGGTTGCCGGCACAGATGCAGCTGCTGCAATTACGTACAAAACCGCAGTGGGCGCAGGCGTTCGCAGTGCGATTAAGCACACCCTAAACTTTGCTGCACCTGGAGCTGGTGCTGCTGTTGGCGCTGTTGTGGGTGGATCGTGGGAGGGTGTAAAAGCTTCGCGCCAAGAGAGCCAGCGTGTTGAGGCTGAGCAGGCTCGTTACAGAGAGGCACTGGAGGCGATCACGGGTACAGAAGATCGCATGGAAGAGCTCTTGAAGATGCGCAATGAGAGCGACGTGGAGCACCTATCTCCAGAGCAGCAGCACGTGCTCGAACAGTACCGCGCGGTTAAAAAAGATAGGAAAAAAATTGGCATCGCAATCCTGAAAGGCGCTGCGATTGGCTGCCTGGGCGGTGCTGTCGGCGGCGCACTCATTGAGGTGGCAAGCTACGGCTTGCACCACCTAGCTGACCTTGAAAAATTAAAAGCCGCTGGAGACGCCGTGAAGAAAGTTTTCCAGTACACGGTCAAGCCGGGTGCTCCAAATGTTTTCAGATTTGAAAACAAAGATGTTGTCCAAGACATGAGCAAGAGCACATGGAACACGGTCAAGGAATGGTACAGAAGCTCACGGAATTGATAAGCCGAGCAATAAGTTAATCAACGAAGGCGTCAGGAAGCTGGCAGCAATCAACAACGTGGAAATTACTGAAGATCACCTCACGCAAGCAGCCCAAGCCGTACACAACCACGTTGCTGACGGCGTTCGTGATACGGCAATGCAGGCAAACTTTCCACTGCACCACCTGGAATCTCTCAACGGTTTAATCGAGAGCGCCGGTGGCCAGCCAGAACAGCTGACGCAGATCATAACAGCTCCAGGAGTTGACACGCTCATCCCCCAGCTTGAGTACGTAGACGGCGGGACTTCTGATGAGCTTGAAAAAATTGGGGTTCTGGCTTTGCTCGCAGCTGCTGGGGCTGGCGCTGCTGCAGGCACTGCGATGCTGCTGCGGAAAAAAAGACGCGGTGAAGAAAAAGAATCCGACAACGAAGAAGGTGCGGCGCAAGAACCTGAAGCACGTGCAGCAGAAGAAAAACCAGAGGTGCCCAGACCCAGAAGCAGATCACAAAGGTGACGAGTTTGCTTGGCACCAAGCCCGAGAAAAAATTAGAGAGAGCTTTGGGAGAATCAGGTCTGGAATACAGGATGCTGAGGCTGCCCTGTTGGCTGGAGAGATTGAACGCGCGCAAGACTTCTACAGAAACGCAGAAGATACTTTCTATAACATCTCTGTAGAAGATCTACGCGCAGCGCAAGCCACTGACAGAAAAGATAGCCTGGGCACAGAGCTCCCACGACCTCCAGGGCAAAATCATAAAAGCAAGCCAGGACGCTGAGGCAACCAAGAGAACAGTCCACACACCAGACGAACCTCCTGCCAAAACCCGAACGGAAATAGAAAATATCGAGAAAGAAAAGCTGGCCGAAAAAGAGAGGCAGTGGCGTTTTGTGCTCGATGAAACAGAATCAGCCCTTCGCAACAACGAACTAGAGCTGGCTGAGCAGCTGCTCGGACAGGCCAACGATACTGGAATTGATTTTGCGAGAAGGGCGCGCGCTCTTTCAAACGCGAGCGGCAACAACGAGAGTGGGCAGGCCTACTCAGAGCTTAAACGTAGAGAAAATAAACTGCTAGAGGAACTGTCTGAACGAATGAAAGCCGAGGTTAAAATAGAACCAGAGGCTGCGCCAGCTGAACCAAAAGAAGCTCGCCACGTAAAACGTGATTACAGCGAAGCGCAGGTCGAAAGAGCGGCTGCGATAATCGAAAAAGCCTTCGACTCTGCTGACTCTGAAATTATTTTTCTCGATGAAGACCCTGCGGTTGGGTTGCAAAAAATTCTCTCTGTTTTGGGTAAGATCGATGAGCTGGCAAACCAACGAGATACGCCTGCGCGCGTGAAAAAAATATACAGCGACGAATGTTATAGTTTGGTCAATAGAATTCACGAAGCGGGACACGACAATGTAGCTGTGCAGCTCTGGAAAAAGATAGGCCGCGGGGAGCCACTGCCTTTCACAACGGCGGAAGAAGAGACAAACGTAGGCTTGGATAACCTAGAGAGACTCAATCACGATATTGAGCAATCTCTCTTGGCGGGAGACACGGCCGGTGCTGCAGAACTACAAGAACAGTTTGCAGCTGAAGTCGCCTCAATGCCTTTTTCCCTAAACAGGCTAGCAACTAACGAAAAAATCTCAGCACAGGAAAGACTGGATGATATTCAAGCTGCTAACCGCGCGCTGTACGGAGGAGCTGGTGAGCCTACTTTTGTAGAGCCATCCACAGAGACCAAGCTGACCAAGAAACAGGCTGCCATTTTCGAACGCGCGAAATCCGAAGGCATAAACTTGTACCCGGAGATGGCGACAAAGTGGAACGAATTTACGCTACCAAGAGAAAGAGGTGGCACGCTGTGGAGCTTAGTTGACAGACAGCTACTCACGCCGAAAGAAGCTTTAGACATAATTGACGAAATAAAGAGCGTCAAAGAATGGCGCACAAAGAAAGTAAACCTATCTGAACTCACGGATGCTTTCCAGATCCTCTTAAAAAAGAAGCAGGTCAAGGCTATAAAAAGTGCCGTCGAGGAGATGCGCAGCATGAACGCTGCAATGGATGCGGCGTACAATGAGGCCAAGAAAAAAGGTAACAAAAAATAATTATGCAGTCACTCACAGAGCTACAGGAAAAATACACCGCTCAGTTTTTCCAAGATTTCAAGCTACAGAAAAGCAGCGCTGAAACTCAAGAAAAAATCTTGGCAATGGTTTCGCACCGCCTTTTAGACGTTGCGGTGACAACGTGCATTGCTGCGATGAATGGCGAGCAGCTCGAACGTTTCTCGGCTACGCTCGCAGACCCAGAAAAAAATCAGGGAAAGATAAGTTCTATTGCCGCAGAGATTCCTGGGCTGCAAGCAGCTATTGAGCAGGCTTACCTACGGGAGTACGAAGTTTTAAAGGGAAGCTTCGTGCTGTAGAACGAAAGCTCTTTGAATAGGCTTTTCGTGTATAAAAGCACGGAACGCCTATTTTTATTGGCTTTTCTCATATATAAGACTGGCCACTGGCACTATTTGACATATTATATATAATATAGTATAATAGGTGTTCACAGGTTGAGAAGGTTTGCCAACATCTAGCAACCCTCCCCTGCCTGCGAACAACGCTCACGCGTTGAAGTTCGGCTGGCCACCGCAAGGGTGTTTACACCCGAAGGGTGCACATTTAAAAACTCTGGGAGGAGTTGGCATGAATGTTACAAGTGCAATTGAAGGATTGAAAAAGTTTCTTCTCTGGATTTTCCCGTACAAGTGGCTCGAGACCCTCATCGACATAGCGGTTGCAACGTGGGGTGCCAAAACAATTCTCGAGGGCCAGTCGCGGAAAAACACCTCCCCCACTTTGTGAACTACAACAGTGGTGGAAACTCAAACGCATTCAATGACCTTCTGCGGGATTTTGAAAAAATGCCAGATGCCGCAGCGAGAGCCGACACCATCAGGACGTGGCTTCTACGGTGGGCGAAAACCGACCACAGGAGGGCGGAACACTTGAAGCTCTCTATAGCAAAAAAAGCCTTAGGAGCGGGTACACTAGACCCAAAATCCTCTGGGTACGGATACGCAATGCAAGACCTGCTCGATCTTGCCACAGCTGGTCGCTTCGCAGACGAACGCGGCGACGGAGATCGCACACAGAGAGCCGAAGAACTTGGCCTGGTCATGCCGCACTACGGCATGTACTTTGACCAAAAAATCCTGGGGTGGGTTAAACGAGAGTTTACCCGCTTCCATGGGCCTAAACGTATGTCGGTTTTATCTGTTACGTGGGACATCGTACTGCTGGCACTCCAGGTGCTCTCAGTTGTTGTGTTCCTCGGACTAGCCGCCTTAGTGCTCATGGCACTGTGCGTTGGGTTGCTCGTTCTCAGCCTGGCATACCCCGTAATAGGGTTGCTAGTGTTTATTGCCACGGCCGTAGCCGGCTTGGTGGGTCCTCGTACGAACAAAAACAAAAGAGACAGAAGGAGAATAGAATGGAAAAGTTCTTTAAAGGATTGTGGTTCATCGTGCTGGCTATCGCTGCCTACACCTGTTTTCACTTTAGCCGGTGGGAGACGCTTGCCTTCATTGGCGTGCTTGCGGCACTGACACTGTGGCAAACAAACAAGGGTCTGGCAACGGCCATCTTCGCGTTAGCCGTATACTCTCTCTTGTGGAATTGGAGTTCGTCCCACAATTCGGGAACTGTCCAGCTCACGCAACGGCTCTTCGGCAACGGCAAAGACCACCTCAAGAATGGCCTTGTCAGGCTCGACCAATCCACCACAGCGGACAGGTGGATTAAGTACCAGGTCAAACAGGATACATGGCCCATCAAGTGCTGCCGCAAGAACAACTTTGACCGCAAGACGGGTCAACTGCTCCACACCGATATTGGCACTCAAACGCCACTCCCCCTCGAAGCGGGTACGGTAGTGCAAAGTGCCTTCTCTACAGCCGAACAGGAACAAAAAACCTGGGACATGGGAACCTGGTACGAAGGTAGAAAGTACCTACCAGTAAACATTTTACGAGAGGGCACTCACGGCAAACTCTTTGAGTTCGGTGATACGTCTATGATCTACCTGGTAGACCCAGATGACCTGGTGGAGGTCGACACCGACAAGGTTAACGGAACCACCGCGGTTTCGGAAAAACCAAAGGTTAGGCCAGCCAATACAAAGAAGGCTGCCACGCCACCACCAGTTGCCTCCTACGAGAGGAACGGCACCGTGCCAGGTACGTGGCAAGCAGCAGAGGGCGTCATTCGCCCAACCCTGATGGTCACGCTGTCAGGGCAAGACCCAGCCGAAGTTGCGGTTGGCGTTGTGCACCCAGGCTCTATTGTATGGGTGACCCAGCAACCTGGCGAGACCGAGGATCCAGGCAGCGATGTCCAGGTCACGGTAGCTGGGAAAAAGGTTGCATTCGATGAGTGCAGCCTCAAAAACTTCTGCAGCTTCAGCGTTCTGGCCAACAACCAGACGCAGGTGCCGCAAAACGTAACCATAAACAATATATCGAGGAGGAAACACGTCGTGACCGTTTACGGCCTCGACGCGTTCTAAAAGCCAGTGAGACTCTCGCTGGCTTCAACCAGGGCAGACCCACGCAACCGCGTGTGGCCTGCCCTTCTTTTTTTTAAAAAATTACCTACTCCCCAGTTAGATCGGTGACCTGTTCAAGCACATCGCCGTCTATTTCATCCTCGGCTTTCCTATCAATGGCATCCATTTCGAGTTGAGACCTTTCAAGGTTCTTCGCAATGCCATCAACCGAGTTGCTGATAGCTTCTAAATTTTGCAGTGCCTCTTTGTCGTCTTCCTGCATCTCTTGAACCGTTGCCTGGGCGCTGGCAGCCAAAACTTCCAGCTCATCGAGTGCTGCATCAATCTCTTGTGGTCCCATGCCATTCTCTAACGTTGTGACGTTATCCATATTTTTATTCTTACCAATCAGAGCTTAGGCTGCTCGCCTTAGATCGTCTTCATCTGGGGCAAAGAAAGCTTCCAGGTCAACGTTCACCTCACCCTGTGGAACCTTTAAAAATTTTGAGTAAGCCTTAACAATGCTCGTGAAGCTTGCCTGGTCTAGCTCGCGATTGGCCTGAAACTTCATTTTCTTGAAGAGGAACGGCAGGTCAATGGAGTGCGCGGCAGAGTTCGCACCATACCTGCGCCCCATAAATTTATTCCACTTACGAACTGCTGCGTCCAAGCTGACTTTTTTAACGGCCTGCTCTGCTGCCTCAACTGCAGGCTCAGTGTCAACTGCCGACCGCCCATTCACAACTTCCAGCCTTGGCCGGCTTCCAGCCTGCGGCTGCAAAGGCCTGCCATCTTTGATGCGAACAAATTCATCACGTTTGTGCCTGTACGGGTTTGCGCCAGCTTCAACTTTTACAATTTGCGCTTTCACCTCACGCTTCTTTTTGGCAATAGCTTCTTGGCGTTCCCTGATCGGCCCCTGTCCTTTGCCAAAGCCTCTCGGTGTTGCTGAATGACCTCGTGCCTCTTAATCTGCCTATCTGACATTCCCGCTACTTTCAGGGCAGCCTCGAGGCGCGACATGCGCTGCTCAGCAGCATCTAGCTCGGCTTGCTTTTCCTTGTGGACAACCTCTGCAAGAGAGGCTTCCAAATCGACTTCGCGATCTTTACCGCTGAGGTCTTCCAGTTCTTTTTCGAATGGCCGTAGCTTTTCAGCGTAGCTAGCTATGAGCCTATCTGCCACGCTGTCTCTCTTGTCAATGTGTACCTGATTCTTGCCGTTGCGATGTTCGAGCTTTACCTGGACAGCGCTCCTCTCATGTGACAGCTTAGCTTGCTCGCCATCTAATTTCTTTAACTGGTGTTCGAGCGACGCTACTCCTGGCATCTCCATTCTCCGGAGATCGGCAATTGCCCGTTCAATCTCAGTTCTTGAGGTGTTGAGGGCTGTACTGCGAGCATCGACGAGCTTCATTTTCCCCTTGAGCTTCACGGCACGCTCTTCGTGCATATCAGCCCAAAACTGCTTGTGCGCAATCTCCACCTTGGCGACCACACGGTTCACCAGTGGAATTTTGTACACGCCTTCGTAGATGCGCGATGCAAGGGACTTGGCAGCGTCTGGCATCTTTTCAAAAATAGCCCTGTTCTCTGCACCTAAAACTTTTTCAGTATTGGCAGAAGATGCCTCTGCATTTTGCTCAGCTGCATTTTCGCGGGTAGCACCTTCGTGCTCTGCTACTTCTGCGTGTGCTGTTGGGTTGGTTTCTGTATCAACGTTTTCGTGCATTGACCGTTCCATCCTGTATTTTAATGCTCAAGAAAGATTGACCTGCTGCCTAAATTATACACTAGGCCACGTTTAGTACCCAGCTGGCGACTCAAAGTCAAAACTCGAGTCTATAATCTCGCTCTTGAGCTGGTCTTGCTGCTGCTGGTGGAGGCGCTCGCGCTGGGCTGCGTCCACAATCAGACGATTGGCCTCTTCAATGTCAGCTGCCTGGTTCTGAATCTTGCGCAAGAGCACGTGCTCGTACTCGTCAATGCCCATGATGACGAGCACTGGCTGGCCAGCTTCGTCTATGACGAAGAACTTGCCGCCGTCAGCTTTTGCGAGCGTGACGAGCTGCTGGATGGTGTTCTTGCTGCTGGCTGAATTCTGTGTTGGAGTTTGTGGCATTGGTGTTTTCTTGAATAGCTAACCATGATAGCACGGGACAAAATTATCCACAACTTTCTTGTTGATTTAACCTAAGGTTAACCCTGCACTGTTACTGTAAAGATCTGGCGACCTGTCGACTAAGCTAGCAAGTCGCCGATCCGGGAAATTGGAAATGTGGGTGCGATCCCCACCAGGTCGGCCAGTTAGTTGACGCGATTTATACAGTCATGTAAACTAAAAATAATTCTCGGATCGGAAGGCGGCTTACTAGTTTTGGCTGAATGTGGCTTCTCAACTGAAGCGAACACAAAACCACCACCACAGGTGGTTTTGTGTTTCCGAGTCTTGAATTTTCTGGAGTAAGCACTTGAACTAAGCGGCTGAAAGTTTCTGAGGAGCCTCCACAGCAATTTGCGCGGCGCACAACGTGCGCCAGTGCAAATGCGAGGACAGCGACGAAGGGAGTTTCAGACGGTTAGTTCTGTCCCTTCCTGGCATTCATGCTCGCACGGCTCTCGATAATGCCAGCTGCAACGTTGCGAGGAACTTCTTCGTAGCGATCAAAGACCATGCTGTAGTTGCCCTGGCCCTGCGTCATGCTGCGCAGCGACGTTGCGTAGCCAAACATTTCTGACAGTGGAATGAACGCATCAACAATCTTCAGGTTGCCGCGGTCATTCATTTCCTTAACCTGGCCGCGCTTTGAGTTGATGTCGCCAATCACGTCACCCATGAACGAGTCTGGGATGGTGACCTCAACCTTCATGATAGGCTCGAGCAGAATTGGGTCTGCTGATCGTACGCCATCTTGGAATGCCTTAGAAGCTGCGATCTTGAACGCCATTTCCGAAGAGTCAACTTCGTGGTAAGAGCCGTCGTACACAACGCAGTTGAAGTCAATGACAGGGTAGCCTGCAATGACGCCGTTCTCTGCTGCTTCCTTCACGCCCTTTTCAATTGGGGCAATGAACTCGCGAGGAATGGTGCCGCCAACGACTTCGCTCTCGAACGTGAAGCCTGCGCCTGGCTCTTTTGGCTCAAGGCGAATCTTGCAGTGGCCGTACTGACCCTTGCCGCCTGATTGCCTAATGTACTTGCCCTCAGACTCGACAGTCTTCTTGAACTTTTCTTTGTAAGCAACCTGCGGCTTGCCAACGTTTGCCTCAACCTTGAACTCGCGCTTCATGCGGTCAACAATAATTTCAAGGTGCAGCTCGCCCATGCCGGCAATGATTGTCTGCTGGGTTTCTTCGTCGCCCTTCACCGTGAGGGTTGGGTCTTCTTCAACCAAGCGTGCCAAAGCCATGCCCATTTTTTCTTGGTCTGCCTTTGTCTTTGGCTCAATTGCCATTGAGATGACAGGCTCTGCAAACTTGATAGACTCTAGGCGAATTGGGTGGTCAACGTCGCACAGTGTGTCCCCTGTCTTTGTATCCTTTGGGCCGACGAGTGCTGCAATGTCTCCTGCGTACACCTCTTTCACCTCAATGCGGTCGTTTGCCTTGAGCAGCACAATGCGTCCGACGCGCTCTTTGTTGCCGCTGCGCGTATTGAGCACGTACGAACCTGCTTCAAGTTTTCCTGAGTACACGCGGAAGAATGCGAGCTTGCCCACGAACGGGTCTGTTGCAATCTTGAAAGCGAGGGCTGTGAATGGCTCTTCGTCGTTTGGCTTACGCAGAATCTTTGGCGCAGCTTCGGCATCTGCTTCCTTCACCTTTGGATCAACGCCAACTGTGTCAGCCTTGTCAGCTGGTGATGGCAGGTAGTCTGTGACTGCATCGAGCAGAGCCTTCACAATGGTGCCACGGCCATCACCGCCGAGCACTGGGAAGAACGAGCTGCTGATGGTGGCCTTGCGGATAACGCCGCGCAGCTCATCTTCTGTGAGGTCTTTGCCGCCGAGGTAGCTCTCCATGAGCTGGTCATCGTGCTCAACCACTTTCTCTACAGCTCGTGGCGCCACTTCTTTGCAGCTTCCAGCATGTCAGCTGGAATCTCGCCCTCTTTGAGCTCTTTGTCGTGGAAGTCTGTGTACGTGTACGTCTTCATCTTCACGAGGTCAACAATGCCCACGATTTCTTTTTCAAACCCAACTGGGATTGCGATAGGCGTTGCGTTCGGTGACAGGCGCGCGCGAATAGACTCGAGGCTCTTGTAGAAGTCGCCGCCAGTCTGGTTGATCTTGTTGATGAAGCACAGGCGAGGCACCTTGTACTTGTCTGCCTGGCGCCACACTGTTTCTGACTGCGGCTCAACGCCCATTTTGCCGTCAAAAATTACAGCTGCGCCGTCGAGCACGCGCAGCGATCTTTCAACCTCAACCGTGAAGTCTACGTGGCCTGGCGTGTCGATGATGTTGATCTTGTGGTCTTTCCAGAAGCACGTGACAGCAGCTGCGGTAATGGTGATGCCGCGCTCTTTCTCTTGCTCCATCCAGTCTGTGACTGTCTCGCCCTCGTGCACTGCACCAATGTTGTGGGTGACACCGGTCTCGTACAGAATTCCTTCTGTGACCGTTGTCTTGCCAGCATCAATGTGCGCGATGGTGCCGATGTTTCTAGTACGCTCAATGGGTATGTCTCTCATTTGTTGTTATTTAGTAAGTGTTAGTATAAATAGTCAATAGAAAATAGAGAATAGCTAGCCGCGCGCAGGCTTAGATTTGAGAATTTTCGTGGTGGTGTACAGCATCCTGACAATTTCTTCTCCTTGGTTCACAACACCATCAGATTGCCCAGGAAGGACGTAGCCGAGATCTCGTGCAATCATAATTTGATTCTGCACCTCGCGGGTTGACCCCATCGCAAAAGCAATGAACTGGGTTTTTTCCTTCGATGAGATCCTGCCGTAACCTTCAGCAATATTTGAGGTGATAGATACAGCTGCTCGACGAATTTGGTTTGTGAGAGCGTACGTTTCCGTTTTTGGAAAACTTCCGCTTAATTTATAAACCTCTAAAACCAAACTATGCGATTTTTTCCAAACAACAAAATCCGTAAAGGTTGCCATTCTACGCCCTCCTATTAACTATTTTCTATTAACTATTACCTTCTATCTCTTGTTGAATCTAGCAAAGTGTGCGAACGCCTTGTTCGCCTCTGCCATTCTGTGGGTGTCGTCACGCTTCTTCATGGCTGCGCCAACTTTGTTGTACGCATCGACAATTTCAGCTGAGAGCTTGATGTGCATTGGCGCGCCCTTGCGCGACTTTGCAGCACCGATGAGCCACTTCATGCCGAGCGCTGTCTTGCGTGGCTCGACAACTTCCATTGGCACCTGGTAGTTTGCACCACCAATGCGGCGGCCTTTAATTTCTACGAGCGGTGAAATGTTCTTGAGGGCTTGCTCGAACACTGCTGTGCCCGCAATAATTTTGTCGTCTGGCGTGCCAGCAGGGTTCACCTTCTTGGTGACCTCGTCAATTGCCTGGTAGAAAATCTTCTGGGCAACAGACTTCTTGCCACGTTCCATGATGTAGTTGATGAACTTGCCGTACTTTGAGTTGCTGTACTTTGCGTCAGGCTTTGGCAAATGCCTGTCGTAGGATCTTGCTTTTCGTGGCATGGTATTAAGCTTTCTTTACGCCGTACTTGCTGCGGCTGCGCTTGCGCTTGTCGACTCCAAGCGTGTCTAGTTTACCTCGGACAATGTGGTAGCGAACACCTGGCAAGTCTTTCACACGTCCACCGCGAATCATCACGACAGAGTGTTCCTGCAGGTTGTGGCCAATGCCCGGAATGTACGCGAGCACTTCCATGCCGTTCGTCAGGCGAACCTTGGCAACTTTACGCAGAGCCGAGTTTGGCTTCTTTGGCGTTGTCGTGTACACCTTGAGGCACACGCCACGCATGAACGGGCTACCTCGAAGAATTGAGATACCCTTGATGAGGTTGATCCGTTTCTCCAGAGCTGGAGTTTTAGACTTCGCCTTTGAAGAGACGCGTCTGTGACGGACAACTGGTTGATGGTTGGCATTCTTTGTCCTTACGGCACGGGTGGTTAAGCCTGTTTAGAATCTAATGTCTGGGCAGAATGTCCGAGTTTCGTTGCTGAGTTTGCAGGTTTCGACAAGGCGCATACATATGCGCAGAGGAGAAAACTGCAAACTTGAGCAGAAACTCGGACATTCTGGCAGACAAGCCCGTAGCTTATGCGGTTAGATTCTAAACAGGCTCTTTTCGCCCTGTTGGGTTACTCCGCCCTGTGCCTGTTAGTTGATGTAGAGGTAGTGTACAAGGAAAATGGGGTGGTGTCAAACTGATTTAAAAAAAGGTGCTGCTACCCACTGAACTAACAGTGGGAGCAGCACCTCTTGAGCAACGGACTACCTTCGAACAAATAAACTCTTAGTGCTGGGAGGCTCGACAATGCCACTCCCCACGCCACCACGTTCGTAGAAACAGAATGCCCAGTGAGCAGCCCTGCCACCCTGTTTTGGTATTCGTCCGTAAACAGCATAGCCGTTTATTCCAGCCTTTACCCATGCCTGGTAGGGCTCCCACTTGTATGGGTCAAGGTCGGCTGGATCCGCGCTATTCTCTAACAAGTTGACCACGAACACAAACATCCAAACTTCTGGATCGGCATTTTTAGTGGGGCCAAACCCAAATGAACGTCGGATAAGCGCCTCCCCACGAAAACATCGTAATCCTTCTCAATTTTGAAGGACGTTGTGTGTATTTGCCGAATCAGGTAAAGCTCTTGAAGACCCACTCGAGCTGCCTGCATCGAATTCGAATTGTTAATTAAGCGCACTGTTGTTCTCCTTCTCACCGCTATGGTGAATCGAATCTTTCCGCAGGGAACAAGTCCACGAAAAGAAAGAGTTTGAGGCGGGTCAGGACAAAAACATCTATCCTCACCGAAAAATTGATGGTAAATCCGTTTGACGATCCTCCTTTTCTCCATCCAAAAGTGCAGTGGAGATTTCGTAGTATACGAGAAAAGACAACTGAAGTCCAGAGCACACTACAAAGAAATTAAATCATTATTAAGTAATTTGACCTGGCCAATAGTCTATCTATACGCTTACAAGATGACTTTTAAATCTGCAAAGTACGTATGGCTAAACAAAGTATTTACTGTTACGTTGATGAAACTGGCCAGGATACCTTGGGCAAATTGTTCATTGTTTCTGTTGTCGTTGTTGCAAGCCAGCGCGCAACACTGATTGAAGAGCTTGAAAAAATTGAGCGGGTTAGCGGTAAGGGTACCGTGAAATGGATCCACACGAAACCTGATATTCGACTTGCTTACATTAGAGCAATCTTTTCTAACAAAAAATTCATTGGCACTATGTTTTTCTCTGTATACTCAAAGACAAAATCATACACATCCCTAACCATTCTTTCAACCGCAAAGGCAATCTTAGCCACACCAAACCAACCAACACTGGCAACTGTCTACGTCGATGGACTACAGAAAGCACACGTCCATAAGTTTGGATCGGATCTAAGAAATTTAAACGTTCAAACTAGAAAAATAATTGGGGTTCGCCGAGAACAATCATTTGAGTTAATACGACTCGCAGATTCGTGCTGTGGCTTTGTGCGCCTTGCACTATCGTCACGCAGCACTGACCTTGCAAGGCTCTTTAAAATGGCGCTGGAATTTGGGTATATAAAAGAAGTATGAAAGGAGAAAACCCAACAGTTTGTTGGGTTTTCTGTGGGCAGCCTATCTCCTTTTGGGAGCATTCACGAGTACTCGCAATATTCAGCTACCAATGACTGAAGTATAAACTTCCACGAGCTCGATGTCAACAACTTCACCTATATCCCACCCATGCCAAATATTCTGAAGAAGAAGTTCACCACTGGCACGAGGATTGCCTGGAACGCAGATGTGCTGAAGAGCACGTAGATTAAAATGATGAACGGGAGGATGCCGATCCAGCCACGACGCTCGAAGGACGTGACCCAGTTGATGGCACGTTCGCCGAGCAGGGCTGCCAAAACTTTTGACCCGTCTATTGGTGGAATTGGCGTCATGTTGACAACTGCGAGTACAATGTTGATTGTAACTATTTCAGTAAAGACAGTCTGAACCTCATAGCTCCCGAGGCCGAGGCGAAGTGGCAACGAGAATGCAAATGCAATGGCAAGGTTCGTGAGAATGCCCGCAATTGAAACCCAGAACACGCCCCAGCGGAAGTTAGTGAACCTGTAGTAGTTAACGGGCACTGGCTTTGCTGCGCCAAAGATGACTGGCGAGCCTGACAAGAACAGCACGAGCGGGATTAAAATGGTGAACCACGGGTCAATGTGGCTAATTGGGTTTAATGTGATGCGGCCTGCATCGCGCGCCGTGGTGTCGCCAAAGTACTCTGCAACAACTCCGTGGGCGATTTCATGCAGAATCGCTGAGAAAAGCAGTATGACGAGGCCTACGATGATTGTGGTAATGTCCATTTGCCCATTATAACAGGATGTGCTAAAATCTTGAAGACTCGTTGAATCTCCATATATTACCATTACGTTAACAAAGGATTAAGATTTATGCCAAGAGCTTGCGAAGTGTGTGGCAAAGGTTACTCAAAAACTGTGAAGCGCAGCCACTCAATGCACGCTCAAATCGTGCAGCTGAAGCCAAACTTGCAGTGGACCCGCATTGGTGGCGTCCGCGTGAAGTCCTGCACAAAGTGCATGAAGACTGCGGCGAAAAAAGTTAAGGTAGCAGCTTAAAACCTAGCCATATTTCAAAACTGCCCAGCTCGGGCGGTTTTTTTGTTACCTCAATTAGACTACAAAGTACTCGTCGCCATTGCTATCTACGTTGTCTGGGACTAACGGTATGCTGACTGGCCGAGCAACCATTGGATCTGTCACTGGCGTACTGCCACTCACACCTTCATCATCTGGCCCATTCTCGAGCTTGGCCATGAGGCTGTCCAGCTCTTCTTCAGAGAAAAATTCAATCATAATCTTGCCGCCACGGCCTCGTTTCTCTATTTTCACACGCGTGCCGAGGCGTGAACGCAGCATGCCCTCGAGCTGAGCTACGCGCGGGTCAGGCCTGCAGATTCGAGGCGCGGACGAGACATGAGCTCGCGCACCTTTGCCTCAACTTGGCGCACGTTCAAACCTTGATCAAGAATCATTTTGTAAAGTGCGAGCTGTCGCTCCGTGCCCGCAATGCCCAAAATTGCGCGTGCGTGGCCTTCTGCAATTTTACCCTCAACAACGCCGCGCTGAACTTCAACGGGCAGGTTCAAGAGGCGCACTGTATTTGCCACAGCTGGACGGCTTTTGCCAACCTTCTGCGCAACGCGCTCCTGCGTGAGGCCAAACACCTTGATGAGCTTGTCGTACGCGAGCGCCTCTTCGATTGCGTTCAGCTCTTGGCGCTGGATGTTCTCAATGAGGGCAACCTCGAGCTTTGCCTGGTCTTCCATGCCACTCTTCACGATGACGGGAACCTTGAGCAAGCCTGCGAGCTGGCTGGCGCGGAAGCGTCGCTCGCCCACCACGAGTTCAAAACCTTGGGGCGTCTCATTCACCACGAGCGGCTGGATTACACCGTGCTCTTTAATAGAGTCTGCCAGCTCCTGCAGCTGCTGCGTGTCAAAGTTCTTGCGCGGCTGGAACGGGTTTGGCACAATGCGCGCAACGTCCACCTCCATGACGCGCGCATCAGCGTAGGACATGCGCTCTGTTGGCATTGGCTGGCTGAACTGCGCTTCAGCTTGGCTCAAGTTTTTGTCGTCGTTGTCGTCCATTTTTTACTGGCAATCCTACTTAGTACGCAGTGCTGAAATTGATAATCCAGACCCCTCCTCGGCCAGCGCCAAGGGAAGGCTCTTTGACGTCAACCGCGTACTGGCTGCCACTGGCATTCCAGCTACCATCGCTCGTCTCGCCGCTCAGTCCACCGCTGTAGCCTGGGCTGCCAGCAACTTGGACGTCGGTGATGCGCTGAGGATTTGTGCCGTCAGCATTCATGATCCACAAATCCAAAACATTGTTGTGATCTACCACGCCACCAGCCGAATTGTACGTGACCGCGTTGCCCTTGGAAGAATCCCAGATGATGTACTTTCCATCTGGAGAGTAGTGAGCGTGTTCGTTCCAGACATCCGTATCATGCGTGAGCTGGGTGAGTGCCTTGGTCTGCAAATCGAGCGTGTAGATGTTGGTGTCGCCCCAGGTTGCCGATGGAGCAGAAGAGGTGAAAATAATTTTAGTGCCATCAGGAGAGAAGCCGTGGGTCTCATAAACAGCATCGGGGCCGTTAGGCTGGTACTGCTGGATGTTGGTTACCTTTGGAACGCCGTTGACCACCGAGAAGTCTCCGACCTCGAGCGCCCACTGGCCGCCAGTGCCGCCGCCATTGCCTAGACGCTGTGCCCACGATACCTGGCTACCGCTAGGAGAGAAGAACGGGAACAGGATACCCCCAACCTGTGGGGAGGTTGCCACCACTTTCCAGTAGCTGGTTCCAGCAGCATTCATGATCCATAGATCGTTTGCGATTCCCTGTCCTGGCGTGAGGTAAAAAGATTTTCCTTTGGCCTGGTACGAAGCAAGTGCGCCTGTCTGAGTTGCCTGGAAAGCGATGTACTTGCCATCCGGAGACCACGCTGGATTTCCATTGTCTCCCGCTGGCAAGGTGCTTGTACCACACGTGAGGCACTTCTGACCACTGCCATCCGAATTCATTGTGTAGACATTGTAAAGACCGTTGGAGCTGACGGCATCGTAAGCGATTAGAGAGTTGGCAAGCCAGTTGACGCGGCCGCCATCGGGAGCAATCTCCGTCATGCTGTAGCTGCTGCCCGAAGATGAGGAGCCTGATTTTCCAGTAGCTGTCGGGGAAGCTGGTGGCGTTGGGTTGGGATTTTGGACAGTGGCCCCTGGGGCTTGTGGGGTAACTGGACGAGATAGGTTGCACCCAGCGGCTAGCAAGCTGACCACCGAGAAAGCAAAGAGTATTTTTTTCATATCTTTTTTATAATGTTTAAAAGCTTACCTTGGTGCCGGTGGTGGGAGTTGAACCCACATGGACGTAAGCCCACACGATTTTGAGTCGTGCGCGTATGCCAGTTCCGCCACACCGGCTGAGTGTGGAACCCACCTTTATTCTACCAAATAATCACGGTCTAGACAATCAGGCCGACCACTGTACCTAAGATAGCCCCTGCCAGCACGTCGCTCGGGTAGTGCATGCCCGTCACGGTGCGTGCAACTGCATTGAGCGCTGCGAGCGCAATGAGCACACTGCCGAAGACAGGGTTAAACACCGCTACGCTCACGGCAACTGCAAAGAGCGATGACGAGTGGGCAGATGGGAACGCTGCCTCATCGCCTTTGTGCAAGAGCTTGTTCGTGGCAATATTTTTATTTAAGTACGGGCGCTTGCGGTGCCAGAACAGCCTGATCACGCGCGCGATGATCTGTGAAATAATTGCAGCAATGGCAATGCGCACAAAATGGCTCACAGCATTTGGGTCGCCGTACAGCATCCACAGGCATAGGACAACAAAAATGAATGGCGCGAGGAACGCCGAGCCGCGCCAAAAAGTATTGGCTGCTTTACCCAGCCGCGTCCACCCGTTCATCTCCAAGAATATTTTTGTGTCGAGTGATTCAGCCATGCTGTGTATCAATTCCGGGCACTGGGAAACTACGGCACAGCTGCTTTATTTCTTCCCTGATTTTTTTCAGTTCAGCGTTGGTTGAAATCTCACCTTTGAACTTTGCAATGTACGCTGCACGCTCTTCTTTTTTCTCTGGCAAGGTGTAGCTCTTCAAGCCCATGAGCGCGCGGCTTATCCACTCGCCCACTTTTTCAAACTCTTTTTCCTTGAAGCCACGGGTGGTTAGGGCTGGGCTACCCAGGCGAATGCCCGTTGGGTAAAATGGAGAACCTGGATCTCTTGGGATGGTGTTCTTGTTCACGGTCATGCCGGCAGCCTCTAGAATTTCACTGGCAAATATACCGCCGCCTGGTCCGTAGAGTGGCGCAAGGTCAACCAAAATTAAGTGGTTCTCAGTGCCACCTGACACCAACTTGAAGCCGTGTGCCACCAGACTCTCTGCCAAAACTTTTGCGTTCTTCACGATTTGCGCGCCGTACTCTTTGAACTCAGGCTGGAGCGCCTCTTTGAGTGCAATGGCAATAGCACCTGTCTGGTGGTCGTGCGGCCCACCTTGCAACCCAGGAAAAACACCCTTGTCTACTTTGTCTCCAAGCTCTGCGTCTTTCTGCAAACCTTTCTCAGTGACCATAATGATGCCGCCGCGCGACCGGCGGAGTGTCTTGTGCGTGGTGCTGGTCACAATGTCAGCGTGCGGCACTGGGCTTGGGTGAACTCCTGCAACAATTAATCCTGCGATGTGCGCGATGTCAGCGGCAAAGTACGCGCCAACACTGTGCGCGATTTCTGCAAACTTTTCGTAGTCGTACTGGTACGGGTAGGCTGTTGCCCCTGCCCAAATCAACTTTGGCTTGTGCTCTTTTGCTAGGGCTGCGACTTCGTCCAAGTCTATGCGGCCATCTTCTTTGACGTGGTACGGGACGCTCCTGTAGAACACTGCTGTGGCTGAAACTTTCCAGCCGTGGGTCAAGTGGCCGCCGTCTGGCAAGTTCAAGCCCATGATGGTGTCTCCGGGCTGGCAGCACGCCATGTACACAGCCAGGTTTGCTGGGCTACCAGAGTATGGTTGAACGTTTGCGTGTGGCACGCCAAAAAGTTTCTTCGCGCGCTCTACTGCAAGCGTTTCAATGTGGTCAATGAACTCTTGGCCACCGTAGTAGCGCCTGCCTGAGTAACCTTCGCTGTACTTGTTGGTGAGAATTGAGCCCATGCTCTCCATCACAGCCTGGCTCGTGTAGTTCTCAGATGGGATGAGCCTCAGGCCTTCGCTCTGGCGCAGTTCTTCTTTTTTCATTAACCTGTAAATTTCTGGATCTTCGCTCTCAATTTTTGCATAGTTCATTGATTTTTCATTAATTCAAAATGAAGTCTCTCATTAAACTTAATTTTACCAATGTTAAATTACACCATGGGTTTTAACACAAAGTTAATGAGGCGGTTTGGGACAAAAATGACTTTGACGACTTCGCTATTTCCGATTGCATTGATGACTGTATGAGCCTTTCGAGCTTCTGCCTCTACTTCTTCTTGGCTAGAACGATCGGCAGAAACATCAATAGCACAACGCAACTTTCCATCGACTTGAACAGCGATTCTTAATGTGCTTTGAATCAATTTTGACTCATCAAAAGATGGCCACTCGGCAAATGCAAGATCGCTTGAGCGCCCCAATTGTTCCCATAGCTCCGCTGCAATATGGGGAGCAAAAGGAGAAAGCAAAATTAAAAACATCGCAAGGGTTCCGAAGTGTACACGCTTGCCCTCAACTTCGTTGATGAACTCCATGAACGCAGCAACAGCTGTATTAAACTTTGTCGCCTCAACGTCTTCTGTGACTTTCTTAATAAGTCTGTGTATTGAAACATCGACACCTTCATCATTTATTGGGGTATCAATATTTTTAGTAACAAACCTCCACACCCTATCCAAGAATCTACTCACGCCAACAATGCCACGGTCGCTCCAGCCAATGGTCTGGTCGTGCGGAACCGAGGAACAGCTCGTACATGCGCATGGTGTCTGCGCCGTACTGCGCAACAATGTCATCTGGGTTCACCACGTTGCCGCGTGACTTGCTCATCTTCTCGCCGTCAGGTCCCAAGGATTATTCCATGTGGCACGCGCACAGCGTAAGGCTCTGCAACTGGAGCCAGGCCCTGGTCATGCAGAAACAAGTTCCAGAAGCGCGAGTACAGCAAGTGCAAGGTCGTGTGCTCCATGCCGCCAAAGTACAGGCTCCACTGGCATCCAGTGCTTCAAGCTTTCTGGCGATGCAAACGCTTTGCCATTGTGCGGATCACAGTAGCGCAAAAAGTACCATGAGCTGCCCGCCCACTGCGGCATTGTGTCTGTCTCGCGCTTGGCTTTGCCGCCGCACTTTGGACACTCAACGTTCACCCAATCTGGGATTGCGGCGAGCGGCGATTCACCTGTGCCTGTTGGCTCGTAGTGGTCAACCTTTGGCAGCACAACTGGCAGCTGGTCTACGGGAACTGGAACCGCACCGCACTTCCCACAGTGGATAATTGGAATTGGCTCGCCCCAGTAACGCTGGCGCGAGAACACCCAGTCGCGCAGCTTGAAGTTGACCACGCGCTTGCCGTAGCCGTGCTCTTCCATGTAGTCCATCATTTTTTCAGTGGCATCGTGGATGTCCATGCCATTCAAGAAACCAGAATTCACCATTGTGCCTTCGTCTTCCTGCACTTGATCTATAGATGTGATGGCAGCAGTGTCAGCAGCATCTTTCTGTACAACGCGCACAACCTCCAAGCCAAACGCCTGGGCAAATTCAAAATCGCGTTTGTCGTGGCCAGGCACGCCAATGACAGCGCCTGTGCCAACGTTGCCCAAAACGTAATCTGCAACGTAGAGCGCCATCTTGCCTTCGTTCAAAGTATTGGTGCAGTACAGGCCAGTGAACACACCTGTCTTCTTGCGATTCTCTGCTGTGCGGTCTTGCTCAATCTCACCGGCAGCTTTTTCTTTGTACTTAGCAATTTTTTCCCAAACATGGTCGGCCAAGCCAAGCACCTCTTTTGTTTTGATGAGCGGATGCTCTGGGCCAACAACAATGAACGTTGCACCAAAGTTTGTGTCTGGGCGCGTTGTGAAGCACGTCACGTCTTTGTCAGTGCCATCAATCTTGTACGTGATGTTGATACCAGTCTTCTTCCCAATCCAGTTCACCTGCTGCGTCTTTACGGCTGTTGGCCAGTCCAAGTTTTCCAAGCCATCGAGCAGTTTCTGGGCATACTCTGTAATTTTCAAGAACCACTGGCGCATTTCACGCTGCTCGACGACTGTGCCGCAGCGCTCGCAGCAGCCGTTGATCACCTCTTCATTCGCGAGCACTGTCTTATCTTTCGGGCACCAGTTCAGCATGGCAGTTGCCTGGTACGCCAAGCCTGCTTCGTAGAATTTTAAGAATAGCCACTGCGTCCACTTGTAGTACGCAGGGTCTGTTGTGTTTACCTCGCGCGACCAATCAAAGCTCACGCCCCACGATACAACCTGTCGTCTCGCGTTTGCAATGTTCTGCGCTGTAGAAACCTCTGGCTGCACGCCCATCTTGATGGCGTAGTTTTCAGCTGGCAAGCCAAAGGCATCCCAGCCAAACGGGTACATTACCTCGTAACCAGTGTGACGGTAGTAGCGTGACAGTACATCACCTGCTGTGAATGGCCGCACGTGGCCCATGTGCAACCCAGCACCTGACGGGTACGGGAACTCAACGAGCACGTACTTCTTCGACTTTACCGAATTATTCTCAGCCTTGAACGTGCCGTGGTCGAGCCAGTACTTCTGCCACTTTGGCTCAATCTCAGATGGGTTGTACTTTGTTGGCATGGTGGTAGTATACGAAATTTTATGGGCGTTGGCTATCCTAAAATACCTGAGATTCTAGATGCGATTTTGTGACCATTCCCATGCCCGAGCAAGCCAAGGTACGATTGAATACTCTCATTTTTAGAATTGCGCGTTAATCTTTTCAACATTCTGTTCTTTGTCGATGTGCGCAAAACACGGCTGGTCGAGAAAATGGACCCAGCCTAAGAAATCTAGGCCAGATGCCAGTGTTTTTATAAAAACTTTATCGGGATGTAAATGCAGTTTCAATCGATCATCCAAGAATAGGGAAATTTTTGGAATAATCCCGAGTAGCTCTTCTCTGCTAGCTGAAAGAAAAACAAAGTCATCGGCGTAGCGAACGTAGTACCGGACTTTCAACTTGTGCTTCACGTATTGGTCAAACTCGTTCATGTACACGTTGCAAAATAACTGCGAGGTTAAATTACCGAGTGGTAAACCTACCCTGTCGCCTTTAAAGTTAAAACTGCAAATAATTTTTTCGAGCAGCTGCATGATTGCTTTGTCTGGAATGTATGCTGCTAAAATCTCAAGCAACCTGCTGTGGTCAATGCTCGCGAAAAACTTTTTTATATCGCACTTGAGTACCCACACTGTACGCGTACCGTTCTTGCCAACTTGTCTACCAAATTTTTCAAAACGATTCAGTGCCCTGTGTACGCCCTTTGCCTTCTGCCCAGAGAATGAATCGGCCGTAAAGGCTCTCTCAAAAAATGGGTAGAGTTGGCGATAGATTGCGCGGTGCAGAACACGATCGCGCACCGTAGCCTTGTGGATGCTGCGCGGCTTTGGATCAGAAATATTGAATGCTGTATAATCTGAATGGCGGTAAACACCCGCTGCTAAATCCTGGCGCAGAATATTGAGGTTCAACATAAGCTCCTGTTCAAATAGCTGCACGTCTTGCTTCTTTCGCTTTCCACGTGCAAACTCCTGCCAGGCCAAAAGTAAGTTTTCTGGCGACGTAATGTCGCAGTAGTTTTTACTGAACTGATTTTTCATTTTTAAATTTTTTAAAATGCCATTCAAGACCCCCCCCCAACGCTGTTTTACCAATTGTTGAAAAGACCAAAAACAGCTATACGAACTGGATTCTAGTGCACCGCAACATGCCGCGCGCAGAGCGCTTTGGTATTGGGCTACGAATCGACAACCTATTTTTAGATCTTCTTGAGCTATTGAGAAAAGCCACATATGCACCCATTGCACCTAAACTGGAAATACTAGCGGATGCCCTTGGCAAAACCGATGGGCTACGCTTCTTTCTCCAAATTGCTTGGGAAAACCACCTCATCCACAACGACCAGTTCACCTCTCTCGGCACAGAGATTGAGGAAATTGGAAAAATAATCGGCGGATGGAGAAGAGGTTTGCTTTCAAAAACTCCCACCACTGCGGCAGGAGAAAGAAGGTAGTTGCAGCCAAACACCTGGTTGCCAGCATTCCAATCGTTCAGGTTGCCGATCGAATTGGCGTACACGTTCCAACCGTCGTCGTTCCAGTTCACGTTGACGGCCCAGAGTTTGTACAGCGTGCCGTCCATGCCACTGCCCTTCGAGTGCTCTCAGGGCTGTATTTTATTTGTCGCCTCAAAGCGCGCCAGCACACTGCACCGATTCTTTTCTTTTTTGAAAAGCTTGCACGTTGACGCTTGCCCAAGAAAAATCCAGGGCAATTCTGCAACTGTGTAAGCTTGAAGAGCTGTGCAAGAGCCGTAGCCTTTGCACTGTGAGCTAGCTTCACTTTAAATTATAACAAAAATAAAGCCCCTCCAACCTCCGCAAAAGCGAAGTGTCAAAGGGGCTAAGGATTCAAAGGCTCTAAGCTGCAAGAGCCAAAGGATCGCAGCCAAACACCTGGTAGCCAGCATACCAACCGTCCAGGTAGCCGATCGAACGGCCGACACGTCCCAACCGCCGTCGTCCCAGCCCACGAGACGGCCCAGAGATTTCCGTTGTCGTCTGGGACATAGAAGATATTCGCCCGACCGTTGTTGAGCAAAATTCCATCTTCTTCGCCGTTCGGTTGCTGCTCCATCAGTGAGGCAACGTGGGCGAGGCTGCTTTTATAGCTCGTCTTGCCGAGTCCGACGATAATCCACGGGTCGAATTCGTTCACAGTGAGTCTGTGTGCCCGGAGCGTCGCGGGTTGGACGTTCTCCTCAATCTTGTTGCCAAAGACCTTTTGGAACGTCTCGTTGATGAATGTAATTTTCACCTTTGAATTACGGGTGGTGAAAAAATTACCGACTCCGAAACGTTTAGCTGGCAAAGTTTCATAAGCACGTACGAACTCGAGAAGCTGCGGCTTTGCCGACTCACCCTGCGGTGGTGCCAAAACCAAGTTCTGGCCACTACTCAGAGCTGTAACAACCAGCTCGAGAAAAATAGCGAGTCGCTCACCTTGGTTTTTGACCGCGGCGATACATACTTTCGTGCCGAGTTTATCAAAGACCAAACTCCAAGCTTCAATTACCTTCGCCAAAAAATGCCCAAACTGCGTCGTCTTCGTTTCAGTAGGTGGTGCCATGGTTTCCATGGAGGTTCCTCTTTATTCAGTTGTGAAGTGCTCGATGAATTGAGCACTCATACTATATCATATTACATGGCTACATGTCAAGAAAACTGCCCTAGGCACTAAATAATAGCCTACTTCTGGGTTACTTTGTGAATCTAAAAAGTGAGTGCCCTTACACAAACAACTTCAACGCATTTTCGGTAGTAATTCTCGCAACCTCTTCAACGCTCACCTTCTTTATCTCCACCACCTTCTCTGCAACGTACCTCACGTAGCTCGGCTCATTCTGCTTGCCGCGGAATGGAACTGGGACCAGGTACGGCGAATCTGTTTCTAAGAGTAAGCGATCGAGTGGGCATAGCTCAACAGCTGCAGCGAGCTGCCCAGTTTTATCAAATGTCAAAATGCCATTGAAGGCAATGTAGCCGCCGAGGTCTAGAAATTTCTGGCATACTTCAGCAGAAGCAGTGAAGCTGTGCACAATAAACTTTGGGAGTGCAGCA
This sequence comes from Candidatus Doudnaibacteriota bacterium, assembly GCA_963840645.1. Taxonomy (GTDB): domain Bacteria; phylum Patescibacteriota; class Doudnabacteria; order UBA920; family VMFF01; genus CAWIZL01. The sequence continues at coordinate 348,501 of CAWIZL010000004.1, forward strand.
TTGTTCAGCTTCTGGCGGGCAAACTCTGCGAGCAAATCTTCGTACGCATCTTCGCTCCCCTTGCTTGCACGGCAGTGGATAACGAGTACCTTGTTTAGCTCACGAGCAATTTGCATCTGCTGGCGAAAAACTTCCATCTGCAAATTTTTTACGGCAGCATCAGTCGTGCGCGAGTAATCTAAACCGCACTCGCCTATGCCAACAACGCAGTCTTGCCTGGCAAGCTGCGTGTAGAAATCTCGATCAAACTTTTCTGTCTCAACCTCGTGCGGGTGCAAACCAACAACGGCTCGCACACTCTGCGGAAAACGCTTGGCAGTACCGACGCATGCCTCAGAAGTAGCGCGATCAGTGCCAATGTTGTTAATCAAAATATCAGCGCTAGCTAAAGACGCGAGCAGCTCTTCAGTGCGCTCGCCGTACTCGCCTTTGTACACGTGTGCGTGCGTATCGTAAAGTCTCATTCAATCTTTGGAAACAGATCATTCATCTTCACGACAAGCCCATCTTCGCTACCCTCAAAGACCTTTCGAATACGGTCAGCTGCGTTCGGCATGAACGGCGCAATCGCAATTGAGATTAAGTACACCTCAGCAGATAGCTCACTCAGAATTACCGAGAGCTTTGACTTTGCCTCAGCATCGCCTGCCTCAGCCTTCTTTGCCAAGTCCCACGGCTTTGACTCATCTATGTACTGGTTCGCCCACGCAACTGCTTCCCAGATTTTTGCCAAGACCTCGTGGAGCTTGAAGCCGATCATTAGATTTTCTAAGCCATCCAGAGAAAATGGCGGCTCTGTGTGACCTTTCACGCTCGGAAGCACGCCACCTTCAAACTTCTCAACCATGTTCGTGACGCGCGATACCAGGTTGCCCAAGCCGTTCTGCAAATCGCCGTGGTACCTGCCAGCCAACTTTTCTTCCGACACGTCGCCGTCTTGGCCAAACGCAATTTCGCGCATCAGCAGGTAGCGGACGGCATCGCTTCCGTACTTTGCCATCCAGTCATTTGGATCAATCACGTTGCCAACTGACTTTGAAATTTTCTCGCCACCGATTGTCAAAAAGCCGTGCACGGCAACACCCTTTGGCAAATCAATGCCCGCAGCCAGCAGCATTGCTGGCCAGATAATGCAGTGGAACTTCAGGATGTCTTTGCCAATGAAGTGCCAGTCTGCTGGCCAGAGCTTCTTGAATTGTTCTTCGTCATCAATGTAGCCTGCGCCGCTCAAGTAGTTGATGAGCGCATCGATCCACACGTACACAGTTTGCTCTTTGTCCCACGGCAGTGGAATGCCCCACGAAATGTTCGGGCGGCTAATGGCAACATCGCCAAAGTCTTTGAGCATTGCCAGCACCTCGTTGCGGCGTTCGTGCGGCCAGATCACAAACTCGTTTTCCTGAATTGTCTCAGCTAGCTCTTGCGTGAAAGCCGACACCTTCAAGAACCAGTTCTTCTCTGTAATTTTTTCTGGCGCTGTCTTGTGCTCGGGGCACAGGCCACCTACCAAATCTTTTTCGGTGATGAATGCCTCGTGGCCAACGCAGTAGAGGCCAGTGTACTCGCCCTCGTACAAAAAATTCTTGTCCTTCAAAATTTGCACGATTTTTTGCACAGCTTCAACGTGGTCATCGTCAGTTGTGCGAATGAACCTGTCGTACGATAAATCCAGCTTGTCCCACGCCTCGCGGAACGGTGCTGCTGCTTGGTTCGCGTACGCTAAGTCCGCCAAGCCTTCTTTGACAGCAGACGCGTGAACCTTTGCGCCGTGCTCGTCAGTGCCCGTGAGGAAAAAAACATCGTCGCCCTTGAGGCGGTGCCAGCGAGCCAGCACGTCTGCTGCCACTTTTTCGTACGCGTGGCCAACGTGCGGCTTGCCGTTGATGTAGTCTATTGCTGTTGTGATGTAAAATTTCATAGCTTTGACCTAATTTTCTTGAGCAGTGCAATGTCTTCCACCACTTTATCGTGCTCTGTTTCTAAGATGAACGGCATCTGCGTCTTCTGTTTTTTCTCGAGTGCTGCCACTGCACCCATGATAGCAGCAAAACCTTCTTGGCCAATGAGACCATCGCCAATGTGCTCGTGGCGATCCTTCTTTGCGCCGAGGGCCACCTTAGAATCGTTTGCGTGCACCATGGCAAAGTAGTTCATGCCAATTTCTTTCTTGAACGTGGCAAAAGTCTTCTTTACAGCAGCTTCAGTGTGCAAATCGTACCCTGCTGCAAATGCGTGCTGCGTGTCAAAGCACACGCCGCCAAACATTTCGTACTTTGAAAGGTGCGTGGTAATCTCGCCGAGCTGATCGAGCGTGCTGCCAATGATTGCCCCTGCACCAGCTGCAATCTCAACCAAAAACTTTGTGCCTGTGCCTTTGTACTTTTGCATGACTTCGTCTAAGCCTTTGAGCACCTGTGCAAACCCAACCACAGGATCAACGTCTTTGAATGAACCCAGGTGGCACATTACGAACTCTGCGCCGAGTGTATTTGCGCGCTCAAGGTCTTGCGCGACCAGCGAAATTGAGCTGTGGAACGTTGCAGGTTTTGCACTGCCAAAGTTTAAAATGTACGGCGCGTGCACAACGAACTGTGAGAGCGAGTGCTCGTCCATTGCAGCTCGAAATTCTTTTACAATTTCAGGCGTGAGCTCTGGCGCAGGCTCGACCCTGCGGCGAGCGCGTGAACATTTGGAAAGACTCGCAGCCGAGCTCTGCTGCTCGCCCAGGTGCATTCTGCACTCCCCCAGCTATTGATACGTGGCAGCCAATTTTCATACGTTCGAAATTTTAAACTTTTAGAAGTTTCTCAAACTTAGCAGAATTCTTGTACGGCCCGAACAATTGAGAGGGACATTCTCTTTGGCGTAAAAATTTCTTTAGCCACTGCACGAATCTGCTCTGGCGTCACGGCCTCAATGCGTGCAAAGTACGCTGCTGGCTGCTCAACTTTTCCGTGCGTTGCCAAGCGATCGAGGCACCAGTCGAGCTGCTCGTGGACGCCCTCTAAGTGCAGGGCGACCTTGCCGCGAATGTAGTCTTTTGCCTTGCGCAGCTCTTCTTTGCCAACCAGCTCTTTCTTCGTACGCGACAGCTCTGCCAGAATTGCGCTGAGCGCCAAGTCAGTTTTATCTACGCGCAGCCCAGCTGCAACCGTGAACTCGCCAACATCTGCAGATAGGCTGTTTGAGCTGTACACGTAGTACGCGAGTCCGCGTTCTTCGCGGATTTTAACGAACAGGCGCGAGCTCATGCTGCTGCCCAAGATTGCGGCGAGCAAGCCTGCTGCGGGGTTTCGCTTGTCGCCGTGGCCGAAGCTCTTGAAGCCGAGTGCAAGGTGTGCCTGCTTCGTGTCTTTGTGCTTCACGACTGCCTGCGGCTTTGCCTGGTGCTTCACCTCTGCTGCCTCAAACTTTGGCACAGCGTGGTTTGGCAGTTTACCCCACGTTGCGTTAATTTTCTTGAAAATTTTTGCGCCATCAAAGCTGCCGCCAACACCTAAAATAATGTTGCCTGGCTGGTAGAAAATTTTCTTGAAGCCCATAATCTGGTCGCGCGTCAGGGCTGTAACAGTTTTCCTTGTACCAATAATGTCTGCCCCGAACTGTGACTTTGGCCACATGATGCGCTCGAGGTTGCTGTCAGCTTGGCTCTTTGGATTGTCGTCGTACATGTTCATCTCTTCTTTGACAACACCCTTCTCGCGCTCAATCTCAGCCCCATCGAACAGTGGGTTCGTGATCATGTCTGTGAGAATATCGAAGATGAGGTTCGCGTGCTTTGCGCTCGCGTGTATGTAGAACTCTGTGTACTCTTTGCCAGTTGCTGCATTGAAGTCGCCACCAATGCCGTCTACAATGCGCGAGATGTCCGTTGGCTTTGGGTGCTTTGCGCTACCTTTGAAAAAGATGTGCTCAAGGAAGTGGGCAACACCTGCAACATTCTCTTGCTCGTAGCGGCTACCTACTTTGACGTAGATAGTTACGACGACAGACTGAGAGCCGGCGATAGGAACAAGGAGAACCTGGAGCTTATTTTTAAGAACCTTGTGGGTAAATTTCATGGGACGTTAATCATTTAGAACTCAAGGGGGTCAATTTATAAAGTGGTTCAAGACCATGGGAATCAGGAAAGAAACTGCGTTGCAGACAAAAGATAGGATGATGGTTTTTTCAAACTTCATCCTAAAGTAGAAGCGGTAAAATATTGCCTCTACAATGGTTATGAAGACCTCCGACAAAAATACGCTGGAGTAAAAATTTTGGGCAACGTGCAGAGAAGGAAACACGTACCACACGTAGGGCACAGTCGCAAAATTTACAAATATTCCAGCGAAAAGGATCTGGGGTGTTCCGATTGTTTCTCTGTCTAACTTAAAAGCGAAGCGCAGTAAAACATAGAGGCCTAAGGTTTCTATGGCAATCGTTGTCGCTAAGGCAGCGAGGAAGTAGTAGCCGTACAGCATTTAGTATTTCAGGGAACCTTTAAAGGCTCTCCACAGGGAGGTGAAGAAGCCTCCTATGGTAGACCAGAAAGACCTCTGCGCTGGCTGGCTGGCTTGATTTTGCTGAACGCCCCCACTTGCCCCTGTGATGGTGACGACCGGTGTGCTCGTAGGATACAGAGTGGCCACCAGCCCACTGATGGTTGGGGGATTAAAAGTGCTTGGCACCAAGGTGTCCCCATCTTGCTCTGCGGCATATAATACTAATTTGCAAGGATCTGTATCACACAGGAAACCTAAAGGCTTGTATATCACGACTACCTCATTTAAACCACTGCCAACTATTTGGTATCCCTGCGTGCCGTCAGTGTCATTGCTCTCGATACTCCCATACGGGTTGAAAGGAAGTATGTCTCCTTGCTTGCCTTTGTTACCCAGAGTCATTGAGTCTGGACTGGACATGTAATCTAATCCTGCAAGTTCCGCGTAAACGTACAGAGGGTGCTCATGCTTTTTAAATTCAGCGTCGTTCTTTGGATACTCGAAGGCTTCGCTCTTGTTGGCTAAATCTACTACACTGACGTGGTTAAAGAGAGCATCCAACCCTCCATTGCCATCTACGTAGGATTTATCGAGAGCGATGACTGACCCTCCTTCATCGTCACCACTGTAGTAAGAATACTGGCTAGTGTCAGGGTTAGGCTGCTTGGTGCACTCAATGAGCAAACACGTGGCCTTCACCAAGTAAACCTGGTTCTGGAAACCGTCGATGTCGATATCTGTTGTGATATCGGTATACACTAAGCAATTTTTATATACCGCGCAGGTATCCGGAGCCTCGTCAGCGCGTGCCTTGGATCCTAAAACCATATACCCAGTAAAGGACACCAGTACTGCGGTAAAAATGATTGCTATTTTTTTCATAAACTGTACAATTAATTATTCAACCTGCTCATTAAATACTCCTGCACTTCCTCAATTGATACGCGATCCTGTTCCATTGTGTCGCGATCTCGAACAGTTACTTTTTTATCTTCTAAAGATTCAAAATCGTACGTGATGCAGTAAGGAGTACCGATTTCGTCTTGCCTTCTGTATCTTTTTCCAATTGAGCCCGTCTCATCGTAGTCACAAGAAATGTTCGCTTTCTTCAGCTGTGCGAACAGTTCCATTGCAGGAACGCCGAGCTCTGGCTTCTTTGACAGTGGCAGTATTGCTGCCTTGTACGGAGCAACTTTGTTTGGGAAGTGCAGCACTGTGCGCACGTCGCCATCTGGCATTGCCTGCTCCTCGTACCACTCGAACATTGCCATGAGGAACAAGCGGTTCAAGCCACCAGAACACTCGACTATGTAGGGGTTGTAGCGCTCGTTCGTTTCTGAATCAAAGTACGAAAGGTCTTGGCCAGAAAACTTTGCGTGCTGGTCGAGGTCGTAGCTGCCGCGGTCGTGCACACCCTCAACTTCTTTGAAGCCCATGCCGCTAAAGTTGTACTCAATGTCCCACGCGTCTGTTGCGTAGAATGCCTTCTCGTCTTTCTTGTGCTGGCGCCACTGGACGTTTGCCTCGTTGAAGCCCAAAAACTTTGTGTAGAAATCCCAGCGGTTTTCTTTCCACGCTTGGTAGGCAGCTGGTGCATCAGACGGCTTGCAAAAAAACTGCGTGTCCATTTGCTCAAACTCGCGCGTGCGGAAAATGAAGTTCTTCACTGTAATTTCATTGCGAAACGCCTTGCCAATTTGCGCAATACCGAACGGTAACTTGCGGCGTGTTGTCTCCTGTACTGCTTTCCAGTCAAGGTAAATGTTCTGGCAAGATTCGCCCTTGAGGTACACGAGCGTTGTGTCGTCTTCAACTGGGCCGAGGTGCGTTGACACGAGCATGTTGAACTTCTTAGCCGAAGAGAGCGAGTTGCCGTCTGGGCTCTTCACGTGCTGCGTCTTCACAACCTCATCAACTTCTTCTGGCGTGAGGCTGCCAGCGTTCTCCATGATGCCAGCGTCTTCTATGATGTGGTCTGCGCGGTAGCGCTTGTGCGTCACGAGGTCTTCAACCATGAGGTCTGCAAAGCCGCCAACGTGGCCGCTCGCAACCCACGTCTGCGGGTGCATGAAAATTGCGCCGTCAATTTCAACCATGTCTGTGCGCGACGTGACGTTCCAGTAGCGCCACGCTTGCGTGAGGTTCTGCTTGAGCAGCGTGCCGACAAGGCCGAAGTCGTACGTCGCCGCAAACCCACCGTAAATTTCTGATGATGGAAACACGAATCCCCTGCGCTTGCAGAGGTTCACTATTTTTTCCATGAGGGTGGACTGGGGGTCTGCTGGGACTTGTGTTTCTTTGTTAGACATAGTGAAATTATACGTTAAATGGGCACTTCGAGCAATTTGTAAATTACCAATGAAAAGGGGTACCCACTCGGCATAGCCTGAGCGGGTACCCCGGAAGAGCTGGTGTCCCTACTTCTTGATTCGATAAACCACCCAGAGCTTGCCGAGCGATGGCGTGTGAACAAGCCTCTCATCCAGTTCGTAAACTGGTTTTTGTATCCACCCGGATCTGCAAACCTGGATAGCTGGCTGAAGAGCAATGTTGGTGCCCTGGTCTACGGCAAGCTGCTCTCGAACTTTTTCAGCCAAAATAGAGAAGTTGGGCGCATCGCATCCATGGGCGTGAATCCCGATCAACACCTCTCCAGCATTTGCGACAACCCCGGCGATTATTTCTTCCACCAAAGGAACTTTCGAGCCCCACGTTTCAACCTCCTTCGTCTCGCTTGGATTAATCCAAGATACAATACAGTCTAACTGAAAGGTTCAAAAAAATCCATTCCTAAATTTAATCTACATTTCATTTGCACCTATTACGCTCGGTTGATGGGGGTGGTTCATGGTTGGCGTAAGAGGTTTTGACATCCTCTTATAGGGGTTCGATTCCCCTTACCTCCAGTCAATTAAACTTCGATTGACAACCCAGAAATGCTCCGCTACGATACATAGGTCAAGGAAACTTGACTGGTGGAGTTAGCCCCCGGCCCATAAAAAATGTCACTGTTTTTGTATATTTACTTCTACAAAAACTGGAAACGAGAACCACTTTCATGGTTCTCGTTTTAATTTCGTCGTATCAACCCGCAACTATTCCCCCACAGTGCTGTGCTTTGGAAACGTAGGCCCAGCAGGTGTGGGCGCTGGTGGCGTGATGTCTAGAAAGTTTTCGCTGAAATCGTCAAAGTACTCGTTCTCGATCGCCGTGCGAATTTTTCCCATCAGGTTTAAGTAGAACTTCAGGTTGTGCATTGTTGCGAGGCGAATGCCGAGCGGCTCACCTGTTGCAAACAAGTGGCGAATGTACGCCTTTGTGTGGTGCAGGCAGCCGTAGCAGTCGCACGTTGAATCAACTGGCGTAAAGTCTTCTGCATAGCCACTGCGATTCACCTCAATGCGCTCGTAGCCTTCTTTGCCATTTTCTGGATCGCGACGCGAAACGTACAGGCGGCCGTGACGCGCCTCGCGCGTTGGGATGACGCAGTCAAACGTGTCGCAGCCTCGGCGAACACCCTGGACAATGTCATACGGCGTGCCAACGCCCAGCAAGTGGCGAGGCTTTTCATCTGGCAGGCTAGCAATCGACCACTCTACTGCTTTCATCATTTCTTCAAATGGCTCATCAACGGTTGCCACGCCGCCAATGGCAAACCCTTCGAAGCCGAGTCGTACCATGGCCTCAGCAGAAATTTTTCTCAGGTCTTTAAAATTTGAACCTTGAACAATGCCCCACAATTTTTGTCCTGGGTTAATTGGATCGCCGTAGCTGGTAATTTTTTCGTGCTCCTGAACAGCGCGCTCAGCCCAACGGTTGGTGAGTTCGGTAGAAATCTTGCTCTGCTCGTACTCAAATGGAACACCAGAAAAGTCGTCCAAGATGAGCGCCACGTCAGAGCCCAAGTTAGCCTGAATGCCGATAGATTTTTCTGGTGACAGCATGCTCTGCGTACCGTCCATGTCAAAATTGAACAGCACGCCAGCCTCTGTGACTTTCTTAAACTTCGCCAGTGACTGCACCTGGAACCCGCCGCTGTCAGTGAAAATAGCTTGCTTCCAGTTCATGAACTTGTGCAGGCCGCCAGCTTTGTATATGAGAGCATCACCCGGCCGCTGCCACAGGTGGTACGTGTTTGCCAGAATCATGTCTGCGCCCCAGAACTTCAGCTCTTCGGACGTGACGCTCTTCACCGTGCCGCGTGTGCCAATGGGCAAAAAGATTGGCGTGCGAACATCGCCGTGCGCAGTGTGGATTATGCCAGTGCGCGCCTTGCTCGTGGCATCTTTTTTTAGAATTTCAAAGTAAGGCATTATCTGCTAGTGCCTATGCCCACCGCCATTGCCCCGGAAGCCGCCGCTCGGGCGTCCGCCGCCAAATCCACCGCGGCCGCCGTTGCCGCCATCGCCTTCACCTTGTCCTGCACCTGCTGGCGCTGGGCCTGCGTACGGGCGGTGCGTTAAGTTAATGCGACCCTGGTCGTCAATTTCTTTGACCTGAACTTTGAGAGAATCGCCAACGTTCACAATGTCCTCAACGCGGCCAACGCGGTAGTTTGCCAACTCTGAAATGTGCACCAAGCCTTCTTGGCCAGGCACGAGCTGCACGAATGCGCCGAAGTTCATCAAACGCGTGACAGTGCCGTCAAATACTTCGCCCGGCTCAATCTCGCGCACAATGTTCTTGATGATGCCAACAGCCTTTTCCATTGCCTCTGGGTTCACAGATGTGACCATGACCAAGCCGTTGTCCTCAATGTCAATCTTCACGCCAGTCTCTGCGATGATTCCATTGATAATCTTGCCGCCTGCGCCAATGACCTCGCGGATCTTGTCTGGCTTTATCATGAACGACACAATGCGCGGCGCGTACTTTGACATCTCTGGGCGTGGCGCGCTCAGTGCCTCGCGCATCTTACTGAGAATGTGCAGACGGCCAGGCTTTGCCTCTTCAAGTGCCTGCTCCAAAATTTCTGCTGTCAGACCCTTCACCTTCATGTCGAGCTGCAGCGCTGTAATGCCCTGCTCATTGCCAGTGACCTTGAAGTCCATGTGTCCATTGAAGTCTTCAATGCCAGCAATGTCCGTGAGCACTTTGAACGCGCCAGTCTCTTCGTTGAGCACCAAGCCCATGGCAACGCCGCCGATCATCTGCGTAATTGGAACGCCGGCGTCCATCAAAGCCAAAGTGGAGCCGCACGTTGACGCCATTGAGGTTGAGCCGTTCGAGCTAATGGCCTCTGACACCAAGCGCATTGTGTACGGGAACGATTCTTGTGCAGGAATGACTGGTTCAACAGCGCGCTCTGCCAGTGCGCCGTGGCCAATTTCGCGACGGCCTGGTCCGCGGATTGGGGCAACCTCGCCAACAGAGTAGCCTGGCATGTTGTAGTGGTGGATGTAGCGCTTCGCAGTGCCGTCAGCAGGATCTTCCATGCCATCGAGCAGCTGCTCATCGCCCTTTGAACCGAGCGTGACAGTTGTCAAAACCTGTGTCTCGCCACGGGTGAACAAGGCAGAGCCGTGCACGCGAGGCAGCACGCCAACCTCGCACGACACTGGCCGCGTCTCAGAAAGCTTGCGGCCGTCAACGCGCGCCTCGTGCTCCAAAATATTTTTCTGCATGTACGCCTTCATCACCTTGTCGAGTGACTCATAGATGTCGTGCTTCAGCTGCTTCTCCTCAAGGTGCGCTGGCACGTTCATGTCACCTGGGAGCTGCGGGTTTCCTGCATCAACAACGAAAACTTTCTTGAGCTCTTCAAAGGTTGCGTCGCGTAGATCCTGCATGTTCTTCTCGCGCTGCTCTTTGTTTGGAACGTACAGCACTGCATCGAGCTTTGAGTCTGTGGTCATCTGCTTGACCATGGCGAGCACCGCGTCGTTGACGTGGTACGTTTCAACTTCGCGCTTCTCTAAGCCGGCAATTTTGCGGAGCTCAAGCTGTGCTGCGCAAATCTTTGCAAGCTCTGGCTGCGCAAAGCGAATGCCTCCAGTAATGTCTGCTTCTGGCACAATGTTTGCACCAGCTTCAACCATTAGAATGTGGTCGCCTGTGCCGCACACAATTAAGTCCATTGAAGACTTTGCGATCTGCTCGCGCGATGGGTTCAGCACAAACTTGCCGTCAATTTTACCAACGCGCACGCCGCCAATTGGGCCGTCGAAAGGAATATCAGAAATGGTCAGCGCCGCAGATGCTGCGGTGACTGCCAGAATGTCTGGCTCGTTCACGCCGTCAATGCACAGCACCGTGACAACCACCTGCACGTCGTTGCGCGAGTTTGCGTTGAACAGCGGGCGGATGCTGCGATCAATGACGCGGCCGGTGAGCACTGCTGTGTCTGTTGCGCGACCTTCGCGCTTCACCCAGCGTGAGCCTTTAATTTTTCCTGCTGCGTAGAGGCGCTCTTCGTAGTCAACCATGAGAGGGAAAAATTCAATGCCCTCGCGCTTGCGGCCCATCACAGCTGTTGCCATTACAATGGTGTCGCCAGCTCGCAGCACAACAGCGCCGTCTGCCTGCTGCGCTAGCTTGCCTGTCTCTAAGCTAATTGACGTGCTGGCTGCTTCTCCATCGCCAACTTTTCCACTCGCCAGGCTGATTCTGGTGCTCTTCACTTCATTCATAACTGACTCCCGTGTTCTGGAACGTCATTTGCAATCGCGCGGTGCTCTCGCAAGAGCAGTGCGTGGCTGCCAACGACGAACCTAGAACTTAATTGATGAATAGAACGCCCTGCGAAAAAGTCCGCAGGACGCCCATGTGCTAGTGCTTTAACTTCAGTTTCTCGACGAGCTTCTCGTAGCGCTTCACGTCTTCTGACTTGAGGTAGCGCAGGAGCCTGCGCCTGTTGCCGACCATCTGCAGCAAGCCGCGCCTGCTGTGGTTGTCTTTGCGGTGAACCTTCAGGTGCTCAGATACCTGGTCAATTTCTCGGGTGAGAATTGCGACCTGGACTTCTGGTGAACCAGTGTCATCCTTGTGCGTCTGGTACTTCCTGATGAGCCCATCTTTTTCTCTCTTTGAGAGCATGTGCGACCCTGTCTGCACGTGCAGCCTTGCTCTGCACCTTCGTGCGTGCGGGCAAAATTGCCGTGGATTAATAATTGCTTAAATATTATACCTTTTTGATGCGATACGCACAAATTGACAAAAGTGTGTATAAATGCCAAAATAACTGAATCCAGGAGGATACTCTATGCTGCATAATAGAAGCACAAATCGGGGATGGAGAACTTCGCCAGACGATTTGATCGTTCATGAAATTCGATCCCAGTTGATGTACAGCACCACGGAACGCTACCATGTGAACGTACCAGTTGAATGCGCCGATGCCAGCTTCGACTTTGCCAGTGTGTTCATCTTGAATCAGGTCAACGTATCTGGCTACAAGATGGCCCTCATTGCACGGGTCATCAACGGCGTGTTCCCGGACGGTTACTTTGTCCTCGCACTGGGAAACTCGATAAGACATCTACTTGGTGCCATGAGGGCAGATATGGGTGCGCCCTCGGACCCTGAATCTGGGTTCGCGAATACGAAGGTTGTCCATCCATCGCGCGAGCACTGGCTATCGAACGAGGTCGCGGCGCTATACGAATTAGCCCGCAAGCTCTCGTACACGAGGATCGCGAAACCCTCAGACGAATCGATAGAGAAAGCACGTACGTGGAAAAAAATCGATGACGGTTTTGACGACTTTTACAACAACTGGCCAGCCGTAGAATGAAAAGCAGCAGTAAAACAGGCCGCGCGCCCTTTGCCAGAGGAGCGCGGTTTTCAATTTAGACCTCTCCGAGCTAATGGTGTACAATAATATTGTACGACGCATATGAAGAAACAAAAACCCATCGAGAAAATTTCAGCAGCCCTTGTCCTTCAAAAGAAATCGCCGCGCGATGAGCTAGAGAAGACAATGGTGGATTTTCTAGACTACTGCGAGATTGAAAAAAACCGCAGCCCCCTCACGCTGAAGAACTACGACCACTACCTCGCGCGCTTCCACGGGTTTGCCGTTGGCAGCGGCGCGAAGGCGCCCAGCGCCATCACGCTCGAGCTGGTTCGCCAGTACCGTTTATTCGTGAACAGGCTCGATACTGGCAAGACGGGGGCAAGCTAAAAATTGCAACTCAGAACTACCACATCATCGCGCTGCGGTCGTACCTGAAGTGGCTCACCCAGCACGACTACGAAACGCTATCCGCGGAAAAACTTGAGCTGGCAAAGCCACCATCGCGCCAGGTTGAGTTCTTGAGCCGCGAAGAAATAGAGCGCATCATTGGCGCAACGGCCAGCGAACAGGACGAGCTCCAGCAGCTGCGTGACCGCGCCATTCTACGAAACGCTGTTCTCAACTGGCGTGCGCGTGTCAGAGCTGTGCGGCATCAAGCGCGACCAGATAAATTTACAGCGCGGCGAATTCACCGTGCGCGGCAAGGGCGACAAGCTGCGCCTGGTGTTCTTGGCTGGCGATGCAGTGGCATCGCTCACGAAGTACATGGAGGCGCGCCAGGACAGCTCGCGCTTCCTGTTCGTTGGCCACGGAAAAATTGGCCTGTCGTCAGAGAAAGAAATTGACAGCTTTGGCTCGACTGGCCGCGGCCTCACGCCACGGTCAGTGCAGCGCATGGTCAAGAAGTACGCACTCGTCGCTGGTATCGTCAAGAAAATTACGCCGCACACGCTGCGCCACTCGTTCGCCACAGACCTGCTGCAGAACGGTGCTGACATCCGCAGCGTGCAGAGCATGCTGGGCCACGCTTCTATCACCACCACGCAAATTTACACGCACGTCACCAACGAGCAGCTCCACGACGTGCACAAAAAGTTTCACGCTAAGAACTAACCCCTTAAATATTAAATGAGAAAAAATGACACGTATAGAAGATGGCCCGTATGATCCGTTCGATCCGAGCAGAGAAACTGACGTGGTGAAGCCAATACAAAAGGTGGCGAGGCTGACGTTGAGTTCCACCGCAAGCAAATAGAGGAGCGCGCTGAGGAAGCAGGTGAGACAGAAGAGCAACAGGTACGTAGGCAAATGAACCACCTTGACTTTGAGCTCAGTACCCTCAAACTGACGGGCGACGCGTTCGAAAGAAACAGGGCAGCCTACAAAAAACTCAAGGGCCAGGCTGCCTAAATAATGTCTTCCTTCTTCACGTACTTCCACTTTCCCACTTCTAAATCGCCAAGCTCTAGCTTATTCTCACGGATGCGCTTCAGGTTTGCAACCTTCAGCCCAACAGCCTGGAACATTCTGCGGATTTGGCGCTTCTTGCCCTCGTGGATTGTCATGTAAACTTTGCCGAGCTTGAGCTTAACCTTTGCCGGTGATGTGAGGTCGCCGTTGCCAATGGTCACGCCCTCGCGCAGCTTTGCCAGCTGGTCGCCGGTTGGCACTCTGTTCGGCACAACCTCGTACTCTTTGTCGTGCTCGTACTTTGGGTGCGCGAGCGTCTGCGTGAGCTCGCCATCGTTTGTAAAAATCATCAGGCCTTCGCTGAAGAAGTCCAGGCGCCCAACGCTCCACACTTTTGGCCGGATGTCTTTTGGCACCAGGTCGTACACGCTGCGGCGGCCTTCAGGATCGCGGCGCGACGTGATGTACCCCTTTGGCTTGTTCACCGCAATGTAGTACATTTCTGCAGTTGGCCGCACGAGGTGGCCTGCGTACGTGACCTGGTCTTTTGCAGGGTCGAGCTTGTCGCCGAGCGATGCCACGTTGCCGTTAATGCGAACAAGACCTTTTGTGATGAGGTCTTCTGCGCGCCGGCGCGATGCGATGCCAGCGTTCGACAAAAATTTCTGCAGACGTTCTTCCATATGGGCCTATTCTAACAGGTTTAGACGCGTAATAAAAGAGCGCCGTTTCCAGCGCTCTTTTGGTATTGGCTGCACAGGTTTGCATGCCGGTCTTGATACTTCAATACTATACTCTTGTCTCAAAAATGTGTCAAATTTTTCATGGTGGACCAAGGGGAATCGAACCCCCGCAGCCAATGTATCAAGACCGGCTGCGCACCTGCTGAGCCCACGCACAACCAGTCTGACACGACACGATTAAATCAAAATTAAAAAATCTGGGGGTAACTTTTCTAAATACGCGTTCCAAAAGCAACGAGAACAGAGAACAGAACCAAGACAATGAGCGATGACTCAAATACCTTCTTTGCCCAAACTTTGCTGCTGTCTGTTGCGTCACGCGCGGGGAAGCCTTTCGCGGTAATCCAAAGCCAGTACACGCCAGCCGCAACCACAGCCACCAGGTAAACGTACCCAGTGTACTTAAAGTACGTGAACGCCGCAGCTGCCAAAATGAACGCTGCAATGTACACGAGCATCTGAACTTTTGCTGCGGCAATCCCCCGCTCAACGGGCAGCACGGGCACTTCGGCTTTCCTGTAGTCTTCAAGCCTGCGCACGGCAATTGCGTAAAAGTGGGGCATCTGCCAGAAAATCAAAATTAAAAACAGCAGGAGCGCTGCTGTGTCGAGCTTGCCAGCAACTGCAACGTAGCCAGCAACAGGAGGTGTTGCCCCAGCAACAGCGCCAACTAAAGTGGCGTGCACAGTTTTGCGCTTGAGCGGCGTGTACAGGGCTAGGTAGAAAAAAACGCCGAGCAGCGCAGCGCCGAGCGCCAAAAGGTTTGTGTACAGAAGCAGAATCGCAGCGCCGAGCGCGCCGAGGACAGCACCAAAAATAACTGCGCTCGTTTTAGAGATCGTGCCAGCAGCCATCGCGCGCGCTTGCGTTCGATCCATTTTTGCATCTATGTCTGCGTCCCACACGTTGTTGAGCACGCACGAAGATGCAATGGCCAACGACAGCCCGACCAGCATCGCCACGAGCAAGAAAAAATTCACGCCACCCTTTGACGCCAAGAAAAATCCAGCAGCTGCGGTGACAGCATTGCCGTACACTATGCCTGGCTTTGCGAGGTTGTAGTAAGCCTTGAGCATGCTACACCGCGCCGCCCTGGTCGTTCATGTAGTTGTTCATCTGCGATGGCGTCATGTTGTAGTTCAGGTGGTTCATGATCCAGATCGAGCCAACCACCAAGATGAGCACGATGGTCACCGTTGAGAGCAGCACCATGAAGTTCCATTTACGGTCTTCGCCTTTGTGCAGGTGCAGGAAAAAAATCATCTGCACGAGGAGCTGGATTACGGCAAACACAAGTATGGGCAAGGTGAGCGCATTGCCGCTGAGCAGGTTGTACACGACTGCAAAGTAGGCGCCGAGCGTCAGGACGAGCGATAGAATGAAACCTGTTACGTAAGCTTTGAGTGTTGGCATGGCAGTTTGCATCACCTCATTAAGTACACAATGGAAAAAATGAAAATCCATACAATGTCGAGGAAGTGCCAGAACAGGCTCAGGCGCGTGAGCTTGCTGACAACGTTCGGCGTCAGGCCGCGAAACCAGACCATTGCCATGGCAATCGCCATCCACAGCAGCCCAATGGTAATGTGCAGTCCGTGCGTGCCGACGAGCGTGAAGAACGATGACAGGAACGCGTTGCTCTGCCACGTGTTGCCGCTTGCGATGAGGCCAGAAAATTCACGTAGCTCGAGAACCAAGAACGAAATGCCGAGCACGAACGTTACGCCAAACCACGCAAGTGTCTGGTTCTTGCTGCCCTTGTTTGCTGCGAGCACGGCGAGTGCCGCACGTGAAGCTGCTCGTCAGCAGAATGAGCGTTTCTGCGAGCGCATTTGGCAAGCTGAAGAGCTGGACAGCTGTTGGGCCACCAAACGTGTTGCCGCGCAGCACTGCGTACGTTGCAAAGAGCGCCGCAAACATGATGAGGTCTGTCATCAGGTAGACCCAGAATCCGAAAATAGTTTTGTCTTTAGCTGACAGCATGGGAGTTGTTACTTTTTTGTAGTTCGCAGCTGCTTCCAGCCTCTCGACTTCTGCGGCAGGAATCACGTACTCTGTGTCTTCATCAAACGGCGCGAATAACCACGCATGCAATTGCGCCAACGAGCCCGACAGCCAGCAGCCACCAGATGTGCCACACCATGGCAAAGCCGACCAGGAAAACAAAGCCGGAAATGTAAATGCCCACTGCCGTGTTCTTTGGCAGCGTGATGTCTTCGTAGCTCTTTGGCGCGTGCATTCTGCAAACCTTTCTGCTTTGCATCCCAGAATGCGTCGCGCTCTTCAACGTCGAGGAATGACCGCAAAGTTATAAGACGGCGGCGGCGACGTGTTGCCCACTCGAGCGTGCGGCCGTTCCACGGGTCGCCGGTTGTGTCTACGTTTTGCTTCCGCTCACGAATGCTCACGATAATTTGCCACACCTGCGTGGCAGCTGCGCACGCAATGATGATGAAGCCGAAGCCCGCAACAATGAACAGCGGCTGGAAGCCGGTGGATGCATCGTAGTGGTCCATGCGCCGCGTTGCGCCCATGAAGCCCAGTATATAGAGCGGCAAAAACGAAACCAGGAAACCGACAAGCCACAGCCAGAACGCGCGCCTGCCCAATCGTTCATTCAACTTGAAACCCGTAACTTTTGGCCACCAGTACGTGATGCCGGCAAAAATGCCGAAGAGCGCGCCGCCAATGACCATCGTGTGGAAGTGCGCGACGAGGAACAGCGTGTTGTGCAGCTCAAAGTCTGCGCCCGGAATTCCCAAAATTACGCCTGCCATGCCGCCCATCATGAACGTGCACACAAAGCCCATGAACCAGTACATTGGCGAGTTGAAGATAATTCTGCCGCGGTACATTGTCGCGAGCCAATTGAAGATGAGCACGGCGGTTGGAATGGCGATGATGCCAGTCATGATGCCGAAGAATGCGTTCACGTCAGCGCCGGCGCCCATCGTAAAGAAGTGGTGCAGCCACACGAGCATCGAAAGCAGCGTGATGCAGATGGTGGCGACAACCAGTGAGGTGTGGCCGAAGAGTTTTTTCTGGCTGAACGTTGTGACGATTTCCGAGTAAATGCCAAACGCGGGAATCATCAGAATGTAAACTTCCGGATGGCCCCACGACCAGATGAGGTTCACGTACATCATTGGGTTGCCGCCAAAGCCTGACGTGAAAAAGTGCATGCCCAGCAGTGCGGTCGAGCGACAAGCAGCACGAGCGTCATGGTCAGAATCGGGAACGCGGAAATGACGAGCACCATGCTGCACAGCGTCGTCCAGGCGAACATCGGCATCTTCATGAGCGTCATGCCCGGCGCGCGCATTTTCATAATGGTCACGAGAAAATTGATGCCGGACAGCAGGCTGCCCGAAGCCCGGAAATTTGCAGGCTCCATATCCAATAATCAACGCCAACGCCCGGACTATACGCGAGCTCGGAAAGCGGCGGCATAGCACAGCCAGCCCGCCGCGGAGAACTGTCCGCCAACCACGAAGAAAAATTGATAAGAATCGCGCCGGCGACGTACAGCCAGAAGCTCACCGTGTTGAGCAGCGGAAACGCAACGTCGCGCGCGCCAATTTGCAGCGGGATAATGAAGTTCATGAGGCCGAACAAAAAGCCCATCGTCACGAACAAAATCATGATGGAGCCGTGCGCCGTAAAAATTTGCTGGAAGTGAGCAGGGCTCAGATATCCCTGCGAATTGCCGACAGAGAGCGACTGCTGCAGCCAGATCATGCCGGCATCGAGCGCGCCGCGGAACAGCATGACCGACGCAACGACAATATACATGACGCCGATGTTTTTTGGATCTGTAGAGGTAAGCCACTCACTCCAGAGCCATTTCCAGCGTTTGAAGTAGGTTAGAGATCCTGCAACTACAAGTCCGCCAAACGTAATCGCAACCGTCCCGCCAATGGTGAACCATTCGTGCGGCAGTGCTGACCAGGTGAGATTTCCTAAAATGAAATGCATCATAAATTTATTTCATATCCACTGAGGACATGTTCATACCTGGCATGGAATGTTGGCTCCATATACTTCATCATAACTGAGTTGTACAAATTTGGCTCAACAGAAGAGTACGTTGCCACTGCATTGTACTGGCTCGGCTGCGAGAGCTGGTTGTACTCGTTTGCACCCAGCGTGGCTCGACTGATTTTACCGATGCAACCCACGCGTTAAAATCTGTCTGCGAAACAGAGCGCGCCGCGAACTTCATGCCAGAAAATCCGGCGCCGTTTATCTCAGTATCCATTCCGCGAAAATCGCCCGTCGAGTTTGCGATGAGGTGCAGCTGCGTCGACATTGCGGGCATCGCGTAAATCTGGCTGCCGAGCTGCGGAATCCAAAACGAGCTCATCGGCGCGTCGGCTGTCAGCTGAAAATTGAGCGGCGTGTTCACCGGGAACTCGATAAAGTTCACGGTCGCAATGTTCTGCTGCGGGTAGATGAATAAAAATTTCCAATCTAGGGCGACCACCTCAACGGTGAGCGGTGGCGCGTTCGAGGCAATTGGCTGGTACGGATCAAGCTCGTGCGTGCTCTTCCAGTTCAGGACGCTGAGGGATGCAATGAGAATGATGGGAACTGCCCACAGCCCGAAACTCACCTAGGCATTGTGTGATAAATTTGGAGAGTACTCTGACTTTTTTTCACCCTGCCTGTTCGCATTGTACTTCCACGCAAAGAAAAAAATTATGAAGTAGACGGGAATCGCCACAACCAGCATCATGCCAACAGCTGTCAGTATGAGCGTACGCTCTCTTTCAGCAATGATCCCCTGTGGCTTAAGAGCCAACTTGCACCAAAGTGGAACGATGGCCTCTCTATCTGCCAAAAGCAGAGCGCTGCGAGCAGCACGTCGACGAGCAAAAAAATAAGTAGCTGAATTTTAGTTTTTGTATTCATGCAGCCTCTGTTGCCATGATTATAGCACAAAAGAGCAGCCGTTTGGGCTGCCCTTTCATTAAAACTTAAATTTTACCGAAAACTACTGAGCAGCCGCAGGAGTTGGCGTTGGGCTCGCGCTGCCCGACCCTGCGCCTGCGCCGCCGCCAAAGCCGCCGGTTGCACCTGCTGGCCTAATCTGGATGCCGGTTGCGTCAACGTTGCCGCTGCTGTCAGTGGTGCCCGTCACAATAACGTTAGTGCCATTGGCTAGGTCAGCCGTTGTGCCAGCTGTTGACTTTGTAATGGTCGTGCTGCTGCCAACCAAAACATTCTTGGAGCCACCGCTCGCAATGCTGATTGTGTAGATGCCGTTGCTGTTTGAAAGGATTGTTCCGATGACTGGGGTTGTGCCACCTGCACCAAAGCCTGCTCCGCCCGTGCGACGACCAGTTCCGCCCGCGTACGCGCTCGTAGCACCCGTTGCAGTCTTGGTAGTTTTCGTTTCGCCGTATTCATGCCCCCGAAGAAGAATACGGCAGCAACGACCACCATGCCTATAATCCACCACCACGTTGCCATGCTTGAACCATTTGTGTTACCCATACTTTGCTCCTTTTAATTGATTACTGCTTAATACGTTACTCAAACCTCAGCGCCTCAATTGGGTTCAGCCTCGATGCGCGCCGCGCTGGGTAGTACCCAAAGACCACGCCAATGACTGCCGAGACGCCGAACGCCAAAGAACAGACGAGAGGCTCACAGACGTGGCAATGCCTCCAAACTTTGTGCAAGGTACGCAGCTGCCCACCCGCCAACAACCCCTATGGCACCGCCCAAAAACGTGAGCATCACTGCCTCTATTAAGAACTGCGTGTTGATGTCTGTGCGCGTGGCACCAATTGCCTTGCGCAGCCCAATTTCGCGCGTACGCTCTGTGACCGTGGTGAGCATCATGTTCATGATGCCAATGCCGCCCACCAAGAGCGAAATGCCAGCCACAGATGCGAGCAGAATGGTGAACGTGCCAGTCACGCTCGAAGCTGTTGCCACAATGTCAGCCTGGTTCTGCACTGTAAAGTCTGCCTGCGTTGGGTCGCTGATGTTGTGGCGCGCCAGCAGGAGCGCTGTGACCTGGTTCTGAATTGGCGTCATGTCTGCCTGCGCTGTCTGCAGAAATGGCAATCGTCGTAACGTACGGCTGGCCAGATGGGTTCAACCCAACCATGTACTGCTGCATGGTGGTAATCGGAATAAAAATGTCGTCATCTTGGTTCACAAAGCCGCTGCCGCCCTTTGGCAACTGTTACGCCAATGACCGTGAACTCTGTGCCATCAACTTTGACAATCTGGCCGATACGCTGGAAGCAGTGCCAGTGGGAAACAGTGTCGGTGAGCACGGTTGGCCCGAGCACAGCTACCTTTGCATCGTCCGTGGTCTGAGCGGCTGTGAACCACGAACCAGATGCCACTGTCTCGTTACGAACGGTTGGGTAGTCTTGGCTCGTGCCAATGACCGTGGTGTTCGTGTTGGTGCCAACCGCTGTGACCTGTTCGCGCTTAGACAGCTCTGGCTCAACAGCCTGCGCAGTGGTAAGGGTAGATGCCACTGCCTGCTCATCTGCGCTGGTAAGGTCTGTTGCAGAGCCGAGGCCTGCGCTCACCTGCGTGCCAACGCCGCGCGGCGCACCAGGCGTGACCAAAATTAAGTTTGCGCCCAGCGACTGGATGTTGGCCTGAATAGATGCCTGCGATCCTTGCCCAATGGCAACGAGGGCAATGACAGAGCCAATGCCAATGACAATGCCGAGCATGGTTAAGCTCGTGCGAACCTTGTTCACGGTCAGCGCGCCGTAGCTCTCGCTCATTATGTCTTTGGTGTTCATGTGGCCACCTCAAATTCGTTGTGCTGCGCAGCCATGCGACGGCTTGGATTCAGTTCGTCTTTCAAAATTCTGCCGTCCTTAATGTGGATGATGCGCTGCGCGTGTGCAGCAACGTCGGGCTCGTGCGTGATGAGCACAATGGTGCGACCCTGCGAATTCAAGTACTGGAACGTGCCGAGCACAATGTCGCCTGTCTTCGTGTCGAGGTTACCAGTTGGCTCGTCTGCGAAAATAAGGGTTGGGTCATTCACGAGAGCACGTGCAATTGCCACGCGCTGCATCTGCCCACCTGAAAGCTGGTTTGACAGGTGCTCAATGCGCGACTCATCGAGGCCAGCTTCCAAGATAGCCCTTGCGCGCCTTCGCGCTTCACGCTCTGGTTCTCGACGCCAGCGTACACCAGCGGCAGCGACACGTTGCGCAACACGGTGTGCGCGGCAACAAATTGAATGCCTGGAACACGAAGCCCAATTTTCTGACGCCGAATTACGGCAAGCTCATCATCGCTCAGAGTCGAAACATCTTTGCCATCCAGGAAGTACTTGCCAGAGGTTGGCGTATCGAGCGCACCGAGGATGTGCATCATGGTAGACTTGCCGCTGCCAGATGGCCCCATGATTGCCACAAATTCGCCGTCTTTTATAGTAAATGAGACATCCTGCAAAACTTTGGTCTCATTCCCCTCGTTGAAGTACGATTTATAAACGTGTTCTATCTCAATCATCCGCCTGTGCCTCCGCGCGCACCACCGCCAAATCCAGCTCCGCCTCCACCGGTAAAGCCGCCTGCACGAGCAGCACCCGCTCCGGCACCAGTGCCGAGCGTTGGCAGCAAGCTTGTGGATGCCGTGGTTTTTGGAGCAGCTGCGGCCTTACTGCTAATGGTCTCTGTCACCACGTTCTGTCCAACGGTCAAGCCGCTCGTAATCTGGGTGAGGGTTGCACTGGCAATGCCCGTCTGCACAGTCACGTTCTGTGGCGTGCCATTGGTGAGCACCTGCACGTAGCTGCCAGTGCCACTGGTCTTTATGGCAGAGTTTGGCACGACAATGGCATCTGCCGCAACAGAGGTAATGATGGATGCGTCAACGCTCATGCCAGATTTAACCTGCGTGCTCGGCACGTCGAACACCACCTGCACGTTGTAGTTCACAACGCCCTGCGTAGTGGTACCAATGTTGTCTACCTCGCCAACAGTACCCGTAACGGTGAGGTTTGGCACGGCATCAAAGGTCATGGTCACCTTGTCGCCAACAGCCACCTTTGAAACGTCAACTTCATTGAGAGAAATAGTGGTGATTTGCTGCGGCGTGGTGAGCACTGCAATGGTGTCAGATGGGCCAACCTGGACGCCTTTTTGCGTGTAGTCGAGCTGGGCAATCTGGCCTGCAAATGGCGCGGTGATTACGGTGTCTTGGAGCGTGGTCTCAGCAGACTGCACGCTTGCCTCTGCCTGGTCTAGGCTCGCCTGGGCTGAGGCAACCTGTGCCGCAGTTGGTGGGGCTGACGTGTTGGCGTAGCTCGCCTGCGCCTGCTGGAGCGAAAGCTGTGCGCTAGAAATTTGGTTCTGCGCATTGGCAACAGCTGTGGTCTGTGACTGCAGCGCTGACTGGTAAGCGTTTGCCGCATTCAGGTAAGACGATGATGAAGTATTTGGAAGGTTTATTGTCCACGTGTCACCTGCCACGAGCGTGCCGCTTGAGCTGAAGGTAATGAACAGGCCGTCTTTGCCAATTGCCTGTGGCACGCCGCGCGTCACTGCGTTGGTTGGCGGCGAAAATTCCAATCCGCTCAAGGAGTACTCGGGGCCATCGCCGCTCGCCTCTACCTGAATTACGTACGAACCTTGCTGCGTGCCAGTGTACGTGCCCGACACGGCAATGGTTGCCGTTGACTGGTTCGTGCCAGAAGGAACAGCGGCAAGCCCAACGTTGAGCTCACTCGACAGTGCATTTGCAACTGCGAGCTTCTGCTGCGCCACCACCTGCGTGTAGTTTGCCTGTGCCTGCGTGACCGCCTGCTGTGCACCCTGCACGCTGAGCTGTCCCTGCGTTAATGTGGTTGGCGTTGCTCCTGCCATGACGCTCTCGTAGTTTGCCTTTGCGCTAGCAAGGCCAGCCTCTGCCTGTGCAAGAGATGACTCTGCGCTGCTCTGGTCAACGACCGCGATTGTCTGTCCCACGCTCACCTGCTGGCCCTGCTTCACGTCTATAGACGTGAGCGTGCCAGATGACTGGGGAACTAAATTCAAACTCGTCAAGTTTGATACCTGCCCGCTTCCGGTAACAGAAGATGTAATTGTCTGCTGGGCCACTGGCGTGGTGACGTACTGAACAGAAGCTTGGGCAGTGTGCGCCTTGCTGTACCAGTACCACCCACCGGCAACTACAACGACCAGGATTACAGCGCTCCAGAACTTGTGCTTCATTGGGTACGAAAAGATGTTTTGCATGAGAAGTAGTTAGTGGTTACTGGGTTTCGTCATCCATCACCCTGACCAAGCTCGCCGTAATCTCACCTTGGTTGTTCGGAGAGCCTATGACCACAACCTGGTCATTGAGCTCTACCTGAGAAAAAGTAATGGTGTTGCCGTCCTCTCGAATGGTGGTTGCCGGGCTGATGAGGACTGTTTTTTCAGATCCATCACCGTCCTCTACGACCATGGAGTTTGTGTTGAGCTTTATTACTGGGCCAATCACCCCGTGGGCATTGAGGACCATTGGCTGCTTGCCCAGAATTCCCAGCACGTTTGGGTAGTAGTTTTCCTGCCAGTGGTCTGAGAAGCGAGCCTTCTCAAGGCCAGCGAGCATGCCCGCACCGAATACGACGACGAGAACGAGGAGTGCGAGCACCACGGCCACAACCAGCTTCCAAGTGTCGTAGTGTGGGTGTTCTGTATGTTTGTGCTCTGCATCCATGGTACCAGTGCTAAGTTAAATTTAGGTTAAACGGTTGAAGTGGCTGTTGATAACACGCACGTCGAGCCACGCGCGCATTGCCCTCACGAGTGCGAACGTGATGCCAATGAGCATGACTGCAACAACAGTTGCCATGAAGGATGGCACTGCTTCGAGCAGAGACATTGTGTAGTCGCCGGCGTGGCTGGTCACAGCTCCAAAGTCTGTTGAGAGCAGGCTGAGGAACTGGGGCAGGCCAGAAACCTGCGCCTGGTCGTACAGGCTCTCAAAGAATGGGATGAACGAAACCATGAGCACTGCGAGTGCTGCACCGTAGCCGTAAAGCCTGCGCTTTGCGCTTCGAATTTCTTGCTCGTAGGTGACGCGATCAATAATCTTCGTGTATAAATCTGCTGGTGGGGTTAGTGATTGCATAGAAAGGTTTACCAGTTATACGCAAGTATGGTGGAATAAGGTTCAGGGGTTCGATATAAAAATGGTAGCATAAAACCACCCGTTAAGGTGGTTTTATGCTTGCTTCAGTTGAGAAGCTGTACTTCTAATTTCGCAGACTAGTGGCTTGCCAGTTAGCCGACAGGCTCCCAGGAACTCAGCGTAGCAGCGTAAAATTAAAACCCTGTTAACTTTCAAAGAAAGTTGTGGAGAACTATTTTTTACTTCTCTATAATATCTTTCAAGTAAAGAATTGCGCGACGGTGCCGCGTCTTGATGGTATCTATAGATTCACGGAGCTTCTCGCCAATTTCACGGAAGTTCAGACCTTGGTTGTAGTACATGGTGAGCACTGTGCTGTACTTCTTGTCCAGCTTTGCAACTGCGAGCTTCACCATCTGGACATCGCCCAGCTTCGCAACGATCTCGTCGGTGAGCGGCTTATCGTCAACCAAGTTCTCGGCAAAGTTTGGCTGATCGTCGTTCTCGAGGCTTGCGAACGGCACAAGATTTTTCTTCTTTATGGCGTCGAGTGCAGTGCGCTTGGCAATGGTGAAGAGCCATGTCTTGAAGTGGTACTTTGGGTCAAAGCTGCCGACGTGCTTCCAGACTTTTACGAACACGTCTTGGGTAACGTCTTCCGCTTCTGCTGCGCTGTGCACGTACTTGAAAACAAAATTGTACACGTGGCTCATGTAGCGCGCAATGAGAGCATCGAGCGAAGCGCGATCCCCTTTGATGTACTGGGCAACGAGCTGCTCATCGGTGCAGTCTGCTGCAGGGCGCTCAAGATCTTTGGGAATAAGTTGTGTTGGTTTCTTTGGCATACTGCTGTTTCTCCTAAGGATTTGCAGTATAGCACACGTCAAGTTACTTTTCAAAATACCGCTTTAGATAGCATCAACTGTTACTGGGCGGTGAGCGGTTAGATAGCAATGCCTGTTACTGTAGCTGCATATGACCATGGCTACAATACAAGAGGTTCTGAAAGACAGGCTAGCGGACTACCTGGCCGCGGGCAGAGCAGGCAAGAAGGTGGTGCTGGATGTTCTGGGAACGACCACCCGCATGCACCGGCACGCCATCATCAGGCGGCTGAACCAGCTGGCCACCCGTGATCCAGGCTGGGAGAAAAAACGTCCAGGGCGCAGGGAGCGGTACGGCCGAGGGTGGCGGAAGCCCTGCACGAAATCTGGGGCTCGCTGACCACATCTGCGCCGAGCGGCTGCACCCGCAGCTCGGCGAGTGGGTCACGGTATTGAAACGCTGCAAAGAGTGGCGCTACCCAGCCGACACGACCGAGCTGCTGCTCTCCATGAGCCTGGGCACGGCCAAAGACAAGATCGAGGCGTTTCCGCGGCTCGCCCGTGGGAACACGGGAACCACCAAGCCGTCCGAGCTCAAGGAGCTCGTGCCCATCAGGCGCGGCCCGTGGGAGAACCCCGAGCCCGGCAAGGGCGAGGTGGACACGGTCGCCCACTGCGGCACGAGCCTCACCGGAGACTACGCGTTCACGGTGCAGTACACCGACGTGGCGACGATCTGGACGCTGCTCCGGGCGCAGTGGAACAAGGGCATGCTGGCCACCCGCGACAGCCTCGAGGCGATGCGGGAGCGGTGCCCGCTGGCCATCACGGGCTTCGACTTCGACTCGGGGAGTGAGTTCATCAACCACGAGGTCGTGCCGTGGTGCAGCAGCTTGACCCCAAAAATTACCTGCACCAGAACCAGGCCTACAGGAAGAACGACCACGCCAGGATCGAGCAGAAGAACTACACGAACGTGCGGCACTGGGTCGGCTACCTGCGCTACGACCAACCCGGGCAGGTCGCCATTCTGAACGAGCTCTACCCGCTGCTCGAGGACTACGTCAACTTCTTCCTGCCGTCCATGAAGTGCCTGGGCAAGGAGCGGGTTGGCTCGAAGTACAAACGTGTGTACGACACGCCGCAGACCGCCTACGCCAGGGTGCTCGCGCACGAGAAAGTTCCCGAGGGCGTTAAGGCGGTGCTGAAAGCAAAGTATGCTACACTCAACCCGAAACAATTAAAGTCCAAACTGGAGCAGCTCCAGCAGCGGCTACTGTCGTCTTACCGGAAGCACCGGCTACAGTAACAGTTTCTAATTATCTAATGCGAATACTTCCTCCCCTTTAGCTTGCTGAGTAACTTTTACTGTGGCAGTGCTGAATTCACAATCTCTTCAAATTCTGATTGGTACGTAACGTCTGATAGCTCGAACACTTCGATGGTGCTTTGGCCTCCGAGTACTGCCCACTCAACCTCTGGGGAATCTCCAGCTGGAGCACTTGCGGTCACCGTAGAGCTTCCGCTGCTATCGACTACGGAACAGTTTGCCATTGTGTCTGTTCGAGACTGGCACCATGTTAAAGGCGAAGTGGTTGTTTTGAAGGACAGAACTTCCACTGGAATATCAGCGGGGTGCGTTCCGAGTGAAGCAGGGTTAAGGTTGACGCAGGCAGCAGCATCGCCCCAAGCATCCCCACAGCTCGTTGGACTTACAGTTGGATCTCCCGTGTAGGATACAATCCACGATGCTGGGTACTGGAAGTAAAAGTTTGAGGTAGAGTACGTGTTCATTTGGGCCGATGTTGAATCACTGGGCTGCGAATTTTCAGGTGTCCAGTTGCCGTTATCAGAAGTTGCTCCAGTATCAATGCCCTGCTGTGTCATGGTGTGCATGCCGGCAACGTAGCTCCCGCTTACGTCACCCGTGCAGAACGTGAAGTAGTAATCTGTTGGGTCAACGAGCGTGTACGTGTACTGGTTTTCAGCATCAGTGCATGAACCGTCTGCTGGCACTGGCGCTGTTGGCACGACCTCAATGTACGTTGGCGTGAGCTGCGATAAATCAGTTGGGTAAGAGCCTTTATCATTAAAATACAGCTCTAGGCCAGTTCTGACTTCCTCTGCATCAATTACCCTCTTTGCATCACGGCTCTTTACGCGTGCGGAATTCAGTGCGAGCAAGCTGACTGGCACGGCGAGAAGCACGAGGAGCGCAACAATTACTGCCACAAATATCCAGCCCGATGCTTTCTTGTCACCAGGAACTTGCGATTCACCTTTTATTGCTCTCAGGTTAACGTACACTTGGTACCCGTAAACTGCGTACAGTGGAGCTACGATTACCGACAGAGCTACATTGACCAGGCTCGAAATGATAGCGGCAACACCACTTCCAAATCCTTTCAGCGCCAAACCCAAGAGAACCACCAGCAAAAAACTAACAAGAGCACAAACAACGACTAAGCATGCCAAAAAGAGAACGCGCCAGAACATTGGCCACCAGTATCCTTTCACGTAGTCTCTGCTGCGCTTAACTGCAGACATCGCTGTGACATCATCGCCGATAACAATGTACGTTGCGAGAGAGTAGCGAATGGCAAGCACCCAAACAGTAACCACAACAGCAATGCCGCCGAGCACGCCCAAAATAAAGTCAATGTAAATTGCGGCTGACGATAAGAACATGTTTCCAAGGACAAACAGAACCACCAGTACCAGTGTAAGCAGCAGAAGAGCACCACCCACAATGCCCAAAATGAGCACGGAGGCACCAAACAGTGAGCCAATCTTGTGTGAGGCTTGCCTGAATGATTCCCTGAACCCAACCCTCTGCTCAGCACCTTTCACTGCAAACAGCGTAGCTGCCTGTGACCAAATGCTCACGTAAATAACTGCCATGTAAAATAAAAAGGCTAAAATAGCCAAAGCAATTAGCATTGCAACGCTCGTGATTGCCGTGAGCTTCAAGCCAAACACAGCGGCGAGAGCAGCTCCGCCCTCAACGAGCGCAACACAGGCAAATATGAGGACAGCTGGGACCAAAAAGATGCCGAGCAAAACCCAGAAACGATTTACGTAAATTCTCCACGCTTGTTTTAAAATTGCTATTGGCCCAGGGAGCTTTGTCCCTGCACTCTGGTTCACACTAACTGGCGCTGGCACTGGACTACCACCCTCAGGAGTAACGAAAACTGGGGCTTGCTCTGCCATTGTTTTGTTTTGGCTTAGTGATTATGGGTTAAAAATAACACATTTTCACTAATTCCCCAAGCTGTCAATTTCTTGCTGGTACTGTGCGGCCTTTGCCACAACGCTGTCGCCGTAGAAACTGTACGCTGGGTTTGTGCCGCCTGAGAAGTAGCGCATGGCAGCTGCCCACTCGCCTGCCTGCGTGCCCGCACCCCCTGCCTTCAGCTTTATAGCTGCTGCTAGAAACGCATCGCTAATGTCCCACGGGTTTGCCTGCTTGCCGGTAATGGCACTCACCTGCGCCTCGTACCCAACCCACGTTGAAGGAATGAACTGCGCTGGCCCCATTGCACCGCCCCAGCCAAGCTGTGCGCCACTGGCAGTGTGCTCAGGGCACGAAACTGGCGTTGTGTCAGTGTCTAGCCCAAGCGACTGGGTAATTTGCACGAACGGCTGCTGGTCACGGTCTGGTTTCATGACCACTTTCCAGCTCTTGCTCGGTGGGTCACCAGGCCTGTTGCACGTGCCGACGTTTGCACCGAGGTCTGACTCTTGCGAAAGTATCGCGAGCAAGAATGCAGCGCGCACGCCAGTGGCAGCAGATGCCTGGTCAGCTATGGTCACTGCCTGGCCAAAATCAATCTGCCCGCTCGTGCTGACACCGGTGAGCTGGTAGAGCTGTCCGCGAATTTGGTCTGCCTGCGATTGGCTAGTGCTGATGACTGCTTGGTACACGCTCTCCTGGCCAGCTGTTTCTTTAATGAGCTGGTTCTGCTGCGAAGCTGTGTCTGCAAGCTGCTCCTGCTGGAGAGACTGAATGTTCAGCTCGTTGCTGGCCGCATCCTGCTGCTGCTCGAGCGCTGCCTGCTGCGTGTTGAGCTCATCAATTGCCGTTTTGGTCTGGTCAACAACAGTGCTCAAGCCGCTCGTGATGCTAGAGTCGCTCTGCAAATCTGCCCACACCTGCGAAAAGCTCTGGTCGCTGACCAGCGTGTACACAACGGGCTGGTCATCGCCCTGGCTGAGGACCGTTATGTACTGCGCTATCTGGCTCTGCAGCTGTGAAATTTTTGTGTTGTTGGCAGCAATGGCTGCCTCTGTGGCTGTGACCTGGTTGCCCAGATCCGTAATCTGTAAGTTCACAGCTTGAATTTGCGCCTGCAGCTCATTCTGCTGCGCCTTCAACTGCTTGAGCTTGTTCTGGAGCGTGTTCTTCTGGCTCTTCAGCCCATTGAGCTGCTGCTGGTAGCCTGCAATCTGTGTCTGGAGAGCATTGAGCTGCTGCTGGAGCGCAGCTTGCTGTGCGGCTGTTGCCGCACTGGCTGCTGAAGCCTGCATGAGGGTGGTGTCAGCAAAGGATGCCTCTGGGTACGAAAAAGCCAGCGCGAGCACTATTGCACACGCCGCTGCAGCTGCTTTATTTGTCCTTTTGTTTCTGCTTGTAACTATCAACCTTTCCATTATACCACTACTACGAGCCAGGTGAAACATTTTGTTCACAAAAACGTACTATACAGTGGGAGGACTAAGAAACGAAAGGAAAAACATGGTTAAACGAATACTATCTTTCATTGCTGTCCTTGGCGTACTGAGCCTCACAGCGCTACCAGCACTCGCGAGCACGCAGCCGCAAGTACAGGCAGCGTACTCTGGTAACTGGTCAGGCTACGTGAGCTCAAGTGGCACGTACACTGGGGTCGGAGCCACTTGGACAGTGCCAACAGCTACGGCGAGCGGCAGCTTGAGTGCAGATGCAACGTGGGTGGGCATTGGAGGCATCACGACGAATGACCTCATTCAAGTTGGGACCCAGGCTGTTTTTCAATCAGGCTCAACCCAGCCAAGCTACTCTGCTTGGTATGAGATGCTGCCAGCCAGCAACGTGCCAATTTCTATGACAATCAGTGCAGGTGACTCTGTCACAGCGTCTGTTGCACAGCAATCTGCGGGCAACTGGCTCGTCGCGTTCCGCGACAACACAACAGGACAGTCGTACCAAACAAACTTAACGTACTCATCGTCTCTGTCATCAGCAGAGTGGATTGAGGAAATGCCGAGCCTTAGCAGTGGCAATAGCTTCATTCCGCTCGACAACTTTGGCACAGTTTCATTTAGCGGTACATGGGCAACGCAAAATGGATCGAACGTTGGCATCGCAGCATCTGGCTCGCCAACAGCTCTGACAATGTACAACCCTGGTGGCAGCGTACTCGCAACACCCTCAGCCCTCGGCTCTGATGGAGCGAGCTTCAGCGTAACCCGCACGAGCGCAGCAGCTACGCCTGTAGGAATTCTGCCATTCGGAAGTGGGTTTGGCAGCGGAACAGGAACTGGCCGCAGGGTTCACAGAGTCGGCGTTGGCGTGAGTGGATTTGGCAGAGGCTTCCGCAGAAGCACAACGAGTGGCAGTACACCAGCTGGCAACGCAACGCCAACGAGCAGCGGAACAGGCTTCGGTGGATTTGGAAGCTGGTTTACCAACATACCTGGTGGCACCAGCGCGTTCTCAATTCCAACAATCACACTCAATGGCGTGCCGTTGACTCTGCCACCACAGCAAGAGCAGCAAGGCCAGCCAACAACCTACAACCTTGGGAATGGCTGGACAGTTACTTTTGGATCACTGAGGTTTAGGTAAAAAAGCAAAGGTAACAAAAGGCGACCCCCAGCTGAATTCAGCTGGGGGTCGCTTCGTAGAAACTAGCTAGTCGAGATCAACGCGCGCATAGGCAGAATCAAAACCGCTGAAAACCTCCGCGGTGAACTCTTGACCTCTGCTCCATACCTGATGTCCAGGTCTCCGTAATGTTCGCTGACGAGCTCCGGGCTTGCCTGGATCATCTTGCACGCGACAAGCCTTATCCCAGCTCTCTCGAAACGAGCAATAATGGTTCCTACCAGGCCACGGTGCATTGCGTCTGGTTTGAGTATTACAAGCGTTTGTTCCAAAGCACTCCTCCTGAACGAATTTGCCACTGTAAGCTTTTGACGTAAAGTGACCACTCATAATAGCGCGAAACTACCTCTATGTCCAGAATGCTCGGCAATTGAAAGAACAGCCTCTCAGCTGTTCTTTTCCTTAGCTCATAAATCTTTTGGGCTACTGCGCCAGCGTCCCTATCTTGAAGGTTGCCAGCTCTGCTGCTGGGTCAGCTTGGCCACTGTGCTGCGCCTCGAATGCAGACGTGCCGTCTATGCCGCAAATCGAAAGGATGTGCTCAGGTCACCTGGGTGCTGGTTAATCCAGCTCGTCACGTCGTACACGCTGCCATTGATGACTGTCCAGCACTTTGACGCGCCATTGGCAGCTGCAACCTGTGCCATTGTGTACGTGGCAGCACCTGGTGTTGCCGTTGGCATTGTCGTTCCTGATGGCATGGCCATTCCAGATGGCATGCTCATTGGGGTTGGCGTTGGAGATGTTGTCGAAACAGTCGGCGCGCTTGACTTGCTGCATCCTGCTGCAACCAACACAACTAAGCCTGCGAGTGCTACAATTTTTTTCATAAAAAATACGGGGTGTTAATAGTTACAAAAACGATTGTCGTTACTGGTGGTCCCGGCAGGGTTCGAACCTGCGACCTAAAGCTTAGAAGGCTTTCGCTCTATCCAGCTGAGCTACGGGACCAGTCAGTCAATCTTAACAAATTTAGCAGAGGCGCTCAAACAGTTCACAAACAGCTGAGTCGCCCCTGCACGCGTACGCCACCCTTTCACTACTCTACCCTGCTGTCTGTTGGCTGCATCACGCTCAGCACAGTCTGCGTTAGGTCTGCTGAGTTTGCTGGAACAACCAAGCTCCACGAACCATTGTTGCTGGTGAACACAGCCGCGCTCGGCACTGGGACAATGCCGCTCGTGGTTACAAAGTAGACGGTGCCACTGCTGTTAATCCACGAGCCAGCTGGGTGTGCAGCATTCGGATCACTCACCACGTTGCCGCTCGACGCAATGCTCGATGTTGACCCAGTCACCACGCTGCTGAACGTGTAGCCAAGCCCGAGGAACGCACTGGCAGAGGTGAACGGCGTCTTTGTGCCATTGTTGATTATGTAAATCGTGCCACCGTCATTGACGAGCGCTCCATCGTGGTAGCCGTCGTTTGACCCGCTGCTTACGGGTGGCACTGTTACAGATGTTGCTGGATCCACGTTCAAGGTCAGATTCTCTGTGGCAGAATTGCCGAGCTCGTCGTTCGCACGCACCGTAAACGAGCTGGGCGACTGGACTGTTGGCACGCCTGTAATCTGGCCCGTGCTGCCGAGCGTCAAGCCCGGCGGCAGAATTCCAGAGTACACTGCATACGTGTACGGAGGTGAACCACCCGTGACGCCAATGCTCTCGCTGTACTCTTGGCCGAGCACTGCATCTGGAAGGTTGGTTGTCAGGAAGCTCACGGCTCCGCCTGACGTCGAGGCGCTGTTCACCGATGCGCTCACGGTTGAGCATTGGCTAATGTTCTGCAGGCTGCACACGGTGATGGCACTCGTGCCGCCGGCAATGCCGTACAGGTTGAGGTTTGTTCCAGAAATCGTGGAGCTCACAATTGTTGGGCTGGTATTGGTTGAAATGTAGTAGCTGGTGCTGCCGTAAATTGCCACTGATACTGTTTGGCCAGTGGTCACCGTTGGGCTCGAGGTGCTAAAGGTTATGGCGCTGCTCGTCGAGCTCCCGTTCACCGTGACGGGCAACGTGCCGCACTCGCTGAGGCCAGAGGTGCACACGGTAATGGTGGTGCTACCGCCCGTGAGGCCGTACAGGGTGAGCGTGCTGCCAGACAGGCTGGTGGATACAACGCTGGGGCTGGTGTTTGATGAAACGTAGAACTGGTAGCCTGATGAACCGTACAGCGAAATAGCCAGCGAGCTTGCCAGTGGCACGTTCGGGTTTGAGTTGCTGAACGTGACGCCCGTGCTCGTGCTGCCGCTGCCAATCGTGATGTACAGCGTGCCGCACCCAGCAGAACCAGCTGAGTCGCACACCGTAGCGTTCGATGTTCCTGTGCTTAAGCCGTACACCGTGAGGTTTGATCCGCTCAGGCTGACAGTCGCAACAGTAGAGTTTGTATTGTTTGAAACAACGTAGGTGCCACTGCCGCCAGACACGGACACTGACGTTGACTGGCCAACTGCCACTGATGGGCTAGAGTTGCTGAAGCTAAGAGAGCCAGTTGAACCTGAGCCGCTGCCCACTGTAACGTACAGCGTGCCACACTGGGTGGTGCCAGACGCACACACCGTGATGCTGCTGCTGCCAAAGGTTACGCCCGTAATGGTAACGTTCTGGCCTGCGACAGAAGCGCTCACCGCGCTCGGATTGCTGTTGCTGCTCAGTACCAAGGTAGACGACTGCGAGTTCGTTGTGCCAATGCTCGTTGTCTGCCCTTGGCTCACCGTTGGGTTTGAGTTTGTAAAGTTTAGAGCCGAAGAGCTCCGCCTGCAACCGTGACGAACACCGTGCCGCACTCGCTCTGGTCTGTTGTGCAAATTACAATGTTTGTTGATCCTGCCAGAAGACCCTGCACCTGAACTTGGTCAATGGTGCCAGTTGTCGTTGCTGATGCAACGTTCGGGCTAGAGTTTGAGCTGACGATTACCTGTAACCCGTTGCTCGGCGTGGCGGTAATTTGGTCGTACTGGTTGATGCTCAGTGAGTCTGAAGTTTTGCTGAGGTACAGCGTACTGGCGCTAGCCGTGCCCGCAATTGCGAGCGAGCTCACCGCCAGAGCCACAGTAAAAAATGCCGCAGTGAAACGAGCAAATCCTAAAGTTCTCATAGGTTTTTATTTAATTGCTTTTGTTTCTAAGTACGCGCGGCACGGGGACAGTGGTTCACGCTGACGGGCGGCTACCGAATGACCTTCCACTCTGCGCTGAATGATCTACCCAAAAATTTATTGGAAAGGCTGTTCACCCACCACAGCGCCAAGAGCTTTGGCCACCCTATCTTGTGCGCGCGGCGCGACGTGTGGAGCACGTGGATGTTGGCGGCAACCCGCGTCTTGCCAATTTTTGAGAGACGCACAAACAGGTCGTTGTCTTCGCCAACTGGAAAGTGTGCGTTGAAGCCCCCGACCTGCCGAAATGCATCAGCGCGAACCATCTGGAACTCGCCAGATGCTGCACCGGAATGGAAAAAATTATTTGAAAAAAAGTACATCCAGTTGATGATCGTAAAGAAAAACTTATCAGAAATAGTCGCGTTGCGGGGGAACACCTTCATGAACACGGCCATTGAAACGAGCTCTGGGTCTGCATCAAACTTCGCAACCAGCGTGTCAAAAAAATCGTCTATGAGTGGAATCTGCACGTCTGCATCCACGAACGCCAGGTAGTCGCCTTTTGCAACTGCTGCTCCAGCATTTTTGCCAATGGCAATGTTCTGCTTATCCCCAGGCTGCGCGTTCACTATTACGTCAGCGTACTGCTGGGCTATGCCCAAGGTTCTGTCTGTGCTCTTGCCATCAGATACAATAATTTCGTGCTTTTGGCTCTTTAAACCCTTCAGGTTGCCCAAGGTCTGCGCCAGCACTTTTTCTTCATTTTTCGTGGGAACTATGATTGATAGCATGTAATCATTATACCACAGGTTAGCGCACGTGACAAATTTAGCGGCTAAATTTCAGTTTTCACCAAGTACCTGTTGATGTACTGGATGGCGGCAACAATGAAAACAACTGCGAGCAGAACGAAGGCCACCTTGAACGGACCTGCGAGCGTATCAAACACGTTGCCAAAGAAGTACCCAACGGCAACCAGCACGCCGGTTCAAATGAAGCCGCCGAAGAAGTTGAGCAGCGCGTACTTCTTGATGTCAATGCGCAGCATGCCTGCCACAATGAGGGTTGCGAGCGCAAAGCCAAACCCCATGGTGAGCTTTGAGATGAACAAAATTTTGTTCTGGTACATCCTGAAGCGTGTCTCTACCTTGGCGATAATTTCTGGCGTGATGTTCAAGAACTTTCCAACTTTGTTTATGAGTGGCCGTGCGCCAAAGTACCCAACAGCGTACCAGCCCATGTCTGCTGTGAAGTCACCCAGCACGAGTGCCGCGTACATTGGCACGAAGTTGAACTGGTCGAGCTTGAGCAAAAATCCTGCTGTGACCATGAGCACAGGGCCTTCGACAACAGCGCCGAGGAACAAGAGCACGTAGCGCGACGAGTGGATCCACGTGAGGAGACCTGCGTAGAATGCTGTCATGTGAGTTGCACTACTTCATGGTGGGCGATTGTCTCGTCATCTTCGTTGAACCAAAACTCTGCGTGAACTTTTTTGCCAGTCAAAACTTCTGGCAGCCAAAAGATGTCGTCAGCCCACATTTCTCTGTACGGAATTTGCACAAGAGAAAACCAGCGCGGCGACATTTCTTCTGTCTCTGCTGGCTCGCCTGCCCACTTTTGCGCGGTAAATACGTGTGCTGCAACGTCAACGTCTTCTGTTGGGTAGTGGAACGTGCACTCAGCCACTTTCTGCAAATCCTGCTCTGCGACAGTGACGCCAATTTCTTCCTTCAGTTCGCGGACCGCTGCTTGCTCAATGCTCTCGCCTGCGTGGAGCTTGCCGCCGCAGCCATTCCACTTGCCAACGCCAAAGCCGCGCTTCTTCATGGCGATCAGAATTTCGCCTGTGCCAGTGCTTGCGCCAGCAGGCTTCATCAAAAAACAGATCGTGGTTGTTCTCGTTGCGGGCATTGTGAACCTATCGTAGCACACGTGCGGGGGCGTATGCTAGAATGCTTGCATGGACAACATCTCATTCCAAAAGAAAGTTGCAAAGCCGTGGGGCAGTGAGTCTTGGCTCACGCCGGGTGACCTGCCATACACAGGCAAGGTCATGCACGTCATGAAAGGCAGCCGTTTTTCGCTGCAGTACCACGATGTAAAAGATGAAACCCTGTGCTTAATTTCCGGCAAGGCAACCCTCGCCATTGGCCACGATGCAGAACACCTTGAAGCTATAGACATGCTTCCAGAAGTCGGCTACCACGTTGCCCCAAACGTGCTGCACAGAATTGAAGCCATCGAAGACAGCGTGCTGGTTGAAGCTTCTACGCCGCAAACAGGCACAACGTTCCGCGTCCAGGACGACTACGGCAGGCCAGATGAGCACGTAGCGTAAACTAGAGCAGCTTAGCTGCTTTTTTCTCTGCTCAAATCTCTCGCCTTTTCAACGAGCCACGAGCTCGACTGAACCTTGCCGCCGTGGCCAACGTTGAAGACCATCTCACAGCCCAAGCTTTCACACACGGCAACTTCTGGAATGTTACCCTTGTGCCTGTCTCCCCCATTCACAAAAATATCTGGCTTTACAGCTTTCAGCTCTGCGCACACGCTCATGTCTTCTGGATTTTCAGTGTGCAGGGTAATGAAAACCTCATCAACAAATTTAATTGCGCGAATAATTTCAGCGCGCTCGTGCTGGCCCATGAACACGTAGCCCTTCTTGGCACGCAGCCAGTTGTCGTTGTTCAGAATGACCACGAGCCTGTCGCCGAGAGACCGAGCCTCTTCGAACATTCGCACATGCCCAATGTGCAGCGGGTCAAACCCACCGCTCACCGCAACTGTCTTTATGTTGTCCATGCCCAAAGTATACCACTGGTGCGCGAGCGTGCTAAAATGTAGTCATGATTATACTGGGAATTACGGGAACGCTCGGCGCAGGTAAGGGCACTGTCGTGGAGTACCTGAAGACAAAAGGGTTCAGCCATTTTTCAGCACGAGCATTCATAACAGAGGAAATAGAGCGGCGCGGCATGCCCGTCAATCGCGATTCGATGACAGTTGTGGCCAACGACCTCCGCACCAAACACTCGCCGAGCTACATTGCTGAGCAGCTCTACAGCCGCGCTGCGGCAACTGGCCAGAACTCCATCATTGAATCAATTCGCGCTACTGGAGAAGTTGATGCGCTGCGGAAACTGAGCGCCGGCAGTGGCTCGCACGCATTCTTTATTGCGGTTGACGCAGACATTGCCACGCGCTACGAGCGCATCCACAATCGCGCCAATGAAACAGACTCAGTATCATTTGAAAAATTTGCGGAGCAAGAGCGGACAGAAATTACATCGACTGACCCCACAAAGCAAAACATTGCAGGTGTCATGGCACTTGCGGACTTCACGGTTACCAACAATGGCACGCTCGAAGAGCTGCACGAACAGGTGGATGAGATTTTAAAAAAATTGAACTAGCCATTGTCTTCAGCGACAACGTACTTGCACCCATCAATGCCAACAATGGCTGAGTGGAGTGTTGACTTGAGAATATTAAAGCGATCTCCTGAGTTTAACAAAAAAATTTTACCGCCGAGGGTTACGCTGATTTCACCTTCAAGAATTACGAGTGCTGTATTGTATGGATGAACGTGATCAGGATCGTCCTCATTTTGAGCAGCATTCCAGGTGTACACGTTTTTATAACCCTCCGATTTCAGTACTGAAATCGCTTCTTCTTCAGTCATAGTTTTATGGGGTGGATGGCGGGGTACGATCCCGTAACCTTCCGCGCCACAGGCGGACGCTCTACCAGTTGAGCTACACCCACCACGGGTGTGTGAACCGAGAAACAAAAAACTCTTGCACAGAAAAAGTGAAGAGCCATTGGTAACGCCCGCTGTGTCAGGCGCAGTCCTTATCGAACTACTGGGTAATACTAGCTAATTTATTCCTGTACGTCAAATTTTTTATCCTTGAGTATACCAAGTAATTTCTGCTTTATTTCGCAAGACCTACAGTGGCTGAGTTGTCCAGAGTAGGAAGCAAAGTTCCTTAGATTTACCCTCTTATACATACGTTTCTTTGTCTTAGTACGCAATACTACATGTGTGGGGAAGCTGACATAACCCAGGAAATCAATCCCACTCCGGTACGTCCGGAGGACTATTTTATCAGGGTGAATCTTAAGTTTCAGGTTTTCGCTCACAAATTTTTCCAGTCGGGGAATATACGAGAGGAGGACATCTCTGTCGGTATGCAAAAACAAGAAGTCATCGGCGTACCGTACGTACCCCTTCGCCTTGAGCATATGCTTCGCGTACTGGTCTAGTTCGTTGAGGTACACGTTGGCAAAGAGCTGCGAGGTCAGATTCCCCAGAGGAAGTCCTGGCGAAAAACTGCCAATGATGTCCTCAAGCAGGTGCATGGTTCGAGGATCTTTGATAACTTTACTGAGCTGCCCTAGTAAAATATCGTGGTCTACGGACTCAAAAAACTTTCTAATGTCCAGCTTCAGCACCCACAGGTTCTTTGTATCGCCCAGAGACAGCGTGCCGGCAATCTGCCGAAACCGATCAACGCCCCTGTGCGTACCTTTACCCTTTCGGCATGACCATGAATCATATATGAACCAGGATCAAACAGGGGCTCTATGACCCTCACCACGGCGTGGTGCAGGAGCCTGTCTCTCACGCCAGCCTTGTGGATGTGCCGGCGCTTGGGGTCGCACACGAAAAAAGAAAAGTACGATCCGTGCCGGTAGGAACCCTCCCGCAAATCATCACGCAGCTGAAAGATACTGTCTTCCAGGTTCACCCAGAAATCAGCCACGTCTTTCCTGTTCTTCTTCCCGTCCCGAAACTCTTCCCAGGCTGCAAATAGGTTGTCCGTACAGGCTATGTCATTAAACATGAATCTATGAATCAAGATGCCGCGTCGAAGACAGTTTACCACACCGCAATATTTCAAGCGCTCTACGGACTGTTCTGCACCTGGCACACCAGGTGCAGAACCATGCTCAAAGAGGAACGTTTTGCAATTGGCCAAAAGGTGGAGAACGTAATGTTAGAAATTTTGGTTGCCCTTGTCACCGGCTATCACACCAGAGAGGTAAGCAGAAAAATTCAGATGCTCACTGAGGCCAACGTTTCTCTGGAGTGCGTAAAGATTCTAATACGTCTCGCCAAAGATACCCGCTCCTTGGACGAGAGCTTGTATAGGGATTACGAGGCGCAGCTCCAGGAGATCGGGAAGATGCTTGGCGGCTGGATGGCGAGTCTACACAAAACCAACAGGTAGTGCTGTTGGTTTTGTGTATTCACGAGAAGCGCTTCGGACAGACACCACGCCGAGGTTGTCGTTCGAGTTGTCAGGCTTGTTCCTGTTGACATTGGCACCCTTGGTATCGGCATTACCGAAGTTGACCAAATTGCCGTCAGAGGCACGACGTGGCGTTTGCCTTGCTCCATCCGCTCAGGACAGGCACACCCCGGGGTTGCCAGGTAGCGCCTGCTGTCGGTAGAATGCGGCAGCTGGCTGCCCAGAGAAAGGCAAGCAGTTCTTCTCTGTGAAGTTACGTTGGCGAGGGCAGTGCTTGCACGACCCTGCATTAGCCAATCAAATTGTAGCACAAAAATTTGGCGCGACCCCTACGGGGGTTACGGAACCAAAGGTTCAAACCACAAACAACAAAAGATCAAGCAGAGAAGAAGCTAGCGGACAGACACCACGCCGAGGCTGCCGAACGAGCCGGCAGGCCCGTCCCCGTCGACATAGGCACCCCCGGTACCGGCATGACCGAAGCTGACCAAATCGCCGTCAGAGGCACGAGTATTGGCCCACTCGTAGTCATTTTCCAGCAGTCGCTCACCCTTATCCTTGAACATTAAAATCCAGTCGTACAGGGCTTCCCGTACGCTCCGACGGTGGTTTTGGTTTAGCAGCAAGCTCGATAACTCCTGCGATACCTTCTCCCAGTTGGCACTGTAGTCGGCCTCGAGCAAATCTTTGACCCCTGTAGCTTGGCATCGCTGCACTCTCGCAGCTCAGCTTCTGAGAGAGAGCCGAGGTCTTCTAGGTAATCCCTCAGCATCTTGGTCTGCTCTATGTAGTCTTTATCGGTTGAGCTTCTCAGGAGGTTAGTTGCTGACCAGAGACCCAGCCGTCCTTCAGGATTTCATTCTTGTAAAAATCTTCCCCTTCGTACCAGTCCTGGTCGTACAGCAGCCTGCCGTCTTCGCTGGATAGGGTGGGCTTAACAATTTCCCGCATCCGCTTCATCGTGAACTCTCGCCCTGGGCGGGCGCGGAGCACCAGCATCTCCCCGAGTTTTTTCGCACGTTCCAGCTCTTCCTGGCTGTAGGGAACCGTATCGAATTCACCGGCCGTGAACATGGGAGCATTGAAGGATTTGCGTATGGCCTCGACACCCAGGAAGTCGTTGCCCATTATTTCTTTCGCACGCTCGTACGTTGTTTCCCCCTTGGCAGTTTCCCGCCGCTCTCGCGCAACAGGCGCAGGTTCGGCTGTGCCGTCCAAGCTGCGGCGCTTCGAGTCTGCTGGCCGCGGCTTGCACTCGACGAGCCTGATGAGTTCGCCGAGCTTCTTTTTGTCGCTGTCGGTTTCCAGCTTGTTGGCGTAGTAGTACTGGAGTGCCTGCTGGAATGTCTCGTTGACGTCGCCACTGTAAAATTTTAGCAGAAAGTCTCTGACGCGGCGCGGCTCCATGCGGTCGTCGTACATGAACGGCTGGGGCTGGTCTTCAGCAATTTTCCTGTTCTTGAGGAGTTCTTTAGCTGCCCTGTGGAACTCTTTGTACTTGGCTAGAATTTCTGGCATACCTGGGATTTCTTGGAGCTGTTCTGGGGTTATGGCTTGGTCACGTGCGGCGAGGTACGCTTCTTTGGGTACTGCCTGGGCACTGTTCTCAGCGCCGAAAAGAACATCGGTTGAATGAGAGAACGTGCTCTCGGGCAGCTCTGAGGGCAGCTTCTTGTAGACCCAGCGGCGCAGCTGGGCTGGGTCGAGGGGTTCACGGCCGAAGTACCCCTTGCCCGGAGGGTTCATGAGGGCAATAATCTTGGTGCGCTGCTTGCTCACGCTGACTGCCTCGGAAGCATCTTCAGACAGGATGACGTCTCCACCTCGCTCCAGGGCATCCAGCACTTCGTGCAGGCGGATCAAGATGTTGGGGGCAGAGGCGTTGAACTCATCGAGGATGATCACCTTGACCTTGCCCTTTTCCTGCCTGAGCCCCCGAGGTTACCTTGCCGTCGGCAAAGATGTACTCGGGGTCATCGGTGCCCCGCTTGTGGGGGTTGGGGATGTAGCGACCCATGAGGTCTTCGACATCGGTAGCGCCGTTGAGGTTGGCGTAGTGGACCTCGTAGCCGAGCTCGCTGCACATCTTCCTGACGGTCGTCGTTTTGCCGAGCGACGTTCCGCCGTCGACGAGCATGGGCTCGCCGTTCAGGAACGCCACTGCGATGTCCCTCTGGAGGGGCAGGGCAACCTCGCTATCGTTTATGAAGTCTTCGTACTGTTCACGCTTGGGAACGTAGTCTCCGCCGCGCACGGTTGCCTTTTCCAAGCCGACGCCCAGGTAGGCTACCGAGGTTGCAGTTTCCCGTATCGCTTCTCTGGCCTTCGACGTTTCAGAGGTTTCTGGATCAGGGCGAACGCCTATTTCTCCAGGAGTCAGTGCATTGAATTGTGTGTCTGGTGAGCGCATAGAGTTAACCTTGGTAGGCAATGCCGGTGTGCGTGCGGAGTCCGTACCCGTGACCCTCGAGGGTTGCCAGATCCTGCTGCGTAACCAGCACGGCAACCGACAATCCCTGGTAGTCAGGTGTCGCCACGTGGGATCGCATTTGAGAGTGGTCAAATATCTCAACTTGGCCAGTGGGGTACTGCGCGACAAAATCGTAGGCACTCTTATCTACCGTGGCTGTGAGCGTGAAGAAGATTTTTCCAGGCTCAGCTATGCGCCTCGCCAGCTCGGAAGCGCTGCCCGCCTTACCAAAGCCTTTCTCCTCTAAAGATCGCTCGAGTTCGCGCAGGTGGATTTCATCCTGGGCAATGATCAGGGCAACCTCTCGCTGTCCAGAGGCAAGGCTTAGAAATTTGTTGAGGTCGTCTAGCTGCTGCATGGTGTTGGCTTAAGGATAGCAGAGGTTACCGCTTTGCAAAAATTTGCCGCGACCCCCTGCGGGGGGAAAGACCCAAAGGTTCAAAACACAAGGGGCAAAGGCTCAAGCAGAGAAGAAGCTAGCGGACAGACACCACGCCGAGGCTGTCGTTCGAGTAGCCAGGCAAGTCCCCGTCGACATAGGCACCCATGGTACCGGCATTACCGAAGAGGACCAAATCGCCGTCAGAGGCACGACCGCTTGTCCAGTCGTAGGTAGACTCGAGCGTCCTCTCTTTCTTGTTCCTGAGGCGGAGCGTCCACTCGTAGAGAGCCTCTGCTGGGCTGCGGCGGTGGTTCTTGTTCACCATCAGCTCCGCCAACTGGCCAGATGCAGCTGTCCGGTCTGAGTCCACCAATTTTCTAATCCGATCGAGGATATCGTCACTGCACTCTTTGAACTCGTCGTCGGTCAACCCGCCGATCTTTTTCAGGTGGTCGCGCAGCACCCTCGTTTGCTCAATGTAGTCCTTGCCGGTAGAGTCTGGGACAAAGTTCTTTCCAACGAGCGCCCACTCGGTTTGCAGGGCTGCGTCTTTGTAGAAAGCCTCGTCCTTGTACCACGCCGTGTCGTACAGCATTTTGCCTTCGTCAAATCCCATGCGAGGCTGCCCGATCTCGTGTATTCTTTTCATGGTGAGGGGTTTTCCGGCCCGGTCTTTGCCGACGCGCAGCACCAGCATCTCGCCATGTCTCCTAGCCATTGCCAGCTGTGATTCGCTGTACGGAATAGGGGGTATGTCTGCACTCGCCATGGAGATTTCTGGGCCGAACGCGGCTTGAATTTCTGCGTAGGCGAAGACGTCTGCCCCCAGTATTTCTCGGCTCGCTCTAGCGAAGTCTCGCCACGTTTCTCGCTTGAGGTTGATTTTTCAAAACCTTTACCCAGCTCGTCGCTACCCACGGCTCTAGCCTCTTCGCCGCTCTTGAGTATTCCGCTTAGCTGTGGGTGCATCCCTGCCAGCTCTCGCTTGGTTCCACGTGCCCACGAGAACCCAGCTCTTGCCCGTGGCCTTTTCATTGAAGAGGGTGCCGATTGGTATGCTCAAGAATCGCTTCGTTGGATCGTAGGTAACCTTTTCGCCATTGATGAGCACCTCATTTTCTCCCACTGCTTCCAAACCTTTGCGCTTTGATTCAACGGGAGGCTTGTACTCCACGAGGCGAATTATTTCTCCGAGCTTTTGCTTGTCCTCTGGGCTCTCCAGCTTGTTGGCGTAGTAGTACTCGAGCGCCTGCTGGAAGGTCTCGTTGATGTCGCCACTGTAGAAGCGCAAGACGAAGTCCCTCACGCGGCGCGGCTCCATGCGGTCGTCGTACATGAACGGCTGGGGCTGGCATCTGCGATCTTCCTGTTCTTGAGGCCTCCTTGGCAGCCTTGTGGAACTCTTTGTACTTAGTCAAGATTTCTGGCATGCCCGGGATTTCTTGGAGCTGCTCAGGTA
Organism: Candidatus Doudnaibacteriota bacterium; assembly: GCA_963840645.1. GTDB lineage: Bacteria > Patescibacteriota > Doudnabacteria > UBA920 > VMFF01 > CAWIZL01. The sequence continues at coordinate 392,344 of CAWIZL010000004.1, forward strand.
CCAGCAGTTGGTCACGGGCTTTCAAGAATGCTTTCTGTGCCATTTCCTGCGTTGCCGATTCGGCTCCGAACAGAACGTCGGTTGAGTGTGAGAACGTGCTCTCGGGCAGCTCTGATGGCAGCTTCTTGTACACCCACCTCCTGAGCTGTGCTGGATCTAGGGCTCTCTGCCGAAGTAGCCCTTGCCGGGCGGGTTCATCAGGGCGACGATCTTGGTGCGCTGCTTGTTCACACCCACGGCCTCAGATGCATCTTCGGAGAGGACGACGTCGCCCCCGCGCTCGAGGGCATCTAGAACCTCGTGCAGGCGGATGAGGATGTTGGGGGCAGAGGCATTGAACTCATCGAGGATGATCACCTTAATTTTCCCCTTTTCCTGCCTCAGGCCAGAGGTAACCTTGCCATCGGCAAAGATGTACTCGGGGTCATCGACGTTTCTCTTGTGCGGGTTCGGGATGTACCTGCCCATTAAGTCTTCGACGTCGGTAGCGCCATTGAGGTTGGCGTAGTGGACCTCGTAGCCGAGCTCGCTGCACATCTTTCTCACGGTGGTGGTTTTTCCCAGGGAAGTGCCCCCGTCAACCAGGAGCGGCTCTCCGTTCAAAAAAGCGACGGCGATATCGCGCTGCAGGGGCAGGGCAATTTCTCTGTCATTGATAAAATCCTCGTATTGTTCACGCTTTGGTACAAAATCACCACCCTTAACCGTAGCTTTTTCGAGAGCCACGCCCAGGTATGAAACCGATTCAGTTGTTTCTTGTACTGACTCTGGGGCAGCGTGTCCTTGGTCTCTGGTGTCGGGAACAGCGCCAGTACTTTCTGGGGTCAACGCCTTGAATTGTGATTCAGGTGAGCGCATAGTATTAGGCTTGGTAGGCAATGCCGGTGTGCCCACGCAGATCGAACCCCTGCGCTTCGAGGGCTGCTAAATTTTTTGTCGTGATGAGCACGGCGATTGAGAGGTTGCCGTAGTCTGGCACTGCAACGTGGGACTGCATTTTGGATCGATCAAAAATCTCTACCTGGCCCGTCGGGTACTGGACGAGAAAATCGTAGGTATCTTTGTCCATGGTGTCTGAGAGCGCGAAATATATTTTGCCACCTCCATCGATTCGTGCCAGCAGTTCGGTGACGCCCTCGGCTTTGGTGAAGCTATCTTCCTCGAGCGTGCGCCTCACTTTTTGGAAAGCTTCTTCGTTTTTGGCAATTACAAGAGCCGCTTCTTGCTGCCCAGAGGCTGCTCTCAGAAACTTTTCTAGTTCGTCAGGATGCTGCATAATTTATGCTAACTATACTAAAATTTGCCGTAGTTTGCAATGACTTCTTCGATCAGGTCAGCCAGCTTGCCAGCCATTTCCTGGAGCTTAACGTTCGCCATGCTGTTGGGGTAGTACTTGGCAACGTGCTCGGTGCCTCTGCCAATGCCGAGGCCGATTAGCTTCTGGTCGGTTTGCTCACTGACCTGCCTGATGATTCCAGAGAGGTCGTACCTGGAGGATGGGTGCATCGGGGACTCTTCGGGCACGCCATCGGACAAGACGATGAGGAACTTGTGGTCGGCTTTCTGTTTGGCGAGCCGCTGCGACGCCTGCTCGAGCGCCCAGCCGTCGTCGTTGTACTGTGCCTTGCCGGTGCCGCTGCTGTCGTGCACCTCTTCGAGCATGCCGCCCATTTTTTCGCGTGCTGCCTTGGAGATTACCTCGCCAAAGTTCTGGTACTCGTAGATGCGGTCGTTGAAGCCTAGGATCTCAATGTCTATAGAGAGCCTGTTCAGAACCTCGGCCAGCACGATGACCGCCTTGAAAGTTTCCTGTATCTTGCCGTTCTGTGCGATTGATCCTGACAGGTCAACCAGCAGGGTAATGGCGTAGTCTCTCTCCTTTGGCAGCTCTCGCTTCTGCCACGCCCTGCTCTCGACGACGGGGACGTCCTTGGCCTTTTCTTGGATCCTGCGCTTGATGTCTATGCGCTTGCCAGTCTTGAAACCACCCGTCCAGCCTCGCGCCCTACGCGCGACGAATATCTCGCGCAGGTCTTGCTCGAGCCTCTCGATGACGGGCAGAACCTCTTGCCTCATCTGCTCGTAAACGTTGGCGTCTTTCTTGACCTCTTGCGCGATCATGTCACGGTACTTCTTCAGCTCGGCTTCATCGATGGGTGGTTGCTTCCTCGGTTCGGATGGCGAAGGCTTCACCGTTGGCTTTTGCTGGTCAGGGTCACCCTCAGGTTTGGCTGTCTTGTCCTGGGATTCCTCGGCGGCCTGCTCAGGATTCTCTGAGAGCTTTCCCTGGAGCTCTTCCGTTCAGCTGTTCTTGAAATTCACGTAGAGCGGCCTGTGCTTTTGCGAGCAGCGCCTCTTTGGCTTCCTCGGGGAGAGACTCGATGTAGTCTAAAATTTTCTTCTTTAGCTCCTCGGACAGTGAGTCCAGGCTCACCGGAGAAGCTTGGGGTTGCCCGTCTGGCGATGGCTGGCCTTCACCAAGTTGAGGTTTTCCAGCCCCCTTTTCTATTGCCTCCGCCATGGCCTGCTCCAGCTGCTCCTGTTCTTCTGGCGTGAGCTTGTCTTTGAGCTCCTGTGGGATACCTTGGCCGCTGCCACCTCCAGGTGTTGGCGCTTGCGCCTCCTGCATTAGTTCTTGCACCTGCTGATCCTGTATGTCCTGCTCGACCAGCTTCTTGAACTCTGGCCAGACCTGATCACGGTTGATGGTGTAGGATACTTTGGCGTACTGGGTAACCAGCTCTTCGCTGCTGTCAGCCTCTGCTTTGGATGGGTAGCGCAGCCAGGAATCCTGGGCGGCTAGCAGCGTGCTGCTGACCACGTCTCTAACCTCTTGCGGCAAGTCAGCGCTCAGTTCAAAGTCTTCGTTTTTCGTTTCACGAAACCACTGCTTGATGTACTCGAAGCCTGCCTGCATGAACTTTGGCTGGTAACCAAGTTTTTCGTTCGCCTTATCTTTCGCAACAGTCTCAAAATTTAAATCTTGCTGGTAGGCAAAGGCCATCTGCTCTCGAAATTTTGGGTAGCTCTCGGCCACGAAGTTGTTCATGCGCGGATCCTCTATGGCGTTCATCATGAACGAGAACCCAGGCTGCCGCCACTCTTCCAGGGGTATGAAGTCAGCCCTCGTGATGCGCCTGTGTCCGCCCTCGTGGCAGATGACGAAGCGCAGGTAGTCCATTGATTTTTCCAGTAGATCCTGGGGATCGATCCTGATGATGTTTTCCTTGAAATCCCAGTGCCAGCCCTGGCCGGGCTCGTTCAGCTCTACGGGAATGCGGAAGTCCTTGCCGATGAAGTACGCCAGCGAAGAGAGCACCTGCTGCTTGCGTTTAATTTCGGCCTGCTGCTCGGGGGTGAACTGGGCGAGAATATCCCTTTCTTTGTTACCCCTCAGCGCGTGGAAGGCCTGCTCTGGCTGCGCTGCAACCGCTGTTTCTATGGGAGATGTATTTTCAGGATTGCGCATAAATATGCTTACATGGTAGCAGAATTACAGAATGTTTTCCATTTATGTTATGCGAGACATCCAATCAGCTTCACCCTCACCCACATGGGAAAGTGTTTGCTCAACGGGGCACGATCCCGCAACCTTCCGCGCCACAGGCGGACGCTCTACCAGTTGAGCTACACCCACCACGAGTGTATGAACCAAGAAACAAAAAACTCTCACACAGAAAAAGTGAAGAGCTTCGGTAACGCCCGCTGTGTCAGGCGCAGTCCTTATTGAACTACTTAATAATACTACCCAATTTATACGCGTCCGTCAACCACGATTTGACAAGAATCCTAGCCTATGTTACGATACTAACAATATTTCCATTAACTGGGGAAGCCCAGAGAAAGACGGCTGACCGCTAGGATATGTCTTTGCGATTGGTTGCACTTTCTCCCCGGCCTCTGCCGGCAAGCATAATGGCCTAGGCTAGGAACGCCTACCACACCTTGCCCCCAGCAGCCGCGGCGAAAGCCTCGGCTGTTTTTTGTTCTTTGAAAATTTGAAGGAGATGGAATGTTCAAAACGTACGCACAGCTGGCTGAACTGCTCAAGCCATTCCGAAAAAAATTCTACCTGTTCCTGCTCATCGTGCTCGTGTACGAAGCAGCGCAGGTGGTCAACAGCTACATCCTCACCGGCGCAATCCGCATGTACCAGAACAGCGCCAGCACGTGGGTGTGGGTCGGCTTCTTCGTAGCGCTAGAGGTTTTCGACACGCTCTTCCGCCTCAACGATGGGTTGCTCGACTGGCACATTGTCTCAAAGCTCCTGTTCCCGATTGCCAAGCACGTCGACATGCTCGTGCTGAAGGTCTTTTTGTCACAGGATGCCGCATGGCACCAGCGCAACAACAGCGGCGTGCTCATCGGCAAAGCGGACAACGGCAAGCGCAAAGTAGAAGAGGTTGCCGACATGATGGCGTGGGAGTTCATCCCCACGTCCATGCAGGCAATCCTGACCCTGCCGCCGCTCCTGTACTTCTCACCGCTCATCGCGGGCATCACCCTAGCTTCGCTCGCCCTGTTCATTGCAGTCACAAAAAGGGGCGAAGACTTCCGCCTGCCCATGCGGGTAGAGCGGCACAACCTGTACGAGGAACTGTGGCAGAGCACAGAGGAAGCGGTCAAGGCACACGAGACCCTCTCTATCTACGGCCAGGTTGACCGAACCATAGCAGAGCACGATGCAACCAACGACCGCATCACCGAAATTGGCAATACAGAAGCACGCAAGACAATCTTTCGGTACAACGCAATCCGCAGCGCTGTCATACAGAACACGAGCAGGCTCGTCCTGGGTGTGCTCATGTGGCAGGTCTACCACAAGACCATAACGGTCGCCGAGGTATTCTTCGTGTACACGCTCAGTGAACGACTGCTCGGCTCGTTCTGGCGGTTCGCCAGGATGATTCGACGGGTCGGCGAGTGCAGCGAGGGCATCAACAGGCTGCACAGGCTCAGCAAAGAGCAACCAGAAATTGTCGATGGGCCAGAAACTCGGCACAACCTCGTCGTCCCGCGTCACCTGACCGTCGAGTTCAGAGACGTCACGTTCTGCTACCCGGGCATCGCCAGGGAAGCAATCAGCAACGTGAGCCTGGTGGTGAACGATGGCGAGCAGGTTGCCATTGTTGGCCCATCAGGCTCAGGCAAGACCACGCTGAGGAGGTTACTGCTCCGCCTCTTTGAGGTTACGAGCGGTGAAATTCTCATCGGCGGCATACCCATTAAGCAGTGGCCGCTCGAAACGCTCAGGTCGCTGTTCGCGTACGTGCCGCAGGGGGACGAGGTGTTCATATTCGATAGCGATATCGAGCAGAACATTCGGCTCTCACGGCCAGAGGCAACCGAAGCAGAGGTTGCCGTGGCGGCTCGGCAGGCTGGCCTCAGCCAGTTCATAGAGTCGCTGCCAGACGGCTACAAAACAAAAGTCGGCGAGAAGGGCATGAAGCTATCTGGGGGCCAGAAGCAGCGCATGGCTCTCGCGCGTGCAATCGTCAGCGGCAGGAGGTTCCTGATTCTGGACGAGGCAACCAGCTCTGTAGATGCCTTAACAGAACAGGAAATACAGCACGAACTCAAGGAGGTTCTCAAGGGGGTAACGTCTATCGTCATCGCCCACCGCATGCCCACCATCTGGGGTGCGGACAAAATTGTGGTCATGAACAACGGCGGCAAGGAAGCAGAGGGCACGCACCACGTGCTCATGACCGAGACCGACGGCATCTACCACAGGATGGTCAGCTTACAAACCATCCACGAACATCTAACGTAGCAAACGCTCAGCGCATTCTACAGGCGGCTCTCACCAGGGCCGCCTTTTTTAATACCAGGCTCGTAAAGAACACCTTTGATTCTCCGCGTGCCAGATGAGACAGCTTCTTCTTTCACAACCTTGAACTCTCAGCACAGGGCTCTCAAGTTTGTCACCGAAGCATCTGGAAACGGGGTCATGATCTCATGGCTCCAAGCGCTACCGATAGCGAGCTCTCTGAAACATAAGGCATTTGCCATAACAAAATAAAACTACCTGTTTACAAAAACCCCGTCCTCTTCCCGAAGAAAGAAGACGGGTTGGCTTGACCACTTCTCGATGCCGAGCAGCGCCCCGTACATCATGTACAGGAGAGGCCAGAGCGGGAACGTCATCACGATGCTGCCCGTGAAAGCTATGAGGTCGTACACATCGCTGAACCACGCTTTGGCCTGAGCCTTACGCAGCTCGAGCTGGGTTACGCGGTGGGTGTCGATGGCGGCGATGCGCTCCTCAGGCTTGAACTCTCGGGGAGCACTCCCGATGCTCGCCATCCAGCCCTGGGAGAACCCGTGCCGCTCCTGGGCTCTGCGGATCCTGTAGTTGAAGTACTTCTCCAGCACCCACGAGACGTGGAATATTGCCACGCCCATGAACATGGGGATCAGCGACCACTCTGGCACAAGCCCTCGCTCGTTGCCGTGGGGGTCGTGCAGGATTGCACGGGCGTGCGGAATGGCAGCCCGCAGCCAGATGCAGCACAGCAAAACAAAAACCGCTACGTACAGGTACAGCCGAAGCTTCTTGACGTTCATACTCCTCCTTTTTTCTCTCACCACAGCAAACCATCGAGTGATTTTCTAAGGTGAAGGCTCGGATGGTTTCATCCGAGCCGTAAGTTGGGCATGCGCATTCTGCGCATGCGGTTGGAGGCTACCTCTGAGAGAGGTTCGCGAGGCGGTCGAGGTACGGCTTTGCCTCGTCGCCGAAGACAGCCTTGACCCTTGCCTCGAAGCCCTCGCGGAACTTCCCGCTGGCTCGGGCAATGGCGGAACGCAGGCTGTAGCCGAGCCTCCTTGCTGTAGTAGCCGAAGTCAGCCTTGAGGAACTTCTCCCACGGGCCGTTGGTGAACTTCCCGTTGAGCTGGTCCCGCATCTCGAGTGCCTTGATCGCCCACTCGAGCTGCTCGCGCTGCGAGAGGTCTGCCCAGGTCTTCTTGGCGCGGCGGGGGCTCCTCGGTTGTGCCTGAGCCGTGTGCGGTGGCTCGGGAGATGCCTGCGCCTGTGGAGCATGGCCGTTGGCTATGCTTGTTCCCCGCGCTGCATCGAGCAGGGCGCGGAATGTGCTGAGCTGCTGGCTGTCGGCCAAGAGCTGGGTGTACTCGGCTTGTATATCGCCGCCCAGCACCCTGACGAGTTCGTTGAGTCTTGAGGTATTCTCCATCTTCGTTTCACTTCCTTTCGTTGCGGGTTGAACTGCGATTGGTTGAACTGCTGTACCAACGGGTGGCACGCTGACCTCAGCGAATGCCGTCGCGTTGGCAAAGAAAAGTTTGCTGCCCACCCACGCTTGCGCGAAGGCGAGCTCTGAGCAGCTCGGTGTTTGCTGTCCGAAGTGGAAGAAGTACGTTCGCATTCGGAAGGGCTGGCGCTTGTAGCGGCTGACGTAGATGTACCTTTCGATTAAGACAGGCACCCACGGCAGCTGCTGAACGCGCAGGAGCTCGGCCATCTCGATGAGCAGGCCGAACTCGCGCTTGGCAGCCTTGGCCGCATCAAAGGGCTTGAAGAAAGCCGAGGCATCCTGCCTGACGGGCACACAGCGCTGTTGGGCTACGAGTTGGTCGTACAGGGTGCTTGCCTGTGAGCCGAACAGCCGCTTGCCCCGCGCTCGGAAGCTCGGCCACTGCTCGAGCACCAGGTTGCGCCGCTGGTCTGCAACCGTGATTGCCAGGCAGCAGCCAGTGCTCTTCAGTACGAGCGGGAGCACGGGTGAGAAGTTCTGAATAGCCGCGTTGCTCATGGTTCCACACAAGTCGAGGTGGAAGCCGTCAATGTACGCCCGCGCTTCGCCGTGTCCAGCGAGGATGCGGTCGAAGGTTCGGAGTTGGTTGTGCGTGCCGTAGCGGTGGGTAGATATGAGATCGCCCGCCCGCTGCCTGTTGCGCTCGATGAGCCAGCCGTGCTCTGTGGGAACGTTGAGTTCCGACCAGAGCTTGGCTTCTAGGCCTCGTCCGCCCAAGGTCGCAAGCTGCGCCTGCCCGATGGGAACGTACCGCGACAGGAACGATAGGAAAAGTCGAATTACCTGCTCTTTAGTAGCCTCCATAAGGCCTCCTGATAGATTTGAAAAAACATTTCCGCAGAGAAAAATTTCTCAACAGAACTATCAATTGTAATAGTAAATCATCTTTTTGTCAAGTCGAGAAATAAGGCGAAATTGACATAATTGATTAAAAAACCTATAATACTGTGAATCCTGAGGAGGGTTGAAATGGAACCGCAAAAGAAATCGCCCGCACTACCACTCGAAACTTTACAAAAGGTTGTTGAGCTGCGTAACACGCGAGAGATTTCTCGCGCAGTTCAATACACCGAAGAAGAGCTGGCAACGCACCTGCAGCTCGGAACAACGGACACCGAATCCAAACAGCTGCTCATCGAGACCCTGCTGAGGCTCATCAAGGACATTGGCCTTGGACAGGACAACGTAGAGCTATCGGCAGCAATCGATGCACTGCTGGAAACCGTAGAGCATCTCGACCGCGCCGCTCTCGACTTGGTAGCTGGCGCAGAAGCGCAGGCTGCTGAACTTGCCGAGGAGCTCACGCATGTGGAGCCACGATCAGAGCAGTCTCTCAATCTAACGCTCGACCAGATCTGCACCGAACTCCGCCGCCGCGAGCAGTGGAGCGATGCAGTCAGGAACGTCCAGGAGCACCTGGAAAACGAGCGGGATACGAAACGGGAGAGACTGTCCGTGACGACCCAGCTTCTCAACCTCGATGCATGTGAGGATGAGCAGGCGGCTAGAGCAGAGAAAGGCCGTCTGGAAGCAGAGCTCGCCAGCGAAGAAGGCGTGATCACGAGCATTGTCACAATGCTCGCCGAGAACGACCAGGAGATCGGTACGCTGCTCTCGTACCGACAGGCCATCAAGCTGGTGGCGGCTGGTTTCCCAACCACCCTCATCGGCAAGCCGTTCCGCTACTTCAACAACTTCGGCGATAAAAATAACCCCACGACCAGTACTTGATCGTGGGGTTCTTTGTTTGACTTCAGAGCGTTGCTACTTGAGGAATTCGCCCCTGACCTCGTTGGCGAACATCATTGCCTGGTAGCGGTCAGAGGGGAACTTGCTCGCGCCGATTGCCATGAGCACCTGGACGAAGCAGTGTTCGCGCCGGGCGACCTTCTGGTCGGGCAGTGCCTTGTACCCCCCCCTCACATTCACGAAGATCATCTTCGGATTGTTGGGGCTGACCTGGGCAAAGACGTATGGGTGGAGCGTCTGGCCGCGGTAGAGGTAGAAGACCTCGTCGCGGACGCGGATGGCGATGTGCCGCCGGTACTGCCGTTCAGGGTCGGGTTCTCCCTTCTCGCCGCCGTCATCCTTACCGCCAGGTTCGGCGGGTTTCGGATCGCGGGGCTTGCGGGGCTCGCCACCCTTGTCACCATCATCGATGATGAGGCCGAACCGTTCGTTGAACAGCTCTGCAAGCTCGTCCAAGGTTTCCGCAGCACTACCGTTGATCGAGTCCCGCTCGATGAGCTGCTTTGCCTGTGATGCGACGTCCCTGATGAGGAACATCAGCAGGCGCTGCCACTCCTTGTTGCCCTTGCGGGTGAACTCCTTGGCGAGCGTGCTACGCGCGGTGTTCTGGTGTCGGAGCAGCCCTGGTGCGAAGATGTCCCCGACGAGATCGGGGTACCACAACGGATCGGGGAGCAGCCTGCCAAGCTTCTGGCAGCTCGCCACCCGAAACCCTGTCTCATCGTCGCACAGCCAGATGCCGTCGCTGTCGGTGTTGCCCGCGGCGAGGCGGGCACGGTAGCGCCCGTCGGTTGATGACAGGTTGATCTCCTTCTCGAGCGGGGGCGGCTGCATTGCCTTGCCACCGATCGTGAGATCGAACATCTTGTCCTGCTCGCGCGGGAGGAGCCACTTGATTGCCTCGTAGATCTCGGCGTGGCTCTTGAAGATGGGGGTCGGGATGACGATCGCCGTGAATGGTCCCTGGAGGTTCTTGAGAAGCCCATTTCGGTGGATGTCGCTGAGATGAAGCGCTCGGTGTCGAAGCCCTGCTCCGTCTCTGCCTTCTCGGGGATGACGGGCACGAAGCGGACGTTGCCCGTCTTCGACGTGCGGGTGAGCAGGTAGTAGCCGTTCTTGATGCGGGTCATGACATCGTCGTGCAGGCAGTTCTCGTTGAGAGCGAGCGCCGCCAGTCGGCCGATGCCCTTCTGGGATGCGCCGCCGTACGATCCGTTCACGTGATTGCGGAGCTGGCTCAGCGGTGTGCCGAGCCAGTTGAAGTAGCGCTCGAGCGCTGGATCGGTCAGGCCGCAGCCGTGGTCCGAGCACGACGAGTGCCGGGCTCTTGCTGGGCGAGAGCGGGTGGTTGGGAACGAGCGACAGCTCGATCTTCGCCCGCTTGGGTTCCCAAACGTTGGGGTTGGCCATGCTGGCGACGACTGAGTTGCGCACCAGCTCCATGAGTCGCTGCCCGACGCTCTCGTAGAGGCCAGTGGCGAGGTTGTCGACCATGTGGAACGCGGTAACCTTCATCTGGAATTTCATGACTTTGCCTTTCCCTTTCTCTTGCGACGTGGCAGTCCTATGTCTGAGAGGTCTTCTCTCGTCACAGGCTGGTTGCGAGCCGCGTTCGGCTCTGGGAAAACTACGGTGATGGCAAACGCGTCGCAGATTTTCTGCAGCGCACCGCGGATTTGCATCCGATCGCCATCGTAGACATCTGCTGGTGCTACGCCAGACTCAACAATCAGCCCGACGAGCGAGTTGAATAGAGATATGGTGTGGTCAATGAGCTTGCGGATGACCCCTGATCCAGGACGATTGGTTGGTAGTTCAGCAACTGATATTTCTACAGCTGCAAGTGCCCTGCATGAATCATGCTCGTCACCGTTCTTGGGTTGTTGTTGGATTTCGATCTCCAGGAACGTGGCGTCCCCCAGTGCTTTGAGGGTGCGGAGCACGAGCTGGATATCTTTTTCCAACATAGGTGATTTACCAGACAGCCAGTGCCGTGCTTCGTGGAAGGATTCGCCCCTCATGTTTAGGTAGTGGCGGCAGAAGAAGCGAACCGCGTTGCGGGTTGCGCCACTTTCCGTGGGACTCTTGCTGGTGATGGCCGCCTCAAGCTGATCGAGCATCTTCGAGAAATCCCAACTCAGGGTTTCCTCATTGAGCTCGCTAGCTATGGACTGCTTGGCTCGTTCGTACGTATCCGATTGGCTTTGCGTGAGCTCTGAAGCCATGTAAAAACCTCCTCTAAAATTGGGAAACTGCATTCTCGACTTTCTTCGGGGTACAGCTAGGTATTGCCAGAAGAATTCAGAATTATATGGTATATTTGACAAAATGTCAACTATTTTTCGGGCATGAAAAAGCCACGGATTCCCATTAAATCCGTGGCTGTGGTTGAGCGAGGGCTACTTCTTGGGTGCCCGTGCCCCCTTGATGAGGCTGTCGAGGTTATCGAGCGCCCCCTGGAGACGCGAGACTTCTCCCTGAAGCTCCTTGTTTTGAGCGGCGAGAGCGGTATTCTTGCCAGTCAGATCTGCCATTTTGTCGACCAGCTCCCGAAGGCCAGCAATTTCCTCTTCTTTGGCCGTAAGTGCCAGCTGGAGCTTGTCCCGCTGCTCTATGACACCCCGCATCCGATCGCTGATCCTGAGGACGGCATCCTGAGCCTCGGCGAAAGCAATGCCGAAGCTATCAAGAGCTGTGAGCGCAGAATCGAGCTCTTCCGATTCCTCGGATTCGCCCTTCGGATCTCCCTGATCGGCAGTTGGCGTAGGCACTTCATTTTCTTGAAGTGCCACAGGTTGGAGCCTGGCATCAACCGTATCACTACGGTGCTGGTACTGAGCTGCGCCGTTGAGTACGGGGTGGAGACCGTTACCGTTTGCTTCCACAGGTGGTGCCGTGGTTTGCGCGGCTCCATTGCGGATGTCGGCCAGGGCGCCGATGATGTCCTTCACCTCGCCTATGGTCAGCGCTTGGTTCGGGCAGCAGGCACCTGCCTGCTTAGCGGCACGCCGCATGTTGGAGAGGGTGCCGTGGTTGGTAGCAACCATGGTCAGGACAACCCCGACCCTGGCAGAGACCTGCGATTCAGGCACCTGCGCACGGAACTCACCCCTGATCCATTCGCCGCCACGGTTCATGGTTTCGATGAGCGACTTGACCTGGTTGAGGCCGCGGAAGTCGTCTGGCCCTACGACCAGGACAACTTTTTCTTTCGGAAGCGTCTTTGGCAGCTGATTGAGAATGCCTTCTCTCATAGCTCCTCCTTTTCGTGGTGTAAACACCAACGTAATAATTTACCTCATATTTGGTATTTTGTCAAGTCCATGACTAGACTTTCTCGCGACTTCTTGTTATACTGGTGTGCTTCTTGGGCTGCCTACGGCAAATACCACCCAGAGCGTGCAGGAGGAAAATCGTGAACAGTTTCATGGAGTGGCTCGCCGACGAGGCAAAGGGCTTTAAGGCTGTCCTCGGGTACGTTGTCTTTGCGGCTCTCGTCGTCATATCTCTCGACTACGCAGTAGACTCTGCCCTCATCAACTTGGGCTTGGCGCCGTCGCCACCGCTCCCAGCGGTCGGGGACACCCCGTTCAGGTACTACAACGCGATGATGTTCGCCACCATGTTTCTGTGGGGCCCCATCAAGGAAGAGGTTATCTTCCGCGTGCTGCCCCTGTCAGTGGTGGTCTCGTTCATTTCGAGGAAGCCAGCGTACGTGTTCGGGGCAATGGCTGCCTGCGCAGGAATTTTTGGCGCCATACACCCGTACGGATTGGCCGGGAAGACGCAGGTTGCCATTGCTGGCTTCTTCTTTGGCCTCGTGTTTCTGAAGTGCGGAGGTATGAGCAAGTCATTCGTAAAGGCTTCGGCCTGCGCGATGGCAGCCCATGGCCTGTCGAACCTGTTCACCGTCATAGACGCGTGGTGGGACTACTTCGCCTTGGTGAAGTAGTCCCCTGGAGCATTAGTGTGCTGTTAGACATCAAAGATTGAAAAAGGAGGCACGTGGTGGTGAAGTTTACGGTCGAGCAATTGGAAAACCCGCCGACGGTTTTCGGAATTCTACAGGGAGACTTTGGAGTCAGGGTCTTCTATAACCAGCAGGCTGGCATCAGAGCTATTGAAGATTTGAGCCAGTTCCTCTCTGGTGAAGAACAAAGAAAGCTGAAAGATCTCGTCCTGTGTGACAGGAAGCTGCCAGTACATGGCGAGACAGTGGAAATGGAAGAGCTGGTTGCGGAGGCTCTGCCTACCAACTATGTAATGTGAAGATAGATCAAAAGCAAAAGGGCGCAGCGGTGATTTACCGAAGCGCCCTTTTTTGTTCACAATTATTTTACGGTCTCTCTTTGTGCCACGGGGTCCACCCCGCTGGTGCCTTAACCAGAGTGGCCTGCTTCGGCTCCAGCTTGTATCGTCTGATGGCACGCTGCCATAGGGAATCAACTTGCTCAGAGCCCAGGACATCCTTAGGCAGCAAGCCTTTTGCCTTTGCATTGGCAATCTCGGTTCCCAGCATTTCCATGAACACGTAACGGACACGGTTGCGACCAACCTCGTCGTCACCGATCTCGTCTGCAACGTACGGAGGTAACGATTGCTCCTTGGCCTGCGTGAAGAGCTCGTCCGATTGCAGGGTAGATCTGAAGGTGTCGATTTTCTGCTTGAGGCCTCTGGCCTGGCTCATCAAGTACTCATAGTGCTCTTGGTAGGCCTCGAGCCAGAGTTCTAAATTTTTTTCTTGGTTACCAACTTCTTTTCCATGCGCGATCACCTGGTCGTAGTCCGCCCGTGCCCTGTCCATCTCTTGCTTGGCCTCTGCCATCATAGCTTCCGCAGCCTGTTCTTCCTCGGGTGTAGCCTCGGCGCGTAGCCCACTGGCTAAATCATAGTCAGCCTGGGTTTTCTTTAGAGTATCAACGGTCTCCGTGTGGTGCTCTAGGCTCTGGTAGTGCTCGCCTGCGTTGTGTTCGGTGTCCATGGGAGTAAGTTATAGTATTACGGAAAGTATATCACTTTATTTGCCGGTACAAAAATTCTACGTGGTCAGGATCCTACTGATACTCACCTTAGGCAGGACATCCAATCAACTTCACCTGTAGCCACATGGGAAAGTGTTTGCTCAAGGGGGCACGATCCCGCAACCTTCCGCGCCACAGGCGGACGCTCTACCAGTTGAGCTACACCCACCACGAGTGTATGAACCAAGAAACAAAAAACTCTCACACAGAAAAAGTGAAGAGCTTCGGTAACGCCCGCTGTGTCAGGCGCTATTCCTCACGTATCATAGCTTTTTTAAGACCCCTCGTCAATTCTCATTCGTCTGCACTGGTTTCGCGTACTGGCTCACATCGTTCCACACGGCCTTTGAAATATCTGTCACCATCTGCTGCTGCGCGTCTAAGCTGCTGCCCTTTGTCATGACGCAGAGCAGGTAGTTGTTGCTGCCGCCAGTGGAATCTTTGCCGTACACAATGCCGCAATCGTGGAACTCGTACACCGTTGCGCCGCTGCCATCAGTGGCAGCTTCTGAACGCTCGCCAAACTTGTGAGCAACAGTTGTGCCAGATGGCACACCTGCCACCAAACCGCCCGTGTAGTCTGTCTGCGTCAGCAGCTCGAGCGCTTGGTTTGAGTAGTTGTGATCAAGGTACGCTGCATTGTACAGCGCACGGAAGAACAGGGCGTAGCTGCGCGGCGAAATGAAGTCTGCGTTGGTCGTGCTGGTCGAGAGCGGCAGGTTCACGCCAAAGTCTGCAAAAATGTCCTGCACCTTGCTGGCTGTCACCAAGTTCAGCAGCGCGTTGAACGCGTTGTCGTCAGAGTAGCGAATCATGTACGAGATCATGTCGTTCACCGTGTACGCCTTGCCGAGCGTGATAGACTGCGACGGCTTTATGTTCTGCGATGGAATGTAGTCTGGTCCGTTGTAGATAATTTTCTGTTGGAGCAGTGCTGGGCTGTCCTCTGCCTCAGAAAGAATTGCCATCATGAGCGGTACCTTGCTGAGGCTGCCTGGCGAAAACTGGTCGTCAGGATTGACGCCAACCCAGCTTGGGTCTGTGAGGTCGCGGAAGTAGACACCAATGGTGGTGCCAGAGTTAGCCTTAACAATTTTTGAGACGTCAGAATCAATGTGCGCCTCGTACGGGTAGCGCTGTTCGTAGAGCTCCTGCGCATTGAGGTCACCCCCAAAGTAGGGGTTCAAGAGCGGGTACTGCGCCAGTGTCTGTGGCTGCTGCACGTAGTTAGAGAGAGCCAGCACGTTTGGGCCTATTGTGCGTCTCACACGAAAGTAGGCAGCTGCAAATCCAGCTGCTACAAAAATTGCGGCAACGGCAACAATTGCCCATGCGTTCCTCTTCATCCACCTGCCAAACTGCCGTAGCTTCGCCATGCTATTTTATGATCAAAGATAGAAGGCCAATGCAGATGCTGTAGATGCCGAACGGCACGAGCGCATTCACCTCGTTCTTCTTGAAGTACTTCACCAAGAATGAAACTGATGCGTACGCAACAACGCCTGCAACCACGCCCCCTAAAACTGCAACGCCAAAGTTGCTGTGCATGCCAGGCTTGAGCAGCTTTGGCACTTCGAGCAAGCCCGCTGCCAGAATAATTGGCGTTGCAAGCAAGAACGAGAAGCGAGCTGCTGCCTCGTGGCTAAGGCCTGCCAGCAGGCCGCCAACGAGCGATGACCCAGAACGTGAAATTCCCGGAATGAGCGCGAGCGCCTGTGCTGTGCCAATCCAGAAAGCCTGCCACGGCGTGAGGCGTTCGAGCGAGCCGCGAATGCGCTCTTGGCGGCTCAGCCACTCACCTGCCAGCAGAATGGTCACCGTTCACAATGAGGAACATTGATGCAACCACAAAGCTCCCATACAGCGGTTCTAGTTTTTTCTGCAGCAGCAAGCCGAGGATGCCAGCTGGGATTGTGCCGACAACCAAGAGCAGCAGCAAGTTGTCTTTGCGCCAGTTCTTGATGATGCTCACCCAATCGCGCCAGAAGTAAGCAACGAGTGCGAGCGCAGTGCCGAGGTGCAGCATTGTGAGGAATGGCAGGAACTCTGGGTCGTTGATATTGAAGTGTAGCCCGAGCAAGTGTGGCAAGATGACCGCGTGACCAAGACTGCTGACTGGAAACAGCTCTGTAATTCCCTGGACTACTGCAAACACGAGTGACTGGAAGATTGTCATTGTTGTAGTTTCTTAATTGTACGGGTTGGGAGTGGGTTTTGTTTCAGGCCACGGGGAGGAGTTTTTGCGAGCTTCGAGTTTCGTTTCTTTTGCGAAGCAAAAGCCAAGAAACGAGCGCTCGCAAAAACTCCTTCCCGTGGGCTTAAAAGAAAGCGTTTCTCACACGTTCAATCTCCAAACCAAAGGCATGCCCCTGCTCACGTCTCGGTCTCGGCAGTGAAATAGCAAACTTAGCAGCAATCAGGTGATCCTGCACGACGATGATCTCATCTGCCAAGACAACAGCTTCTTCTACAGAGTGTGACACCATCACAATGGTCAGCTCGCCCTTGCTCGCCTCCCAAATTTTTATGAGGTCAGCGTGCAGCTCGTCTGTTGTCTTGATATCGAGCGCTGAGAACGGCTCATCGAGCAGGAGCACAGCTGGCCTCACCGCGAGCGCACGCGCAATCCCCACGCGCTGCCGCTGGCCACCAGACAAATCGCGCGGGTACTTTTCCAAAAAATCTGCTAGGCCAATCATCGTGAGAAAGTGAACGCTGTCACGGTGGACTGTTGCAGGTGCATCCCCTTTTGCCTGGAGCACAATTGCAACGTTCTCCAGAACGGTCATCCACGGGAACAGCGCGCCATCTTGGAAAACCATTGAGACGCTGTCAGGCTTCTTGACCATGCCAGAGCTGGCCACCTCAAGGCCAGCAATCAACTTTAGAATTGTAGACTTCCCAGAGCCGGACAGCCCGACCAAGCACAGGAACTCGCCCTGTGCCACTGATAAAGACACGCCTCTTAAGCCAACGCTGTTGCCCGTAAAAGTTTCTCCTACGTTGTCGAGTTCAATGGTTGGGTTCATGCTATTCAAACCTAAATTTTTCAGAGTAGCGCAGCAGCTTCTGCCACACGAAGAAGTTGATGAACGCGATTGCGGCAATGAGCACGAGCATGGTCACCACGAACACGTCGTTGCGGCCGCTCGCAACGGCGTTCACGAGCATGCTGCCAATGCCAAAGAGGTCTTGGCTCGACGTGCCACCAGGAATGTACGTGTGCAGCACCTCAGCTACAATGATGACGTTCCAGCCAGACGCCCACGCCAGGAGCGAACCTGTGACTATTTGGGGAAACACTGCTGGCATCAACACCTCACGCAGGTAGCGCCAGCCCGTGATCTTAAAAACTTTTGCAGCGGCAAACACGTCTGACGGCACAGTTTTCAAGCCACCGGCAATGTTAAAGACGAGGCTCCACATCATGGTGAGGAACAGAATGAACACGCACGCTGCGCTGTAGTAGCCAAAGCGGATGAACACGAGAATGATGACCGGAAAAAATGCCAGCACTGGCACAGACTGGGTCACGTCAAAGAGCGGCAGGAAAATTCGCTCTGTGACGTGGCTGTGGGTGGCAAGAATTGCCAGTGGAATAGCCGCGGCAAGCGAGAGCACGTACGCAATGAGCAGGCGTGAAAAAGTTGCGCCGAGTGCGCTAAAAATCGTCCACACTGAAATTTGTGAGTGGAGCCCAACTGGAAACAGGTTCAGGCTTGCAAACAGGATGACGGCTGCGAGTATGAAAATGGTCGGCGCAATGAGCGCAGAGTAAATGCGCTGCTCAATCGAAACCGGGTACGACATTGACCCACGCCTTAAGACGTGGTGAATGTGTTTCGTGTTCTGGGAACGTTGGTTTTGGTGTGAGTACATAGCGCTAAAAACATTATACACCATTTGACTCAATCCCCTTTTTCTGTCAAAATTACACAGGACTTAGAGTATCTCTCTGCGCTTCCAGCGCATTTTTATTTGCTACACTTAACGGCTCCACATACATATGGCACAGACACGCGAAGACATCAGAAACATTGCAATCATTGCCCACGTTGACCACGGCAAGACAACGCTGGTTGATGCAATGCTCAAACAGACGCACACGGTCAAAGAAGGTCGCTGAGGGCGCTGACTTGATCATGGACTCAATCGGCAGCTTGAGCGCGAGCGCGGCATTACCATCAAGGCAAAAAACGCGAGCGTCATGTACAACAGCGTAAAGATCAACATTGTGGACACGCCAGGCCACGCTGACTTTGGCGGTGAGGTTGAGCGCACCTTGAAAATGGCTGACGGCGTGCTGCTTTTGGTAGATGCAAAAGAAGGACCAATGCCACAGACAAAGTTCGTGCTGCGCAAAGCTCTCGAGCTTGGCCTTCGTGCCATTGTGGTCATCAACAAAATTGACCGTCCAGATGCCCAGATAGACGAAGTGGTGAACAGAACATTTGATTTATTTGTAGACCTGAAGGCAAACCACGACCAGCTCGAGTTTCCTATTATTTACGCATCTGCCATTAACGGCGTTGCAGACCCAGACGTGAAGACAGCGCTCGAACGCGCGGCTAGCCACACGAGCGACATTACTCCCCTGTTCGAAGCTGTCATCAAAAATATTCCAGCACCAACAGTAAACTTAGACGACAGCTTTGCAATGCTGGTTCTGGCAATTAGCTACGATGCGTACAAGGGCAAAATGGGTACAGGCAAAATCTACTCTGGCAAGGTAACAAAAGGCCAAGCTGTCACGCAAATTAAGGTTGACGGCACAAAGGTCAATGGCAAGGTCAGCAACCTCATGGGCTACCAAGGCCTCGGCATGGTTGAAATTCCAGATGCGCTGGCTGGCGACATTGTTTCCATCTCAGGCTTTGACGACATCTCCATTGGCGAAACAATTGCCGATGCGGCAAACCCAGTTCAAATTCCACCGGTGAGCATTGAAGAGCCAACAGTGCGCATGACCTTCTCGGTTAACAGCAGCCCGTTCGCAGGTCGCGAGGGCAAGTTTGTGACGTCGCGCAACATTCGCGATCGCCTGTTTCGCGAGCTTGAGACAAACGTTGCACTGCGCGTTGAAGAGACAGGCAGCACAGACAGCTTCTTGGTTTCTGGCCGCGGCGAGCTGCACCTTGGCATCTTAATAGAGACCATGCGTCGTGAAGGCTACGAGCTGCAAGTTTCTCAGCCAGAGGTCATCTTCAAAACAGATGCCGCAACTGGCAAGAAGCTTGAGCCGTACGAAATTTTGGTCATTGACGTGCCGAGCCAGTACCAGGGTACCATGATTGAAGAAATGGGCACGCGCGGTGGCGAGCTGTTGAAAATGGACAGCAGCGAGACTTCTGCGTCGAGCGGCAGCACGTCTGAAATTCACGCAGAGTACCTTGCGCCTACGCGCGGCATCATTGGCCTGAAGAACGCGCTGCTCACCAAGACGCGCGGCACAGCTGTGGTGAACAACCTGTTTGATTCGTACCGCCCAGTTGTGATGGAAAAGCCAGACAGCGCAAACTCGCATGGTTCTTTGATAGCATCAGAGGCTGGCGTCTCAAACGCGTATGGCTTGAACAATGCGCAGGAACGCGGCACGCTGTTCATCAAGCCTGCTGTTGAGGTGTACGAGGGCATGATTGTTGGCAAGAACGCTTTTGACAGCGACCTTGAGATCAATGTCACGAAAACGAAGAAGCTCTCGAACATGCGCTCGTCTGGTGCTGATGATGCAATTATCTTAACGCCGCCACGCGAAATTACTTTGGACTTGGCACTCGAGTACATTGGGCCAGATGAACTTGTAGAAGTTACGCCGAAGAGCGTTCGGTTGAGAAAGCGCTACTTAACGATGAATGAGCGCAAGCGCTCCGGAAAGTAAGCACTAAAACAAAAAGAAGTCCTCTTTGCTCCGACTGAAGTCGCTGCAGAGGACTTCTTTTTTATGCAATATATTCCTTTACAGCTATGTAGCACTCTGGTTGACAAATTTGTTAAATTATGATACTTTAGATCTACAATTTCTTGGAGGAAATTCAATGAAAATAGAACTTGGCGAAATAGAATTGGCCGCTATCAAAATCGCAGAGCAGGCTGTTCGGGTTCTGCCTGAGCAACCATGTCTCTACCCTTTTCCATTCCTCTGTTTGCTAGACTTTGAATCTCGCGAAGAGAACACGGAGGAGGACGAAGAAGACATCACGACAGTTACCTTCCGTGCTCAAATGTCGCGCGGCTGCTTTAGCAGTCTCCATCAGGACCGATCATGCTGGCCAGAATTCGTGCTGCACATGGTGGAAAACGATTCTGGCTCGTTGGGGTGCAACTCTGCCCAGGTCAGGTACGAATCTCTTAAAGACCAATTTCATCAAATTGGTTCACTGCTACCGTCGACGAAGATGGTGAGAAGTACAAAATTTGCATCGAAATCAAAGCACCTCCTACTTAAACACCAACCATTCCTGCGGGATACGCACGAGTCACTGGCGACGTTTCAAAAACGTACGCCAGTTTTTATTTATCCAACTACTGTAACGCTGACTGGACTATCATCAAAAACTGCAGGGCTGCTGGGCTGCTACCAGTTTTTATTTCAGTATCCAGTATTTCTAGCTTCTGGAGCGCGCTGATCAATTTTGCTTGGCTGAACTGCTTGGCAATTTTTTTGTACATAAAAATTCTGCCGGGGGTGTAGCCTGTGTCTGAGGCAATAGCAGCGTCTGGTACTCTCTGCTCTGCCATGCCCTGCACAACGAGCACGCCACGGAACTGCTCAGCGAGCACGCCAGAGATGCTTATAATTTTTGCTTTCTCGTCATTGCCTGGGAGCCTGTCCATGTAGTTCACGAGGGATGTGATGGCAGCAGGCCTGTTACGGTTCGCGATCGCATTCGTCACGGCAAAAATATCTTCTGCGATGTTCTCTGAGACAAGGGCTGCAACGTCTTCTGTGGTGATTGCGTTGCCAGCTGCGTACGTTGCCAGCTTCTGCAGCTCTGAATCAGCCTGCCACAAATCGTAGAGCTCGTCGCCAAATTCACCTTGCCCCATGCCAAGACGCGAGAGGAACTGCTCGAGGGCTTTTGGCGCAAAGGTTGCTTTGTACGTTGCTGCCCGATCACCCACCCACTTGCTGAATGCTGGACCACTTGGGATCACAAAGTCCTTTGCCGTAATCCGCTTGTCGCCAGTGACAGCCTTGCTCTGCTTCTTGCGCTTGTCGAGCGCATCCTCAATGAACACGTACGTGTTGCCTGAATGTGCAAGTGCTGCCAAAAAAGCATCGAGTTGAAAATCTTCGTTCACTCCTGAAAAAAAGTTTGTGATTTTAAATAGTTTCTTTGAGCTGAAAAGACCCTGCTCAGACGTTGCCTGCAAAATATCTTTTGACGAACCTTCACCCTCAAAAATAAGCACATCCGCGCCAGCTTCTTTAGCCTTCAGCTGCTCAAAAAACTCCCTTTTTGAAAAGTCGTCTTTGCCTGTCATGAGGTAAATCATGGGGGTAGTATATACGTTATTGACTTCTATTGAAAAACTGCTATTATGCTCGTGAAAATGGAGGAATAGTAATGCTGCTTGTTCAGTACGTTCAGAGTGCACCAATGCATTTTTTTGCCATTGGGTACGTGTTGTTCATCTTCGGCGTGCTGGCAATCCTTTTGCCGCCACGCCCCCGCGCAACCGTGGTGGCCAGCGTATGTGTCATGCTTGTGTACCTGCTCTGTGTGCACGCCTTTGGATTGTTTGTCTACTACAACGGTGCACACAGCCCAGGCAGCGGATTTGTTACCCGTTACTACGTAGATGGCAGTTTTGAAGTTAACGCAACCAACAGCTACCGGTACTGGGTGCAGCCACGAGATACCGTGCACGTAGAAATTGGTGGCCACCCGCTTGATAGAGCCACGCCGACGCGCGCCATGCCGTTCGCGCTGTACGTTTGGAACTCTGATATCGAACATGGTACACTCACGAAGTACGAGTGAGCTCCGAGCGAGCACCATAGCCCATCGCAAGGTGGGCTATTTTCATGCTTAGGTAAAAGTGAAGCCGCCGCCCGAGAAATTGGGCGACGGCGAGTTGTGGGAACATCACGCGAGGTAACTCTCAACGAGAAGTCAGCTGCTGTAAATACCTGCGACCGGCGCAAAGCTTCATCACGTGAAGCAACGAAACGCTCGTACTTCTGAAGGTCAGTCTGGAACCTGACGTACACCAAGGTTCCAGGTGTGACCAGGCAAATCTTGCACCTGCAGTGCTTGCCGTGCTTCTTACCTGCTGCCATTCTTGACCACCTCTTCGACCAGACTTTCATTAGGTTGTACCCAGATAACTTTACCACCTCGTAAGGTGGCGCTAGCGATAACAGTAGTCGACGCGTTCGACCCCATCAAATCACTATGGTAGACGAGTACACTTTTTGGAATACGATCAGGGCTATTGGGAAAATGATCCCACCAAGTGCTCCTGTAACCACGGCGCAATCGGTTTGTTTCCACTGTTTAATCCTCCTGGTGATACTTTACCATACTGCATTTATTAATAAAAATCCCCGTAAGGGGATTTTAGAATTTTGTGCTTGGTGGAGGCTGTGGGACGAAGTTAGAGGGGAGATTGCTAAAATTAACTCGCCCACCTATTGATCTTTTACAACCTTACTGGAGGCATACCCACCACCATTGGCGATGGGCCTGCAAGTATTTCCTGCAATGGGATACCCAGAAACGTTGCTACCTGGTTTGCAATTGAAAGTTCCTTGCCCTGGCCGCTCATCAGCACGCCCGCCACTGATTGCCCAGAACTCTTGGCGTTTTCTAGCGGCACCTCAGTGCCATCCTTGAAGACAATCACGGACTGCGAGGTGAGCACCTCTTGTGGCACTGACATGGCACCCTTTTCAGCAGGTGTGCTCTGCTGCATGTGGTACTCCTTGCGCAACTCAACACGCACGGCATCCTGCGTGGCGTACGCTGCTGACTTACCTGCCAGAATGCTCTTCTTTGCAAAAGAAATTTGGCTCCTGTTGATTTGCACTGTGATGCTGCCACTGACCAAGATCAGCACGAGTCCGAAAACAAAGACTACGACAGGAACCCAGATAATGTTTGAGAAACCAGAAGTAGCATAGTAGTGGTAGGATAGGTACAAACCTACGAGCAGCAATATTACGCCAATGACCAAGCTAGAGGCATTGCCATCTTTCAAGGTCATCTCATCTTGTGTCTGGTTCACGATTTTCATACCTTAAATGTTAATTTTATTGGCTAACTAAATTTAGTGCTGCTTGGGTGTCGTAGGACGGTTGTCCGCCTACTGTTCCGTCATTTACTTGTTGTATGCCGGTGAGCGTCATCGTGTAGCCGTACAAAGACGTGGAGCCATTTACATTCAAAGATACTGACTGGCTCTGCCCAGAAGCATTGTCCTTTACCGTCATGGTGAGCTGGCTCATTGTTAAGTTGGTGACTTGAAAGTAAAGAGCACCCCCATTGCCGCCGCCGCTTTCACCGGAGCCTTGGTATAGGTCCAACGTTTCTAAACCAGCGCCGAGCGTTGGAGTTGTACCAGCAACTGTTGTTGGGATTGGAGTTTCAGTTGGCGTAGGTGCTTGCGTTGATGGGAACATTGGCGCGCTCACAGAAGCACTACCCTGCGCCGCTTTCGGCAGGGTAATTTTGCAGTACTGGTTGAGGGAGGCGGTGGTGGCACTTGAACCCGTTGACGGGTTCTGCCAATCGCCGAGGTAGGTCGCCAAGAGTGGAAGCGTGAACGTGCAGTCCTGGGTCATGCCGATGCTCACCTGCTGCGACTGGTTGTACTGCGCGATCGACTGCGTGTAGGTATCCAACTGCGCCTGGGTGATTTTACCAGAAGCCAGGTACTGGTTTTCCAAGCTGGTGTCAACGACCACGCTGAACGCCGTCCTCGTCGAAAATATGTGGCAGTACTGTCCAGAGTAGCCGAGTATCTGCGCGTGCTCGCTATCATTGTTTATGACCCCAAGCCCCGTGTTCTGGTTGATTGTGGCGTTCACCTCTGACGGGCTGCACGTCTTCGAGGCAGCAACAAACCCAGCAAAGTCTGTGCCGTAGTCTTTAGTGTTAGTTGTTGGGGTTGGGGTAACCGCAACCATTGTTGGCGTGGGACTGGCTGTTGGTGCTGAGCTGGGCGTTTGAGTAGTAGTTTGTGCAGCTTGGATAGGTGCAGGTGTCTGAGTGGAAACCTGCGGAGAAGAATTGCATCCAGCAGCTATGAGGACAACGACGGGCAAAA
The DNA here is from genome assembly GCA_963840645.1 of Candidatus Doudnaibacteriota bacterium. GTDB lineage: Bacteria > Patescibacteriota > Doudnabacteria > UBA920 > VMFF01 > CAWIZL01. The sequence goes on from CAWIZL010000004.1 coordinate 416,663, forward strand.
CCAGTAAAAACCTTTTCATTTGGTTGAGGTTATTAATTTACTACAGTGTGGCATGAATTACCCGTTTAAACAAACTTGCTTTCTCTTAGTAAAGCTAGTCCAACCCGTTTTCGCCTTAAGTGGTATATGTATCTAGTATAACGGGAACATGGAGACAGGGGCGCAAAACGCAGGGAGCAGCGTGGGCGCGTGGCAGTGCCACATTGCCCCCGCAGCCACGGGAGCGGCGAAGAGCTTGAGACAATACCCAAAGGCGAGTATCCTGCTGATACCAACATGAACATTCTCTACTGTAGAAAATCATCAGAAGCCGCTGACCGACAGGTTGCTTCCATTGAATCTCAAAAGGACAACCTGCTTGAGCTTGCCGAGAAGAGCGGCTTAACCGATGTTAAAATTTTCATCGAGAGCACGTCTGCCAAAGAGCCGGGTCGCCCAGAATTTGCGAAGATGGTTGCCCTCATCAAGGCAAACCCAGGCAGCACGTTGCTCGTGTGGAAGCTGGACAGGCTTGCGAGGAATCCCGTCGACGAGGGTGAAATCAAGTGGCTCTTGCAGATCAGGACGATTGCAAAGATAGTTACGCCCGAGAGAACCTACTACCCAGAGGACAACTCCCTCATTGCCTCAGTTGAGTTCGGCATGGCGACCCAGTACATCAAGGACCTCTCGATGAACATCAAGCGGGGCAACAGGAGCAGGCTTGAGAGGGGTGGGCTACCTGGACCCGCGCCAATCGGCTACCTCGATAACAGGCAGACGAAGCAGAAAGAAATTGACCAAACCAAAGCTCCCCTGGTTCAGCAAGCCTTCGAGCTGTACGCAACTGGCGGCTACTCCCTGAAGCAGCTCATGGCAACCATGAACGACCGAGGCTTGAGGACTAAGGGTGGATTGAAGATCGCAAAGTCAAAGCTGCACCGAATGCTCCAGAACCAATTTTACATGGGGACAATTCAGCGCGGTGGAAAATCATACACGGGTTCTCACGAGCAAATTATTTGCACAAAGCTGTTCGAGGATGTGCAACGTGTACTATCTGGCAAAGGTCGCCCACGGCCACAGAAGCACGCTTTCCACCTCGGAGGCTTCATGTCCTGTTCCCAGTGCGGCTGCGCGTACACCGCGACAATCAAGAAAGGCCACACGTACTACTACTGCACGAACGGCAAGAAAAATTGTGACCAGCACAAGAAGTACACTGGCGAAGAGCTGGCAGATGAGCTAGCTGCTAAACTCTTAAAAGAGATTCAATTCTGCGAGGAGGATATTGAGATTGCGTACCTAGCCGCTAAGGAAGAACTGATTTCAGAAACAAAATCTTCTCACGTCAAAAAAGACGAACTGCCCAAGAGGCTTAAAACTATCCAGCAGCAGCTCTTAAACCTTGCGGAGGTGATCTCGTCAGACCCGAGCATGGCAAACGCGCTGAAGCCCCAAATTTTAATCCTGGAGGCACAGGCGAAAGCTATCGAGGCACAGATTTCAGACACTACGGTTCAAACTCCAGACCAAGCACTTTCGACTTTGGAACAAACAAAAAAGGCCTTTCTGCAAGCCTCAAAAGCGAGTTTCAACTACTCAAATGGCGACGATGCGTACAAGTCTGAACTGCTCAAAATTCTACTTTGGAACTTTTCGCTGCGAGATCAAACCGTGCAGTCGTACCAGTTCAAATCTCCATATTCTCTAATGGCACAATCTCCCAAAAAGCTCGATTCTGACGAATGGTGGACCGGGTGGGATTCGAACCCACGACCAATTGATTAAGAGTCAACTGCTCTACCAGCTGAGCTACCGATCCGCATATAATTGTGCGAGCATGCCTAGCGCTGGTGGTGCGCACTCTGGGACGAAGTGGGACGAGCACTGCAAAACCACCAACTGAGAGATTATAGCGTAAACAATGAAAAAGGGCAACAAATTTGGCAGCAAACTAAAGGCTAGAATTGAGCTCCTTTTACAAATCCTTGACAAATAATCATATATATGATACTATATTAATAGTCAAGGAGGAATTTATGAAGCAAACCAGAAGCAAACGGCACGAAGTCGCAGGTGCTCGCCACGGCGAGCAGTACCTGCTCTACGCAACGATCGAAGAAGCCTCGGCGGCAACCACGAGGGCAATGGCCAAGGTCAAGCAGCCCTACGAGCTGCCGTACAGGACGCGCGTAGACCATGCCACGTACATGCGACTGTGCAAGCGCAAAACAGGATTGCCTGTAGACGCTCGCCCGCGGCGCATTGCGCGGATGAACCGCTCCGAAATGCACAGAGCATTCGGACCACTGTCAGTCTGGTAGCAAAACACGACCCGGTAGCTTCTCAAAGCTATCGGGTTTGTCATTAAATTTTTCAATGCTACAATTAGCACATTACCAATGGATAAGAAAATACGCATGGATTCAGAATTGACACCACACACAGGAGAACCAACACTGAGCGCGAGCGAACGTCAGGGAAACGAAGCGCAGCTTAGACGAGATCGAATTAGACTTGAATACCATATTACCGATGAAGAAGGTTTACGCTTTACAGAAAAATTGAAAGAGAAAATCCTTTCGTTACCAGAGGAGCCATCCACAGAAGCAATCGTGGACAGCATGGATAGCGCGTTTGAAGGTAATGACGACAGAACTTTAGAAATCAAAAACGCTTACATGGACAGCCTGGCTGGGAAAGCCGCTGAGATGATACATTTCTATCTCACCCCAGATCAGCAACTTTTGGCAGAACCGTTCACCGAAAGGCTGCGCGAGCATGTTTCAGGTGAGCACAGGTTTACGAGCTTCGCCGATGCCTACGAGGAACTATCTAAGAATCAAAATACCCTCGCCAAGATGGGCTTCGATAAGGATGCACTGGTAAAAATGTTTTTCATTGAACTCAAAGATTATTTGCAGCAGGCCAAATAGTCTTCTGTTTTTGAAAAGAAAAATTGCTAAAAATAAGCTCTAGCTCTTCCAGGCAAAGATACTTCCTGCCACGTGCTGTTCTTCAAATACATTCGCAGGATTAATCTTCAATAGCTCGGCGGTCAGCTCTTTTTCGTAGGCCGTAGCTCTGTCTCCAAATAATCTCCTTGTAGCGTAAGATGTGGTGTACTGGCCATTGATAATATCCTCAGCCGTTACCACCTGCACTGCCGAAGGGTACTTCTTGTACCCCAACCTTTCAAAGCCAGCCCGCCTTAAAATTTCTTCATGTTTCTCTGGCTCTATCTTGAACAACCCATCTCCCGCTCGCCGCTCACTACCCAAATATTTTTTGATGACCTCTAATACTTTCTCTTCCCACACGCTGCGCTCCTTATTCCATATGCTCTGGCCAGTCCACGTTATGAAGATGCCACCATCTTCATCCAGTATCTTGGATGCTAACTTTGCAAATCTTTCTCTGTCCAGCCAGTGGAACGATGAGCCGAGCGTGACTAGCTTGAATTTACCAACCTCTTCGTTCAACTCATCACCCGACTTGTTGAGCCACTGGATGTTTTCAACCCCAAATTGATGCGCTCTTTCTCGTCCAGCCTCTGCCATGCCAGGGTCAACCTCGACCGCGACTACCTCTTTAAAATATTTGCTCAGCGGTACTGCGAGAACACCTGGACCAGAGCCAACATCGAGTAACCTGCCCTGTCCGTTCAAGCCAAACTTAGCTACAACGTCCTCAAACATTTCTTGTGGGTAAGGTGCGCGGTACTTGGCGTAGTATTTTGACGTGCCATCGAAAAGTGTTTTCATGCTATCCCAATTTGCACAATTGCTTCTATCTTCTCAACGAGCATCCGCGTCTCGTCATCGTAGGCTACGTCTCCCCGCTCACCGTACTTCTTGATCCTCAGGTACTCGCCCCACACGCGCTCTCGCCCGAATGCGTACGTATGCCACGTGGTAGCATCCAGGATTATGTCGGTATTTGGGTAAACTGCGCTAAAAGTTTTCTGAACGAGCTTTGCGGTTGGCAAAAATTTCCTCAGCGTGAGGTACGCCCGCCGTGAAGCGTGGCTCTTGAAAACGTAGAGTACTTTTTCGTACGAGCTAAAATCTAAAACCTTTAGTGATTCGGTTACGTTCTCAAGGGTGTTAGCTGAAGTAGTTTCCGAGTAAAACTCCACACCAGGAAAATCTGTCTTATCTATTCTATCCAGCACGTAAGAGCTTTCTGGCTTCTCTATTCCGTTAACGCCGCCGTACTTAGCCGATGAGCCGCCACTGATGAAAACTTTTTTTGAGATGTTGTGATTGAGAAGATCGGTTATGATGCCCACCACAATATCAGGCTCAAGTGGTGTAGAGAATACGAAGATTAGATCTGCTGGCTCAATTGGATCATCACGACGAAAGCAAAGCTGGGTGACCAGCTTGATAGCCTCATCACTTAGCTCAGGAACTGCTGGATGTCGATCCACTTCTCTTGCTTGCATTTATGGATCTCTTAATACAACTTAGCTAACTTTTTTAGCTTTTCACCCGTTGGCGTGGAGGTAATTTTTTGAATATTTTCAGTCTGAAATTTCAACACGTCTACAGTTTTATTTGGTGTATACGTTTGGGCTTCATTAGAAAACTGGGATACTCCATACTTCCTAACGTTAAACTTCTTATCGGCAGTAGATTTTTTTAACTCGTTTACCTTCGCATCATCACCTTCAGGTAGGGCATCAATTTGAAATTCATCATGAATTGTTGCGAGCATTCTCTGTGCAACTTTTGCCCTTTCTTCCGTTGAGATCCAAAAGAAATTATTTTGGCGATTAACAAAATCCTCGATAATCTCAGAAGAATTATAGAACGAGTTTAGGAGCTGGAGCTGATCGATATCAAAATCTCTCACGAATAGGTGTGAGTACTTTCTCCAATTATTTGTGGGCAAAACAGAGGGCAGATCACCAATGTTATTTGAACGTAGTTTTTCAATGATGATATCAATCTTGGCTTCAGCATTCCTGATTTCGAAAATTACAGTTGTAGCGGCGTTTGTTTTGATATCCAGTTGTTGTTTGTTATAGACGAACAGAGCGAAACTGCCAACTACAAATGTAACAGTTGCGAAAAAGAAACTACTGTTAGCAAAATGAGAATGCGCTTTATATAACCACAATCCACCAAGCACATAAAGAACATAGATGATTGCCAATAACAGGTAGGGATTGGATTTAATTTTTTTCATAAAATTCTTTAGTGGTTGACTGATTAGAATAGTCGAGGCGAACGAATCATCTTTTCTTATTTTTCTAAATTAGTCTCCTGACCTTGTAGATAAAGCACCCTGGCTTTATTTTGTACGCCCCGTCCTCATTTTTGTAAACTGACAAGTCTTTCTCTAGAGAGTTTAGGATTTCTTCAACATCGGGATTTTGGTTGAAGTGGCACTCCATGTGAAAGTTCATGTAGTACTCTAGGACTGCCTCCGTGTTTTCAAAGACCAGCGGCTCTCCAATTAAGTGGCTGACCTCGGCTTCTACGATGCCATCCCTCTGTAATTTTTCCAGCACCGCATCAACAGCCAGCTTTGAGGGGCTTTGCTTGTCAGGGTTGTGGAAAACAGGGTTGTCTCTCTTGCGCTGACTTATTGACGGACGCTGCTCATCTGACAGAGAATCGAAGTGCGTCAGAAAAAATAGACCGCCCACGTTCAAAGTTTTTGTAAACAATCTATTTAGCGCGGCTTCAATTTTTGGCACACCTTTTTCTAGACCATCTATTTTTAGATGCTGGTGCACGGAGTGAGACAGGCTCCACATGCTGAATACCAAATCGTAGCTGCTCTCTGTAGAGTTTATGAAATCTATGGTGTCAGACTGAACTGTATTGACGTTATGGTAATCAGCCAGTAAGGACTTGGCATGTTCCAGCATTGTGCGGCTCAGGTCAACGAGGTCTATCTTCTCGTAGTTAGACAGAGCCTCTAAAACTGGCATCGTCGCCCTAGCTGAACCACAGCCAAACTCCAAAATGCTTTTTACTTTCTGTTCTTTCTGAACAGCCTCTTGAAGGTATGCCAAATCGTCCTTGCCATCAAAAATGTACCTCTTCAGTATGGTACTGTACTCGTGCGGATCGAGGTAAAGGCCTTCGTCAGGCTGTAGCTTAAGCCACGCGTAATCTTTTCTTTGCATTGAATTCTTTAATCTCTTGGTAATTGCCGAAGTATGCTTGGTATATTCTGCCATAATATTTTAAACTTTGCAATGTTACCAAGAAAAAATTGACTTCTTCCCCCAACAGGAATATGCTGCTCTTGGTAACGAAAGTTACTAACCTACTTACGTCCTACCCAGCAAACGTTAGTTTTAGCTAAGGTCGCGGATATCACTTTTGATATTTCTTAGCTAGGCGAAATTCGTAGTGTACCAGAATACCAGACCACAATCTGGTTTTTTTCGTGCACACTATGAAGTACAGCCAACAATTGCAGGATAGGCTGAAAGCCTACCTGTTAGAACTGAATGGTGTCCAAATTACCACAGACGAGGCTGAGGCTTACTTGGATTCTATGGCTAGCTACTTTCTGCTCGTTGGCAAGCGCGGCGAGGGTGTCGCGGCACCGCCGCGCACCCCGCCTGCTCCCTGCCCCCCAGTTATACTTGATATATAGCTCACTTAATCCGAAAATGGAAACAATGAAACATCTGTTCTTGAATGTCAAAGTGGCAAAAGAAATTTTTAAGTAGTAGAATGCCTACCATGAACATTCTCTACTGCCGTAAATCATCAGAAGCCGCTGACAGACAGGTGGCATCCATAGATTCCCAGAAAGACACCCTGCTTGAGCTGGCTGAAAAGTCTGGCTTGGGTGATGTTAAAATTTTCACCGAGAGCATGTCCGCCAAAGAACCAGGCAGGGTAGAGTTTGCAAAAATGATTACGCTGGTCAAGGCAAACCCAGGCAGCACATTGCTCGTGTGGAAACTAGACAGGCTTGCTCGTAATCCCGTAGATGAGGGAGAAATAAAATGGCAGTTGCAGATTAAAACAATTGCACGAATCATCACGCCCGAGAGAACCTACTACCCAGAAGACAACTCTTTGATCGCCTCTGTGGAGTTCGGCATGGCAACTCAGTACATCAAAGATTTGTCTGCCAACGTAAAGCGCGGCAACAAGAGCAGACTAGAAAAAGGTGGGCTGCCTGGCGCAGCACCGATTGGCTACTTGGACAACAAGCTCACCAAGCACAAAGAGGTTGACCCTGTGAGGTCAGTCTTCATCAGGCAAGCATTCGAACTGTACGCCACTGGTGGGTACTCGCTCAAGCAGATCAACGTAATGATGCACGAGAAAGGCTTGCGCAGTAAGGGTGGGCTGAAACTCAGCAAGTCGAAGATGCACTACATGCTACAGAACCCCTTCTACCACGGCATCATCCGCAGGGACGGACAATTTTACAACGGCGCACATGAGCCGCTGGTGTCCACACAACTGTTCCAAGACGTACAGCGCGTCCTGTCGGGCAAGTCTCGCCCACGACCTCAGAACCACTTCTTCCACCTTAGAGGCATGGTGTCATGCGCCCAGTGTGGCTGCGCCTACACTGGCTCAGACAAGAAAGGCCACGTGTACTACTACTGCACGAACGGACGAGGCAAGTGCGATCAACATAAAAAGTACATCAGCAAGAAAGCTATCGATGAGCTGACTGCAAAACTCTTCACCGAAATTCAGTTCTCCGAAGAAGCCATTGAGATTGGATACCTTGCCGCCAAGGAAAACGCCGTTGCACAGTCCAGCTCTTCGCACACCCAAGAAAGCGAATCCTCCAAGAGGCTCAAGATCGTCCGCCAGCAGCTCGCGAACCTCGTGGAGGTAATCGCGACTGACCCGAGCACGGTGAACGTGCTCAAGCCCCAAATCTTGTCTCTGGAGGCGGAAGCAAAAGCAATCGAGGGTCAGGTTTCAACTGCCAAGCCCCAAACGCTCGATGAAGCCTTATCTACTTTGGAACAAACAAAAAAGGCCTTTCTACAGGCCTCTTCTGCTAGTTCTGACTATTCAAATGGCACTGATGCGTACAAGTTTGAAATGCTCAAAAATTTACTTTGGAACTTTTCACTGGAAGACCAAACTGTGCAGTCGTACCAGTTCAAAACGCCGTTTTCTCTGCTCGCCAAATCCCCTAAAAACCTCGATTTGGACAGGTGGTGCGCCCGGCAGGATTCGAACCTGCTACCTTGTGGTTCGAAGCCACACGCTCTATCCAAATGAGCTACGGGCGCATGACGTACTCTGCACCAAATTATACCGTAGCCATTAAAAAAATTCAATGGCAGGAAACAAAAGGTCACCCCAGATTAATCCTTACGAGTTTACTTTGGCACCAGGTAGCAAAACCCCCGCTCTTGCGAGCGGGGGTTTCTTGCTGAGCTAGTGAGCGCTATTCGCTACTAGTAGGACAGCGTGTTACCAGCGATTGGCAGCACGGATGCTGGCAGGTTGGCAGAAGCGCCGCCCTGGTCATTCCATACTACCGCGGTAATGTTCGGCTGGACAAAGAAGTAGGTAGAACCAGTGTGTGCCCATGATGGGTTGGTGCTATCCACTGACAGTGTCAAGATACGAGTCGTACCTGCGTTGATAACGTAGCCGTCTGGCAGAGCCACGTTGACGGTAACTGCATTGCCGCTTGGAGCTGCACTGTTGTCTGTAAGACCTGTATCAGCCAAAGTGCAGGTTGATGCACAGGTAACAGTGACAAGGGTAGGAGCAGTCACGACGAGGACAACGTTACCAGTTGTGGTGACGAGGCCTGTGACGTGGGTTGTGCTGGTAACCGTGTTGATTGCGGTTGCCAACGTGTTGCCGTTACCTGTCACAGTGGTGACTCCACCAACGGATGTTGTGTCGATCTTGAGGTCGCCGGCTGTGATGGCTGCGCCACCTGCAATGGCAATTCCAATTGTTGGGATTACCACGTGCGATGTGCCTGCGGTCAAGCCAGTGCCTGCCAAGGTTGCTGTTGCGCCCATGCCAATGGTGATGTCACCGTTGGTTGAAGCGCGGTACAGGGCAACTGTAGCAGAAGAAGCAGCTGGGCCGACGTAAGCAGCTGTAACGCCAGTTGTGGCGGTAACAGTGTTGATGGCGGTGATGAGGTTTGTTGCCTCAGCATTGTTTGAGCCACCGAGAGTCACAGCGCCCACAGATGTTCCGTTGATCGTGAGATCGCCGGCTGAGATAGCTGCTGGGGTCGTGATGGCTGCACCCAAGACGCTGCTCCTTGCGCTGGCGGTTACGCCGACAAGCGCGTTAGAAATGGCGCCGTTAGGGTCGCGAATGGTGAACGGGTTCGTCATTGAGGCAACGCCGTTGTTCGTAACCTTGACGGTGAACTGCTGGAGCACAGCGTCGTAGTTAGAAGCAGCTTTGAAGTCCCACATGGCGAAGTAGTCCTGCGAGCTGGTACCACGTGTACCGCTTGGGGAGCTACCGTCCAGGGTAACCGAGAGGTTTGTCCTGAACACTGTCTGGCCGTTGGCTGTAGCAGTACCTGTTGGGGAAATGCTCAAACCAGAGCCATCACCAGTTGCCACAATGCCCGTGGAGCCTGTCACACCAAAGGTGTGGATGCTTCCAGAGATTGAGGCAGTGCTGTTGTAAGGTGCGACGTCAGCAACAATCGTGATCGTCTTTACCGAGCCAACCGCGATGTGGTAAGCAGGGTTGAACGTGAAGGTTGCTAGGCCGTTGCCACCAGAAGAGGTCAAGCCTGTGACAGTGCCGCCGATTTGCGTTTGGCCATCAAAGAGCTTGATGTTCTGGAGAGCGTTCAGCGCGTTTGTCGTGATACCTGAGAAGGTATCGAGAACGCTGAGGCTCGTGAGGTTTGCGCCCTCAGCTGTGCCAGTGGTCAGCTTGAAGCTGCCCATGGTCACGCCAGTTGCACCCATTGCAACGTTAGCAGCTGCAACAGCACCGGTGTCATTGCTGACAGTCAGGGTTGTTGAAGTTGTGCTGAGAGTCAAGTTCTGACCTGCAATACCAGGAGCAGAAATTGCTGAGCCGCTTGCCTGGGTCGCAGAGCGAGAGGTGCCAGAAGAGGCACCTGAACCCTGTGCGCTGAGCAGGTATGCAGGAACAACAGTTGCTGCTGGTGCACCGCTCAGTGTGTCCTCGTAGACGTCAACAGCTACGCTGCCGCCTGCTGGGATCAAGAGTGGGTTGCCGCTGAACGCGTAGCTTGCACTTGGGGTAATTGAACCCTGGGTGTAAGTACCGAACTGCGTGCCGTTCACGAACACTTTCATGTTCTGGAACGTGTTTGTTGCAGCAGAAGCCTCAATGGTGACGCTGCTCAGGTTAATGCCTTCGCCAGCTGCAGCGCTCAGTGTGAACGATGCAACGCGCTGGTTAGAAGCGCCTGGGACAACCGTCTGAGCACCGAGTGAAGAGTTCACCGCTGCGTAGAATGGTGTTGCTGAGAACGTCAGCGCACGGCCATTGTTTGCAGTTGTGGTGACAGTAGCCAGAGAAATCTGACCCTGTGCGCTTCCACCAGATGCCAGGTTTGCCTGGACACCCTTAATTGCACCTGTGCCAGCAGTTGTTGCTGTGCTCAGGATGTCTGACTTGATCGAGATAATACGGGTGGTATTAGCAAGGATCGTGTAGTTCAACTGGGAGCTCGAGTTACCGAACGTGCCAGTGAAACCGTTCACGAACGTTGGGTTGTGTGATGCGTCACACGTGCCAGTCAACGTTGGGTTGCTTGCACAGGTGGTCACAGCGTAGCTCAGGATTGAGCTTGGCGTTGTGTACGTCGAGCCAATCTGAACGCCCTGGTCATCAACGAGCTTCAGGTTTGCAAGCACGCTGTTGTTGCAGTCTGTTGCGCTACCGCACGTTGTGCCGTTAGCGTACGAGAATGAAACTGGCAGGCTGTTGATCTTGACTGGTTCACCAGATGCGGTGAAGTCAAACTGAGACAGAGTCTGGTTGCTGACGCCTGTTGCAACGTTGCCCGTTGGGGAGTTTGCATCAGTGTTCACAACAAGGTTACCTGCCTGAACCGATATAGGAGCTGCAGTGCAGGCAGAAACATCCTGTTGTACTGGGAAGCTCGTGCAGCTTGAGCTGGTCGACACGGTTGCGAGGATACCAGCGTTGTACGTCTGATCCCAAGCTTGGACATCAGAGTTTCGCTGGATGCTCATGTAGAAGTTGCGACCTGGCGTTCCGAGAACGTCAGCGTAGACGCTGAAGGTCACGTTCTGGCCTGAAGAAATCGTGTAAGGATTTGCGGTCAGGTCAAAGTTTGCCTGGTTGTTTGCATTCAGCTGTGGAATGGTTGAACCAACCTGTGTTCCAGAGCCATTCTTCAGCATGATGTTTGCCAGGTCAGTTGAAGCGTTGATAGAGCCAACTTCTGTGAGGGTGAGGTAGCTCATCTTCACAGCGCTGTTCTGCGCCAAGAACTGGAACTGGCCAACGAGTACACCCGTAGAACCAGCATTGACGCTGGTGCCAACAGTGCTTGCAGATACCTGCAGAGTTGCCAAAGCTGGGTTGCTCAGAACTGTGCTCGTCATGGCATTGCCCGTGATTGGGAAGTTGCCGGCAACAGAACCGTTTCCAGAGGTCACTACGTCAGATGCTGACGCAATGCCCAAAGAGTAGGTCTTGCTGGTGGTGACGCTAGAGCTGAGATCCATCTTGAGGCTGATAACCACAGTGCTGTCTGCGGGGACTGTGAACAGACCGTTGCTGTTCGAGAAGGTAGCACGACCGGAACCCAAAGAAGATGAGTAGCCGATACGGTTGCTGCCCTGGAACAGGTAGACATTGTTGATGTCTGAGTCTGAACCCAAGCCCGTGCGGGTGACGGTCAACTGGGTGACGACAACCTGGCTGGAACCAGCTGTGAAGTTGACATCAGCCATGTCGTTGAACGCTGAACCAGCTGCAATGTATGCAGATGCTGGTGTGGTTGAAGCCAAAGAAACTGACAAGCCGCCAGAGACTGGCAGGACTGTGCCTGTTGGTGTTGGCGTTGGGTTAATTACTGGGCCAGAGGGGCTGAGCATTCCCATTGTCCACATTGGCATGATGCCGTTGCTCATAGGAAGTGCGTTGTCGTAGGTGTTGCTTGGAACAACTGCGTTCCAAGAGTAGCCCCACGAGTTGAACACTGCCAGTGATGGAATACCCTGCTTGCCTGTTGATGAAATCAGGTAGACAGTGCCTGCCTGGTTGACCAACGTGCCTGGCAGGTGCGCCATTGCAGTTGAGCTGATTGGGGGCAACGTGTTCATGAACGATGTATCGCCAGGAATCACGTTAGAGAACGAGTAGCCCAAACCGGTGAACACAGCTGCTGACGTAAAGCCAGCGCGTGAGCCATTCGTCATGATGTAGACAGTGCCCATATCATTGATAAGGCTGCCGTCCATAGGAGGGACGAAAGAACCGGTTGGGAGCGCCAAGTCCTCAGGAGAAGCTGCCTGCACGCCTGCCCAGGAGTTGAATCCGTAGGACAAGAATGCGCCAGCTGAGGTGTAAGGCTGTTTCTGGTTAGATGAGTTGATGAAGTACACAGTGCCGTTTGAAACGACGTTTGTGCCGACAGCGTGCTGTTGAGCTGATGCCACGAATGGCAGAGCTGCAGCAATCATCGCAGAAGCAGCGCCTACTGCAAAGATTTTCTTTGCGATAGAGGTTTGCATTTGATACTCCATTGCCGCGTAGTGCGTAATTAATTGTTCATATGCTGCAATCAATCACGTAGAGGTGCGCAGCAATTCTTAATTTATAGAACTTTTGACTGTTGGCGGAAAACGCGCTTGTCCTTGAGACCGACCGTTTCTTCTGTTTAAAAATGAAGGTTCTCGAACAAAAAGAACAAAAGGAGCGGTATTTTCCCAGTCACTGACCCTGACGGCGACAACGGGCCGCTGTTACAGTTTTTTAGTGGTCAGCCTCGGTAATGTTATGCGCTTCGCTGGTTTAGGGCTTGCGCACAAAAAACCAAGAAAAAAGCCTGAAATTTGGCGCATTTTCGCCTATTTTTTCAGTGCGTTTTTCTTGGCTTCTTTAGTTTTGCTTTGGGTAGATTTCTGAATTTCGACCATGGTGTGGATAATCTTAGGAGAGGGGGAATTTCTAATCTGATTATACTGGTTTGTGTAGATAAAGTCAATTGGGCCTAGGGGGCCAGCAAATCCCACGACGAGGCAAGTTAAAAGCCGCGCTCTGAATGGATCTGTTGATCCATCCCAGCATTGCGGCTTTGTGTTTTATGCGTTTCGATAGCGGGGCTTCACAAATCCCCGTAAAGACACCAGCCCCTGGACAAGCTTGGGGCAGACTCTCAGCAGTGTGGCGATCAGCCAGAGCTTCTGGCTCTTGTTGTGCTTGGCGGCTTTGGCAAAATACTGCGAGGCCAAGATGGGATTCCCGTCCTGGAATGCCTGCTTGCCCCAAACAAGTGCGGCTTCGCCTGTTGCGGCATCAATCCTCTGTGAGAGCAGAAGGGCTTTGGCCGGCGGCAGCATCTGATTTTTGAACACCTTACGGTACGCCGCCAATCGATCCTCATGCAGCCGAGCCTCGTTAGAAGAAAGGCTGTCCCCGCTCAGGCGGCGGTAGCCGGCAACCACCTGAGGCAGGTGATAGATTTCCCAACCCTGCGCTGCAATTTCAAGCCATAAACCGAGATCTTGGCAAACAACGAGGTTTGGATCCCATCCACCAGCATTGGTAATCGCCTCCCTCCGAACCATTGACGATGAGTTGTAAACCGTCGCCTTGGCGCGAACCAAGCTCCCAAACGAAGGACTTTCAGACTGAGCATTCAGGTCGTCGAGCGTCTTGCCCTCGTGTACGCTGCCACCGAAAATTCTCATGTTTCCGTAGACCACCCCAAAAGATGGCTGATTTCTCATGAAATCCGTCTGCAGCTGGAGGCAGTCTGGCATTAAAACATCGTCCGCATCGAGCAGCTGAATCAGCGGCGCCCTGCTCAGCTCAAAAGCTTTATTGCGGGCAGCTGAGACACCGCCGTTTGGCTGCACATGGTAGGTGATCCGATCCCGGTAGGGAGCGATTGCTCGCTCAAAATCGGGGGTATCGGGTGAACCATCGTTCACCACAATGACCTCGAAAGTTCCGCTGAACTTCTGAGCAAAAACAGAGTCAAGTGCCTCTGCGATGCAATGTGCGGCCTTGTAGGCCGGGATGAGAACAGACACGTCTGGCATAAACTTTTTCCTCCTACCTTTTTTCCTCAGCGTACCCATGATGTACTGCTAGGTTACTGAGAGAAAATTGCCACCCCTAGCAGGCAATTTTCCAACCAGCAACCATTAACTTATCATTAACTTACTTATAGAGTACTACATTTAATCCTGTTTGTCCAGTCAACGCATTCACTGCTGCCCGACCGACTCCCGCTGCTACCACCGCCAAATCAAAAAAGCACACTGCGGTGCCTTTTTGATTTGGAGCGGGAGGCCAAAGCTTTTGCTTTGGCACTTCCATTTCGATTTGCTCCGCAAATCAAATAGGTGAAGGTCGCTTGGCCGTTCGGCCTTCGCTGCCGCTCAGGCACTCCGGCACCGCCTTGCAACTCCAGACTGTGGAACGAGGTTCGAATGGAAATAGCTAAAATGCTGCCTTAATTACTTTATTTGGATAGAGCTAATTAAAGCTTCTGTTGGCAGGTCTTCATCGCTTTCACCATACCTTGAATAAGTAACGGTTAGGTAATCATTCTTGCCAACTATATAAACCGTAACTTGGTCAGAGTCCCCATTGCCTGCACTAACCTGGGGTAATTGTATAATTGCAAAGGCCTGTTTTCCGTTTAACTGGAAATCTGCCAAAACTTCCAAATTATTATTCAAGGAGCCTGTACCACCAGGGAATCTGTCAGTGCCAGTTATCTGTCCTTCCATCCCGTCCTGAAAATTTGTATTAGAATAATACTGGATATTGACCACAGGTCCTGAATCTTGTTCTTGCAAATGTATTAAATTGTTGGAACTCCACTGGCTATTATCCAAAGACCAATATTGAGGAGAGTATTTAAAACTTACTGCTTTATCCGGGCTTATATAAGTTTGCCAAGTCCGAGTGATTGCCGTTAGGGCATCTCCATAAATATTTGGCAACTCGGGATCACTATCGTAACCAGCAAAACTTAGTACTGGAACATTATTTGGCATTATCCATACACCGCTACGATTTGCCCCACCGGGACCGTATAAATAACATTGCAGGCCGTGAGTGCCCGTGACAGAGCCACCGGCTCCGTAAGATTGAATGCTATGAAAATCACAAGGCTGGCCAACAGCTATTGTGCTTGTTGCAGACTTTGTAGACACGGGATTGATTGGGGATGGTTTTTTACTATTACATCCAGCGGCTAACAAAACGACAATTGGGAATGCAACTAATAATTTTTTCATAAGCTGTTTGTAACTTGGTTTCAATAGTCTAGCGCAACGAGGTGATATGCTCACCTCGTATGAACACACCAAACTACAGGCGTCTCTCCGGCCGTGAACGGGAGGAGATCAGCAGGGGCTTGGCGGCTGGTTCTTCCCGAGCGGACATCGCACTCCAGCTCGGCAGGAGCACGAGCACGGTTGCCCGAGAGGTTGCGGGCAACAGCGGCGCCAGCGGGTACCGGGCGTTCTCGGCTGGGCAGCGTGCGCGGGCTGCGGCGGCAGCCCGCAGGGGTGGGATCCGCCGCCTCGACCGTGAGCCGCGGCTCCGCGCGTACGTGGTCGCGGGGCTGCGGAAGCGGTGGTCGCCGCGGGAGGTCGTCAGGCGGATGAAAATGGAGTATGCTGCTGACAGCAGTATGCGCATCTCCCACGAAGCCATCTACCAGTACATCTACGTCTTGCCGCGGGGCAGCCTGAAACAGGAGCTGGTCTCGGCGCTGCGCCGCGAGCACGCCTACCGCAGGAAGACCGGCGGCAAGGGGCGGCCCGGGGAAGCGCGCGGCAGGATAGCCGGGATGCTCTCCATCGAGGAGCGCCCAGCCGAGGCTGCCGACCGAACCGTGCCAGGCCACTGGGAGGGCGACCTGATCCTGGGGAGGCACAAGCGGTCTGCCCTCGGCACGCTCGTGGAGCGCACCACGCGGTACACGATCCTCGTGCCGCTCGGCCGCCAGAAAGATGCCGCCAGCGTACGCCGGGCGTACGCGCGAGCTTTCCGCTCGGTGCCGCAGGAGCTGGCGAAGACGCTCACGTACGACCAGGGCAAGGAGATGTCCCAGCACGCGAGGTTCACCGTTGCCACGGGCATCCAGGTCTACTTCGCACACCCGGCATCCCCGTGGGAGCGGGGCACGAACGAGAACACGAACGGGCTCATCCGGCAGTACTTCCCGAAGGGCACCGAGTTCGACAAGGTCTCCACGCGGGAGGTCAAGCGGGTGCAGCGGCAGCTGAACGACCGGCCGAGGGCGGCGCTAAGCTTCTACAAGCCAGACGAAATCTTTAACCGACTCGTTGCGCTAAATGTTTGAAACCAAGAATTAAAAGTGTTCTTAGTCAATTGTGGTTACCGAGTTATGGAGCGGGCTGTGGAACGAGGTTCGAAGGGAGATAGCTAAGAATTCTACTTTTCAAACAGGCTAACGTACTCGAACAGCTCGAAGGATCTATTACGTGAGTACCCTGTTTTTTCCTTTAGAATACCCTTACGCTCAAACTCGCCCACCAAACGCGTAGCCGTAACGAAAGCAACGCCCAAATTTTCAGCAATTTGATTGAGGCTCATGATGGGCTGTGAAAAAAGAGCCACGAGAAATACCTGACCCAGCTCAGCGCGCTTACCCATTTCTAATATTTTTTTGCCGTAACGTTCCCGAAGCATGACAATCTTCTCGAGGGTCGTCTTCCCCTTTGTAGCTGTTTCAATGATACCAGACAGAAAAAACCTGATCCATTGTTCAATGTCGTTTGACGCACGCGCAACGGTGAGCGCATCGTAGTATGACCCCTTGTTTCGCTCAAAAAAATCAGAAAGGTACAGAGTTGGCTTCTTGAGTACGCCTGCATCTACAAGCTGGAGCGTGATGAGCAGGCGGCCGGTTCTCCCGTTGCCATCGAGGAATGGGTGAATCGTTTCAAACTGGTAGTGGCTCATGGCCATTTTGATGAGCAGGGGGATCTCAAGCTGCTTGCTGTGCCAAAATCTTTCTAGGTCGGAAAGAAGCTCGGCTAGCTCATTTGGATGCGGGGGAACAAAAACAGCATCTTTCAAGCTTGACCCGCCAATCCAGTTTTGGCTCGTTCGAACTTCGCCCGGCATCTTGCGCTCACCTCGAACGCTCGTGAGCAGCACCTTGTGGGCATCCTTGAGCAGCCGCATTGAGAGAGGCAGCTTGCTGAGATTTTTGATTGATTGGTTAATTGCAGCCACGTAGTTCTGCAAGCTCTTTCCAGTCATCACGTCGTTCTGGGTTCACGTCTTCTCTAGACAAGAGAGCTTCGTCAATTCTCGTCTTTGTACCCTCAATACGGCTCGATGTGGTCGCCTCTTTTGTAATGTGCATGCGGATAAAGTAATCTATATCTGGCACGAGGGTCGAGTAAGCATTCAGTTCACCCAACAGGCGCATTGCCTCACCGAGGAGCACGTTGATCTTTGGATCTTGCCAAACAAAAAGTTTGTTGATCGGCAGTGGGCTGAAGCTCTTGTACTCAAACTGTTGCTTGTAGGAACCTGCTTTGAAAGCTGTTGGCATAAGTGTAAATATAAAAATCTATATTTACACATTAGCACACTAAGTGAAAACAAGCAAAACCATACTTTCACTTAATCCAATGTGATTATTAATAGCCTTACGGTGCAACAAAAAACACCAATGTTTAGTTGGTGTTTTTTGCTGGAGCGGGCTGTGGAGCGAGGTTCGAAGGGAAATAATTAAGAATATTGGTGTTTACCAAAATACTAACGGAGCTGCTCTTGGTGATTCCCCTCAAAAATTGGGTGGACACTCTTGACCATGTAGCCACCTTTTTCCAGCAATAGCTCATAAACCATGTTCTTGCGCTCAAGGACGACCATCCACCCATACTTGGCTGCTTCTTCGTACAACGCAGCGTTCGGATTGAAAGCAATGGGGTGGTCAACAACTGATAAAAAAGAACTGTCGCGGTGCGTGTCGCCAACGCCAATGCTATCTTCCATGGTCAACCCCCGTTCTGCGACAATGTCGGCAAGCAGCTTCTCCTTGTTCTTGTTTGTTTGGCTCAACCGCTTGCCAGTGTACAAGCCATTGTTCACCTCAAGCTCAGAAGATGTCACGACGTCAAAACCAAGCGCGTATGCAAATGGCTCTACGATATCCTTGATTGAACCAGAAATAGCAATGAGCGTGCGCCCTTCCTTCTTTAATTTTTCAATTAAGTTGATCGTGTACGCGTAGCAGTATTTTCCTTTGACGGCGAGAACCTCGTGGACAACGTTTGCCATTTGCGCAGGACTGACCTGGGGCGTAATTTTTTCAAACACTTCGAGGATAGCCTTGTTGTATGCCCAGTAGCTCTCTGTGGAACCACGCTCCTTCCACACTTTCTTGGCTTCCTGCACCTGCTTGCGCTCTGGTTCAAGGTTAAGCTTTTCAATTAGTGCTTCGGCAACATCGAAGGTCAACGTGTGCGTATACACTGTACCGTCTAGATCAAAAATGGCAAATTTATTCATTGTGGTTCCGTTAGTGCAGTTAATTGTGCAGGACTTTCAGTTGATCTCGGCGCACCAGAAGAAGCAGGACAAAACCAGCATTGATAACTGCAACCACGGCAGGGAAAAGTGCAGTTGTTAAGTTAAACGAAGCAAGCGCGAGAAGGCTCAAGCCATACTTCAGCGTACTGAGCACGTATAAGGTTGCTGTTTCTCCGTTCGGTCGTAAGTATCCTTTGCGGTAGGTTGGAGCAAAAGCTAAAACATCTGCGAGGGTAATTACAATAACGGCTCCAAGAGGTTCTTTCGTCAGAAGCCAGAGCACGATAGCTGCGAGCGTTCCACCAAAGCAGACCCAGTCAAACTTAGTAAGGCCTCTTTCGCCTCTTTTGACGGCGAGCATGGCAATTCCAAAAATACAAACTGCGCTCACGGCAGATGTCCACGCTCCTGCACCGCCACCTTTAGCAATCTGGGTAAAGAACGAGACTGCATTCAGGAGACCAAAACCTAGCCACGTAAAGAGGTGCGGCTTCGTTGTGCCTCGAAAGATGTCCCGGTAGTAGGGAAGGTATCCGATAAGACCAATGAAGATGGCGGCGAGTCCCAGTATGACGTGGTAACTGTAGATCATATATTCTACATACATTCTACCACACCAACTTATTGGAATGAGGTTCGAAGTGAGATAGTTAAGAATTCTGGTTTAGTTTATAGCCTTTCCCGTAAAGATTGAACATAAAAAATCCGCCAGGCTTGAGCAACCTGGCGGGAACAGACTTAGCTATTGGCAACACTAACCTTCACTGTATTCTTCTGAGACTACGCCGCCGTCTCCACGGCAGGCTCTTCACCCTCCAGCAGGCCGAGCTTCCTGAGAAATTCAATAGCTACCTCAGTGACCTCGTAGCTCTTCCACGTGATTTGGCCGCGGTGCTCATCACTGTTGTCAAAGCTCTTCCAGTAAACCTCGATTGAGCCTTTGGCTATGGCCTCACGCACCAATTTGGCCATTGCCCGCTTCTCGGCTGCATCAGTGCGTTTGCCTGGAATGCGCTCGAAAGCCTCCTCGATGGCTTCATCGCAGACGAGTCCATCGCACCGCTCGAACAGGTCGCGCTCGTCCTTTGCGAGAAAGAACCTGGAAGCTCCGATCATCGTGTGCCGAAGCACAAACAATTTTAAAGCCGCCTTTGCTGCCATTGGAATTCCCCCTTGAAAATCTACCCTTACACGAGCCAGCACTTTTAGGTCTCTGGATTCAGACCGAGTTTCCCCGCCCCAGCAAGCCAGCAATTGGTTTCCTAGGGTAGAGGCTCGTGCAACTAGACACGAGCCAGGTTTGAAACCTGCAAGAAGCTACCGCTTCGCCAATCTTACAGGTCTGAGGAATGCGGCGACTGTCGGATTCAGAGACTTAGCACCTGTGTGGTCAACCTCAAACC
The DNA here is from genome assembly GCA_963840645.1 of Candidatus Doudnaibacteriota bacterium. Classification (GTDB taxonomy): domain Bacteria; phylum Patescibacteriota; class Doudnabacteria; order UBA920; family VMFF01; genus CAWIZL01. The sequence goes on from CAWIZL010000004.1 coordinate 436,752, forward strand.
TGACGCTATCCCCTTTGTGCAAGACGGCGAACTCGCCCCAGTGGGCTGAGTAATCGTCCACGGTTATGTCTCTCAAGATGAGCGACCTGTCTGTGCCGTGCACGAAGCCAAAAGTTACCGTGCCATTCTCCTCGTAGTGCCGCGAGACGACAAACCAGGTACTCGCCGCCATTTCATCTGCCTGCTTAGATGACTTGGCGATGTACTGCCCAATGTTCGCACTTCGAACTTTGACACCGATGGCCACCAGAGAACTGACTGCCAGGATAATGGAAATACCTACAGCCAGCGGCTTCTTCTTCATTGTTATTCCTCCTCAATTCACGGACAAAAAAGAGTAGCACGTTCCTTGCTTTTGGTCAATGCGTATTGGATAATATTTAAAGACTTTCTACCTAGTAAAAAATGAAGAAGTTTTTACATATTATCTCAGATAAAACTCAAGCCTGATGCCGTCGGGGTCGTCGAACCACAGGAACTCTCGCTTGCTGTACCTGTCAATTTGGATGCCGCTGTTTTTTATGGCCGCACCCTGTAGCTTCTTGGCGTACCGCTTCAGCTCAACCACGCTCTTCACCCTGAACGCGAGGTGGTTCAGGCCAATGTTGTGCTTGTCAAAGCTGCGGGCACTCTTCTTGTACGGGTTGGTCAGGAACAGCTTCGTATCGCCGAGCTGCCAGCTGGCATCCCACTCGCTGACTTTCGACTTTTCCAAAAAAGATTGGTAGAATGCCGTGCTCTTCTTGAGGTCTTTGACTGATATGACAATGTGGTCGAGTGAGGGCATTTGTGGGTTTTAACTAAATGGACTTAAGGTACTTCTTCACCTTCACGAGAGCCTTCTTGCGCATAGACGTTTTCTCTTTCTCTATCTCGCCCATCTCTGCCCACGTCTGGGTGTACCCTTTGGGGATGAAGATGGGATCCCAGCCAAACGTTGTTTTGCCTTTTGGTTCTGTACTGATAGAGCCAGACGTACTGCCAGTAAATATTTTCGCAGTCTTCCCGTCGTATATGCAGTACGCTATCTCAGCTATTGCGCTCTTGTCCTTGTAATTTCTGAGGAGATCGCAAATGCCCTCGTTGCCCAAGGACTTCAGGAATCACTTGATGAGTGAGCCTGGTAAGCCGTTCATTGCGCCAAATTTTAGTGAAACGTCTTCCACCATCACGGGTTCCCGAATGATCTGGTACGCTGTCCTAGCCTTGTGCTCGACCACCTCGCGCACGTCGAGCGACTGTATCTCTGGTAAATCAATGGAGCGCTGACGAATAGACACGTCGAAATACTCGCTCAGATACCTTGCCTTTGCGGGATTTCCTGTTACGAATGTTAAATTTGTTAAATTCTTAGACATGGCTAGATTCCTTAGCTTAATCTACTTAGATTGTACCACGAGACAAACTTGGAACGCTTTGCGACGTTAGAACCTATTGGCAGACTACGGATGAGAGGTTTTACATACCAAAATTGTCCCTGGAGAAGGCTTTGGTCAATTAAAAATCCTTCTCAACTCACCAGAGACTGGTGAACTCAGAAGGATTGCGGGACGTTCGTACTGAACGCCCCGCTTTGTTGCTACAAATCCGCTCGGAGGCGGAAGATGAGCCAGATGTAGGCCGCGACGGGGAGAACGAGGATGGTTGCCACCACCCACAGAACCTTCCCCCACCAGCGCGGCGCTCTCCACACCATGCGACCCGTGAAGAGCATCGCGCACAGCGTGGCGATGCACGCTGCTGTGAACCAGAGAACCTTTTCGTCAACCATAAACCTCCTTGAGAGAATTGGAATGCTTGAACGCTCACTTGCCGATGATCCACGGGCGCAGCGCGGTACACTTGCCGATGGTGCTGTACAGGATCTCGACGCCTGGAGTCCGCAGCAGCTCCTCTGCCTCGTACTGCTTTCTGTCCGCAGTCAAGTGGATGAACCCCAGCTGCTTCTCGATCCGCCGCTTCATCGCTGCGTCGAGCAACGAGGCCGCCTTACACGTTTCGGCAAAACCGGCGTGACCCTGCTCAACGGCGTTGGCGAAGTTCTGGATGATGTCGTGCGACTCGTTGCGGATGCTCGACTGGAGCGCCCGCTCGGCTTCCCCAGCGTCGAGAATGTAACGCTCCCGCTCGACCTCCCGCTTCTCGACCGTCCACCGGACGTTGGCGAGCTCGTCAATCTTCTTGTCGGCGAGCTGCTCGTTGGCGAGAAACGCGGTGGCTGCCAGAGCGGCAGGCGTTGCGGGTTTCGTTTGCTGGGCGAACGACGTGCCCAGTACGAGCAAGGTAAAGGCGATGAGTTTCTGCGTCATGGTCTTGCACACTCCACTTTTCCCTGGTTACTCCCAGAGAACACAGAGACCTAGAAAAAGTAGGTAGCTGAATACTCTGGAAGTACGCCTAGTCTGGTTCAATAAACAAGCCTCCTTTATGTTCTCACCTCAGCAAACCACGGAGTGATTTCCTAAGGTGAGTGCAGAAGTTTTGGCTTCTGCCCCAGCAAAGCCCTGCTGGGTGGGGAATAAACTGTTCGCTAGTGCATTCGCAGTGGCACCAGGCTCTCGTACCAGTTTTTTAGGTAAGCCTGCACCTCGGGGTGGTCCCCGATGGCCTGCTCGATAAGCTGGGCCTGCTGCCTCATGCCCTTGGTGAAGGCGACCGTGACCAGCTCCTCGAGTGCGGCGCGGACGGAGTCCTCGCTCGCGTTCGCCATTGCCTCGAGCGCCTTGAATCCGTCCTGCACGCTAGGGTTTTGGACGAACTCGATGCTGCCGGTATTGATCAAGCCGATGGCGCTCTCGCTTGAGCCATCGTCTTCGTTGCCGTCGAGGTCTCGCTGCACCTCCTCGATCGTCTCCATGGGGGTGACGACGCCGTAGTGCTCTGCCTTGCCGCCATCCAGGTCCTGCCGTACGAATGCAATCCTCATTACGTTCCTCTCCTTTGAATTGAAGTTTTGTTTCCTCACCTCAATAAACCAAGATTGATTTGCTGAGGTGAGGCTCGCAGGGATTGGTGTCTGCGAGCTTGTTGTATGTGGCTTACGTAGCCACGCCGTCTTCCTCGATGGTGGCGTTGTTCCGCCTCCAGGCATCCTCGGCCATGCCCGTCTGCGTCCCCTTGAGGACGAGCCAGGTCGGGCCAGAGTCGCTGACGGGGCACGGGATGCGCTCCATCTCGTGCCTGCCGGGGGCAATCACGGGAAAGGCTTCTTCCTCGTTCTCCCAGCGAGTGCCCGCTGCGAGGCGCTCCCGCAGAGCCTTGCCGTTTGTCAGGTGCCAGCTGTCGGTGATGACCACAAAGATGCTCATGCTGTTCGTTCTCCTTTGGATTGTAGGTACCGTCGATTGATTTTTGTGTTCTCGCCTCAACAAACCACGAAGTGATTTCCTGAGGTGAGTCGCCAACGTTGAGGTTGGCGTTCAGCGTAGCCCCGCTGAACAGGAATGCCGGGTCGCCGTGCATGGTCTACTACCGCTTGTCGAACTGCTCTTGCAAGAAATCGTCGAGGGTTGGCAGTCCCTCGCTGGCAACTTGGTCGGCCAATTCTTCGTCGAGCGCACCGAGCACGCCTTCGATGATGTGTGCCGTGTACTCTCCTGCGGTTGCAATGCCATCCTCGCACGTCGGGTTGGTCTCGGGTCTCGACACGAACCCAGGGAAGTAGGGCATCATGGTGGCCTTGAAGTTGTAGGCCACGTCCGCGTCTGAGCTGCCCTCGAGTGGGGTTGTGACCACCACCCGCTTACCAGTCTGCCGCAGCTCCCTGATCTTGCTCGAGACGCTGCTGTCGCAGGACGGGCAGGTCAGGACGATTACCAGAACCACGCCAGCGTCCTCCGCTGAGGATGCCGCTTCGTGCTCCGCAGCAACGCGTTTCCTGATGTCGTAGAGCGCGTTCATGATGCACGGTGCCATTTCTTGGCAGGCACACCTGTCAGCGTAGCCGCCGTATAAACCGTCGTTCGATCCGATAAGTACCACGTGCACCTTTGACATTTTTCATGCCTCCTTGTGTCGAGAACCCTTGGAGTTGCTTTCTCGCCTCAATGAACCAAGATTGATTTGCTGAGGTGAGGCCGCGACGTTGTTCTGTCGCGGCTGGTCGTGTGTTGCTAGTACTCGCGCTCCATGTGCAGGGAGCCGTCGTAGTGGTTGCGATCGTTCCCGCCAACCTCGTCGTCATCGTTGCAGTCCTCGCAGAGCGAGAAACCGTAGGTGACGTTCGGCTCGCGCACGCCCTTGAACCACATGTGCTTGCCGCACTTGCAGGTCAGGCGGTACGCGGGACTGTTGAGGACGGCCTTACGGTCGTACCCGCCGTCCAGCTCGTCGCCGTCAGGTCCGCTGAAGCGAGAGAACATCTCCACTGGGGTGCCCGTGTTGCGGTTGGTGGCGATGAACTCATCGGCACGATCGGCTGAATCCAAGTTAATGTCCTGCTGGTCGGCTTCCCCAGGGTGAATCCGGAAAGTCCAACCAACAAAAATCCCCGTTACAACTTCCTGTGCGGTGGCGGTACTAGTTCGCATTACATTTTCTCCTTCTGGTTGTAGAAATATCGCTATTTCTAGCTACCAAGAGTGTAGCACATTTCCTTGCTATTTGTCAATAGGTATTGTGTAATATATTAAGAGGTTCTAACTTGTCCTAAGGTGTATTAAAAAAGTACTGCAAACATTGATGATTTGAAATGGAGCGGGTTAGTGCACGACGTTAGAACCTTTTGGCGGAGTACGGACGAACGTTTCTTTATCCCGATGCTGTCCTTGGAATCAGTCGAGTTAGCCTAATAACCCCAAAATAGGCTTTTGACACGATGGACAATTTAGGTTAGAATATATTGTTTTTACGCTACGAATGGAGGAAGTATGAGAAGACCTATTTATAAAGTTGGCGATGAAGTAACGGTGGTGAAAGAAGCTGGCATGCTGGGCTTTCTTGTTGCTGGCAAACTCATGCAGGAACCCCCGAGCCACAACACCTTAGTCCACCTGCTCCCGAAGGAAAACTACACGCACGGCAGCCTGAGGACGTTCTGCCAGGTTCGAGTTCCGCCGGGAAAAGGGCGGCCGGAGATGAGCTACGCACTGTACGGGTGGTGCAATTCTCTCTACGAGCTGGAGATGAACCAGAAATTCGAAATTGCTGCTCTGCCCGCATGACAAGAGCCCACGCCACGCAACGTTCCGACGTTCGTGCGGTGTGGGCTCTATTTTTTTATGTCTGACTGTCGCTGGAGGCTGCAAACGTGGCAACACCACTATCTAAGATAACGATCGACCTTGATAAAAATACAGGCGTCCGTCCGGTAATAATCCGGGCGAACGCCTAACTGGTACTCTTGTGAAGGGTTAGAACCGACCGAGCACGAGTGCTTAGGTCTGTTTGAAAATCGCCAGGGCATCTTCGTCCGTCATCGCTTGACCGTTGGAAAAGATAGCCTCTCCATCGGTCGTGTAAATGATTGTCGGGTAAGGATCTCTCTCCTCGATCTCCGCCGACATAGAAGCCGCCTCCCGTGCTCCAGTCAACGATTCCGCCATAACCTTGCGGCCAGCTGGGGTGAACAGCCGGTCTTCCTGGGCTACTGTCATTGCAACTGGAGCACCCCGCTGGGCATGCAGGTAGACTCGCAGAAAGAGCTCGTAGTTATCAACGTCCTCAGTCGGCCTCTCCCCACAAAGACGAACCAGGTTCAATTCACCTGGACAGGCTCCACCCGATCCATCGTCGAGGTACAGAATGCCACGGCTCTCCCCAGGCTGCTCTCCGCGTACGAGACAGCGTGGGAGGAGACTATCATTGCCAATGAGAGTCTGAGCCAATTGCCTGCCCGTCTGTCTCAGATTCGCCGCCGCCATGGTGTATTCATCACGAACTTTCAGGATAGAATCGACCGTGATATGAGCGGGCACCCACCCCGCTGTGGTTTCCTGAAGCGCAAAGAGCAGACGTTCCAAGAAGGCACGGAGCGGGTATGCCTCAAGCGTGGGATAGTGTGGCCCGATGCAGGCCTGCCACTAGGGCCGTAAGACCAGACAACAAGCTGCTGGTCATTGTTGTGCTGCAAGTAAACGGCATCGAACAGCTTTTGCTTCTTGCCGTTCGGTGGCGGGTTCGTGCTTGCCTTGTTCACGATTGCCTGCGTGGTATCTACGACCGCCGCTCGCATAGCCATCAGCTTGCGGAGGTATTCTGTATACGTAACGTTCGCTATCTGAGACATGTCCGTGATGACCTCCAAATCGAATTTGACAACGTGCCTTCTGGCACACACCTTCACACATGATCCTCCGTGGTACTAAAGAATCTTGCGGGAAAGGTTTTGGTGACGATGTTCGAGACCAAAATGCTTCCCACAAAATTACTCTGTATTATACAAAAATTAGTAGAAAAATCAAGGTGATTGGGCTGCTAGGTTCGACTCCCCTTACGGTGCAACAAAAAACACCAAGTAAATACTGGTGATTCTTTTTGGAGCGGGTAGCGGGAGTCGGACCCGCGTCATCAGTTTGGAAAACTGAGATAATAGCCGTTATACGATACCCGCACGTCTTTGACCTAAATTATAGCATAGCGTAATTGCGCAACGGTTACAGCAACTGGATGGCATCAAAAATCCGCCATGCTAGCGGGTCTTTGGTAAAAAATAGTTTGGTCGGCACGGTCGCTCGGCTTCGCCTCGCTGTGCACTCCCTATGAGAACGTTGCCTTCAGCAACATTAATTAGTGTGGTCGGGAATCCGGGACTCGAACCCGGAACCTCTCGCTCCCAAAGCGAGCGCTCTAGCCAATTGAGCCAATTCCCGATGTGGATGAAAAAATAAACTTTCTACTTGCCGCGAACGGCTTCTTTGAGGTTCTTGCCTGCCCTGAACTTTGGAACTTTTGTTGCGGCAATTTGAATGCGCTCAGTTGGCTTCTGTGGGTTCACGCCCTCGCGCGCTGCTCTGTTGCTCACAGAAAACTGGCCGAAGCCTGAGATGTTCACCTCGTCACCTTTCTTGAGTGCCTCTGTGACAATGTCAACAAACGTGTTCAGAACTTTTTCTGCCTCAGACTTTGCAACGCCCAAACGGTTTGCCAAAGTTTCAATGAGATCGCTTTTGTTCATGCATTTTATCTTACGGAGCACGGGAGCAAGCCCCCCAAGTGCTCCGTAAGTATAGAACAGAACGATGAATCTGGCAATAAAGCTACATGCTGGTCAAAATTCTCTTCACGCTGACGAGAATTCCCATGAAGCTGCTGCCGAGCACGCTTCCGAGACCGAGCGTTGGGTTAACGTTGCTCGGCTCTGTTGCTGTTGCAGTGATAGCCTGCTGCTGTGCTGGCGCTGCTGCCAATGAAGGCTGTGGCTGTGGAGCCTGAACTGCCTGGGGCGTGAATCCAAGTCCAGGGTCAGTTGACCAATCTGAAGATGGGTCTGAAGGCTGCACTACAGTCACAGATGGAGAGCTTCCGCGTGGCAAACCCGTTGCAATCGACACAGCGGGCGAAACTGCTGCTGGCTGTGTAGACGTAGCACCAGCTGGTGCTTTCACCTTTTTAGGTTTCGTGACCTTCGGGGCTTTAGAAGCCTTTGGCACTGCAACCTTCTTCACCTTTGGGACTTTAACCTTTGCTATACCCAGAGGCGCGCTCGCAACCACAACTGACTGCGTTGCATCCTGCGTGGCATCCACTGTGGTTGTACCACCGCCAGCTGCTGGAGCCACTTTTTTAGTCACCTTCTTGGACGTTGACGTTGTAGACGAAGCTGCTTTCTTTGGCGTAGCCGGCTTTGTTGCCTTCGTTTTTTTAACCTTCGTGGTTTTTTTCTTTGCTGTTGTCGTTTTCTTTGCTACCTTAGCTGTCTTCTTCACAGCGGTGGATGCCTTTGTCACTGTCTTCGTCCCATGCTCCGGGGACTTTGCCATTGCGAGCGGGGCGCTAGTAAGTAGGAGGCTCACAGCCAGAAAACCTGATGCAACAACCTTCGCAACTTTCTGTTTTCCAATGTTCATGTGTTTTGGCTTTACTTAATTAGCCAAAAGAAAAACCTTCTTCTGGAGAAGGTTGCGCAAACAGACAAACCAGGACGAGCTAGCTTTCACCTGGCACGGACATGTCATCATCGGCAACGGCAATCTCTGGCAACGTCTCAGCTGGGTACATTTTCTTGAAGAGCGTGCCGAGTACGCCGTTCACGAACTTACCAGAAGAGCTTCCGCCGAACGTCTTGCCGAGCTCAACAGCTTCGTTTATCGCCACCTTTGGTGGAACTTCTTTCGCGTACATGAGCTCAAAAATTCCGAGCCGAAGAATGTTCCTGTCAATGACGGTGATCTGGTCCATTGGCCACTCTGGAGCAGTTTCGAGTATTGTCTCGTTGATCTTCTCCAAGTTGTCGCGGACACCGTTCAAGAGCGTGTGAATGAAAGTCGCATCGTCAATCCCAGGTGCAAACTGCTCAATGTTGTTCTTCACGAGCTCGTCTAAGCTGTCCTTCATGCCATTGAAGTCCCATTCGTAGAGGGTCTGCATTGCAACAGTTCTGGACAGGTGACGGTTTGCCATCTCTGGTAACTTAAGCTACGTGCTACTTTGCAGTCTTGACCTGACGACCTCTGTAGTAGCCGCAGGCTTTGCAAACTTCGTGCGGCCTGACAGCAGCACCACAGTGCGAACAAACAGCAAGGCTCTTTGGGTTGAGGTGATCGTGCGCGCGTCTCTGGTTCCGACCTGACTTTGTCTTGTGCTTCTTTGGGACTGCCATTGCTTTGTTGCTTGTATAAATTCTTAGTGCTACCTGCGAATTGTATAACAAAACAGCTTGGCTGTCAAAAAGATTGGTGAAAGCGTTGCATTGCCCACTCGTTTGTTGCAACCTTCCACCTGTTTATACTCGACGTCTATTAACAAGCCATTAATAAAGCATTAAAAAAGACCTGTCAGATAGAGTCAATTAAATAATTACTCTCTGACTGGTCTTTTTGTGAGGCCTCGATGCTTTTTCAAGACTTCAAAACATATTACACTATAACTATCTTTTTGTCAAGTAATATGCCCCAATGCATAGATTTATTGGTAAATAACTGCTATAGTTGAATGAATCTGACGGAGGTCACGATGAAAACTTTAGTTCTAGACGGTGGCGGCCAACTTGGTTGCTTCACCTGGGGAATTTTGATCGAGCTGCACTTGCGCGGCTTGCGCCCTGAATACTTTGACACTTACATTGCAACATCTGCTGGGGTATTCAATGCTTCATACTTTGCAACCAAACAGATAGGTGAGGGTACCCGAATTTGGACACAACACCTCCCGCAGGGGTTCTGGAAGTGGAATAAGAACGACATGGCCTACCTTGAACGGGTGCTACGGAAAATTGAACCATTGCACCATGGTCTGCTCGAGCATTGTTCTCCAACAATCTACGCTGCACTCACGAATCCTAAAACCCTTACCTCAGAGTTGATCTGTCTGAATACTGCAAAAGATAGAGTTGGGGTGATGCTGGCATCTGCTGCGATGCCATTCCTGACTGGTCCACGAACTATTGATGGCAAGGAATACTACGATGCAGGGCTGGTATCTCAACCACCCATCGAACACGCACAGCTAAACTCTGGGTCAGAGACTTGGGTTTTATTGACAACCCCGCACGGCTACCGCGCAGGTAGTGCTGCGTGGAAAATGATGAGTGCTTGCGCACTACACAACAAAAAAGTGCGCGCGCTCTTGAAAAATTGCCCGGCCCACAGAAACAGGGCGCTTCAAGCAGTGGAATCAAACCTCAACCTCAAGGTTATTCGACCAGAAACAAAGCTACCAATCCACTGGAGGTCGAACAATCTAAGCGGAATTGCCAGAACCTTCGAGCTGGGCAGAGAAGCTGGACAACGCTTTGCCAAAGAACAAAAGTGGTAGTACAGAAACACCTCGGGCGTGTATCCATCGTTTCATCGGATGCACGCTCATTTTAACCTGTGGATTTCCAGTTGATAAAAATCATCACGAGATTAAATTTCTGACGATCTTTCTTTCAAACATTCTCTTTCCACATTAAATTTGCACTTCAAAAATTACGGGTGTACTATCCCATTACGGCGCGAGTCGTTCAATTAACAAAAGGAGTTAGATGGCGGAGATAAATAGTTTTGAAACCCTGGCAACTTACTTAAATGAGAAGTTTGATGCAATCGATAAAAGCTTTGCTGCAATTAACGAGCAATTCATTGCAATTGACCAGAGGTTCAATGCAATGGATTGTAGATTTGACGCGATGGACCAACGGTTTGACGCCATGGACCAACGGTTTGACGCCATGGACCAACGGTTTGACGCCATGAACCAACGGTTTGACGCCATGGATCAACGGTTCGACGCGATGGATCAACGGTTCGACGCGATGGATCAACGGATGAAGAAAGTAGAGACTGTTATTTCTGACATGCCTACAAAGCTGTACGTCAGTGAAAAACTTATTGAAACCGAGGTTAACATAGCGAACTCGGTGAAAGTAGTTCAAAGAAAACATGATCGCCTCGTGGATATACTGCAGACAGACAAGGCAATCACCGAAGAACACCACAAAGAGATCCGCGGCATTCCTGCATTCTAATCGGTTGCTAATAGGAAAGCGCGAGCCTTCACGGTTCGCGCTTTTCGTTTCTGCTACCTTTTCTTTCTGGGTTCTTGCTTTCTGGGAAGCGAACAGTGCCAGTTTGCAGCACCTGAGCTTCTAGTAGTCCATTCCCATTCCGCCCATGCCACCCATTCCTGCTCCGCCTGGCATTGGCTTCTTGTCTTCAGGAGCATCAACCACAATTGCCTCTACGGTGACGAGGGTTGAGGCTATAGACGTGGCATTCTCCAGCGCCATGCGCGTGACCTTCACTGGGTCAACAATGCCGTGCTCAAACATGTCTGCCTTGCCTGCCATCCAGTTTCCCTCTTCGTACTTTGCAAAGTCGTAGCCAAACTGCGACTCAGTGGACTGCACGTAAGAGATAATGCCAGATGGCTCAACACCTGTGTTCTCGGCAATCTGCCGCAGCGGTGCCTCTAAAGCACGGCGCACTATCATCACACCAGCTCGCTCGTTCGAGCTGACACTAGCTGCAAAGCTATCGAGCTTTGGCGCAATCTTTGCCAACGCGGTACCACCACCTGCAACAATGCCCTCTTCAACAGCAGCTTTCGTTGCATTGAGCGCATCTTCAATTTTAAACTTCTTAGCTTTCATTTCAGTCTCAGTGAAAGCGCCAACCTTTATGACGCCAACGCCACCAGACAAGCGAGCCAAGCGCTCCATGAGCTTCTCACGGTCAAAATCAGACTTTGTCTCTTTAATTTCAAGGCGAATCTGGCTAATGCGGTCATCAACAACCTGCTTGTCGCCGCGGCCATCTACTATTGTCGTGTGCTCTTTTGTGGCAATCACCTTACGTGCGTGCCCGAGCTGGTCAAGCTCTGTCTTGTCGAGCTTGAGGCCAAACTCTTCTGTGATGTACGTGCCACCACTCAACACTGCAATATCCTGCAACATTTCCTTGCGACGGTCGCCAAACCCAGGAGCTTTCACAGCCAGCACGCTGAACGTGCCGCGCATCTTGTTCACCACAAACGTTGTCAGGGCTTCACCCTCAACGTCATCTGCAATGATGACCATTTCCTTTTTGCCAGACTGCACCACTTTCTCGAGCAGCGGCAGAATATCCTGGATTGAAGAGATCTTTTTGTCTGTAATTAAAATGTACGGATCTTCCCACACTGCTTCCATGCGCTCTGCGTTTGTGACCATGTACGCTGACACAAAACCGCGGTCAAAGCGCATGCCGCGCACGACTTCTTTTTCCAGGCCGATTTTTTGACCCTCTTCAACAGTGATCACACCATCAGCGCCAACTTCTTCCATTGCCTCTGCAATGTACGCCCCGACCTGTGCATCGAGCGACGCAATTGTTGCCACTTGCTCGCGCTCAGCTTTTGTCTTCACCTGCTTGCTCACGCTCTTCAGCTCCTTGACGACAAACTCAACAGCCTTGTCCATGCCGCGCTTAATGTCATTTGCCTTTGAAGAGCTCATGGCGACGAGCTGGAAAGCCTCTTCAATCATTTTCTGGGCAATCACAGTGGCTGTTGTGGTGCCATCGCCAACGTTCTCGTTCGTCTTGTTTGCAACCTCCTTGATGAGAGATGCGCCAATGTTCTCGAACTTATCTTCAAGTTCAATTTCCTTGGCCACTGTCACACCGTCATCGGTGATTGTTGGGCTGCCGTAGCCTCTGTCAATTACAACCGTGCGGCCAGTGGGTCCCAGCGTGACGCGAACAGCGTTCGCCGATTTATCGACACCTGCCTTGATAGCCTTCTTTGCCTCGTACCCAAACTTTACATCTTTTGCTGCCATAGTTTAAAATTTCCAGTTACTAGTCTACGAACATTGCCAGCACGTCGCTCTCGTCTTTCTCTTTGCTGACGTTCAAAATTTTGTACTCTTCGCCGTCTACCTCAACCTCATCGCCAGAGTACTTGCCGAACACCACTGTGTCACCCTCTTTGAGGCCAAGCGACTTGATAGACTCGCCACTGCCGAGCGCCACTATTTTGCCCTGTGCCTTTTTTTCTTTCTCTGCGTTTGATGGCAAGACAATGCCAGACTTTGTGACCTCTTCTTCTTTCAGAGGCTTGACGAGGATGCGATCTCCGATTGGCTTTACTTTCATGTTGCGTGTTGGTTAATGCTGTTGGGTTAGCAATCTAGTGTTGAGAGTGCTAATTCATGTGCACAGGTATTATATACAAAAAAAACGCTCCGTCAAGCGTTGTGGGTACAGGTATGGGCGGGATCGAAATCCCGCCCATACGCGTCTGGCCTAGTCGGGTGCAAGGATACAGAGCTTTGCAGGCTCTGCTGACTTCTGGCCGTTCCAGTAAACTGTTGGCAACGTGTGGGCAAGGCGCACTCCATGGGTACCTGCCAGCGAGCCATCCAACGCAGCGAACGCCACGTGGCCAAACTGTTCTTCAGTCTCCTCCAAAATTCTGCTGACGATTTTCCCTAAAGTGCTCATTTTTCTCCAGCCTGATTAGAAACCAAGCTTAAACATTGTATGACAGATTCACTATTTTGTCAACCTTGCGAGTATTTGCTGGCCTTTGCTGCCTGGATGGAACGATAGCTCATCTGGCAGCACTGTGATGTAATCCTGTACTTTAATGCGGCGGCCTGGAGTCTGCCAACAGCTGCATCGAGCCAGTCACCAAAACGGTTTGCGAAAATAGACTCTACGCCACGTGCAATTTTGCTGGAACCTTGTGTTTTGTACTCCACCACGTACGGCTGCTGCAGGTACTCTGAAATCCATCCCAAATTTTGGCGCTGGAACTCGTAAGTTGCGCCACCACCAAAGTACGGGATGAGCGAGGTGTACTCAACTGCTGTGTACACGTTGTGGTCAGAGCCCAGGCAGTGGCTGCCGGCAACGTAGTGGTTGAGGCAGAACCTGTCTGCAACGTGCACGCCGTGGCGTCGCAGGCCAGTGAGCTGAAAGTAGACCGTGATCGCCAGTCGGCCAAGCCACATCCTGCGCGGCTGCGTGATGATGAAGAGGTCAATGTCACTGCCGTGCTTCGAGTTTGCCAAGGCCTCAGAGCCGGTTAAAGCTACGGCTTCTATGAATGGAACGTGCCGCACGTGCCGAAGGTACCTGCTCGCGCGCTTCAACCGTGGCGTTGCGTAAAAATTGTTCCTGAGGCGTTGGGCAACAAGGCTAGAGCGCCCAGTCAAAAAATAGAAGCCGTTCAAGGTTTCAACCGTACCAGCAAGTTCACCGCTGAGCACTGCCAAAACCTCACCAATGGTTGCGCTGGCCTGTCCAGCTAGCAGGTACTTCCAAACCTCGAGCAGCGTAACGGGGTGGTCCTGCACGTCAAAGTAGCGCACTGTTGCCAGCACCTGTTCCTGCAAACTCGCCGGGCCTTTTCCAGTCTCTGCCATACGCAGAGTTTACCACGGAACCAGTGGTATACTACAGGCATGGACTTTGAAACGTTCCTGAACAAAATTCCAGCCAAGTTCAGCGAGAAAGACCGCGAGATGTTGCGCCGCGCGTTTGACCTTGCACACGCTGCGCACGCGGGGCAGAAACGTTTCTCCGGCGAGCCGTACGTGACGCACCCAGTGGAAGCTGCGCTGATCCTGGGTTCTATTTTTCCAGACGCCACGACCGTGGCAGCAACGCTCCTGCACGATGTGCCAGAGGACACAGAGGTTACCATTCAAGAAATTCAAAAAGAGTTTGGGGACGAGGTTGCATCGCTCGTCGATGGCGTCACGAAGCTGGGCAAGGTGCGCCTGCGCAACAGCACGGACAAGTACTACGTTGAAAACCTCCGCAAGATGTTCGTGGCAACGTCAAAGGATACGCGCGTCATCCTCATCAAGCTCGCTGACCGCCTGCACAACCTGAGAACGTTTGAGTTCGTGAGGCCAGACAAGCAGGTGCGCATTGCGCAGGAGACGCTCGAAATTTTTGCGCCGATTGCGAGCAGGCTCGGCATTGGAGACTGGAAGGACGAGCTGGAAGACCTCTCGTTCAAGGCAGTCTTGCCCAAAGAGTACGAGGAGACAAAGGTGCTCCGCCACGAGGCGCTCGCCGGCCGCGAGGCTGCGAGCAAAATTTTGCAGAAGGAGCTGGCCACGGTGCTGCGCACAGAGGGACTGCGCTTTGAAGAAATAACCGGGCGCACGAAGCGCCTGTACTCGCTGTACAAGAAGCTGCAGAAGTACGGGGGTGACATGTCGCACGTCTACGACCTCATTGCGCTCCGCATCATCACAAAGTCAACGCAGGAGTGCTACGCAGCGCTCGGCGCTGTGCACGAGCACTTCCAGCCGCTGCCCGGCCGCGTGAAAGACTTCATTGCCCTGCCAAAGCCGAACGGGTACCGCTCGCTCCACACGACCGTGTTTGACCACGCTGGCAACGTGTTTGAAATTCAGATCCGCACACAGCAGATGCACGACCAGGCAGAGCGCGGGTACGCTGCGCACTGGGTGTACGATGAGCAGGGCAAGTTCGATGAGGTACCCCGAAGTCCTGACGTGGCAAGCGGAACTGCCTGGGTCAAAGACCTGCAGGCAATCCACGACCAGGTGCAGAATCCGGACGACTACCTCAATGCGCTGAAGATAGACTTCTTCCGTGACCGCATCTTCGTGCTCACCCCAAAGGGCGACGTGAAGGAACTGCCAGAGGGCGCAACGCCAATTGACTTTGCATTCTCGGTGCACACTGACCTGGGCCTGTACATGCAGGGTGCAAAGGTGAACGGCAGGATAGTGAAGCTCGACTACGCACTGCGGAGTGGCGAGGTCGTGGAGATCATTAAGAGCAAGAAGCCTGTTAACATTTCTGAGGACTGGCTGAAGCACGTGAAAACGTCGCACGCGCGCTCCAAGATTCGCCAGCACCTCATGGAGAGTGATGCTGGAATCTTCAACAAGTTAAAAAAATTAGTAACAAGGAAAAAATAGTATGGCAAACACACCCGTGGACATAGATGAAGAAGAGATTAAGAAAAAGTTAACACCAGAGCAGTACAAGATACTGCGCGAAAAAGGCACTGAGGCGCCGTTCTCAAGCCCTCTGCTAGAAGAGCACGGGCACGGCATGTTCACGTGCGCGGTGTGCGGCGCGCAGCTGTTTGCGTCTGGTGCAAAGTTCGACTCTGGCACGGGCTGGCCGAGCTTTGACCAGGCGATACCTGGGGCTGTGGTGCTAAAAGATGACAACGAGTACGGCATGCGCCGCACAGAGGTGGCGTGTGCAAACTGTGGTTCTCACCTTGGCCACGTGTTCGATGATGGCCCAGCTAACACAACGGGCAAGCGCTTCTGCATCAATGGCGCGTGCCTGGTTATGAAAAAAGAATAGCTGCTAAATACCTAAAATTTCTCCCACCTGCTTCAGCAAACTAATGACCACTGCTGCTGGGAGCAAGCTGTACGACTCAATGCCGTCGTCATCCTTAATTGTCCATAGGTTCTCGATTGTCTCAACTGTATCATCGTCACGCAGCTTGTAGTCGTAGCCTGGCGTGAGCTCGTAGCCATCAACGTAGTCTTTTGCAACGTCAACTGGCACAGAGTTTCGCAGGTAGACTTTGTCTACGCCGTGGAGCGTGAGCATGTTGTCGAAAATTTTCTGATCCATTTCAATGCGCGCGCGGATTGGCTCAATGCCCAGCTCATCGCCCTCTTTCGGGTACATGCGAGCCTTGTTGCACGTTGGCGTGTCGCACATTAAGTAGAACTGCTTCTTCTCAGGGTCGTAGCCAACGTCGCGCGTTGCCAAGAGCTTGAGGTTGCGAGGCGTCTTGCAAATTGGGCACACCACGCGGTACTTGATGCGCTCGTCAATGATAGAGTTTGCAACGCTGATGAACACAAAGAAGTCTGGCTCGCTCTTGTATCCGAGCGAGTCTTTGAAGTACAGCGAGTGGCCAACCTGGTCTAGGCTGCGCGGGAAACCATCCAGAAAAATGGCCTTGCCCGCGTGCTTGCTCACCTCGAACTTGATGAGTGCCATGGTGAGGTCTGACGACAGCAAGGTTGTCTGGCTGCGGCCAAGAATTTGGTCTATGGTTTCATCGACGCTGTGGAAGCCGCGGTAGTTTTCTTTCAAGAATGCCACGAGTGCTGCTTTGCCCTCTTCTGTTTCAACCTGCGCGTGGATGTCACGCACAATGTCGCCCACCGAAAGGTGTGCAACGTGATCTTTGCCAACAGCTTCCATGAAGAGCTTTGAGTAGGTTCCCTTGCCAGAGTTCTTCTTGCCGAGCAGGAACGCCACAAAGGTCTTGCCGCTATCGAGGTACGCCTTGATAGCGTCTATCTCCTTGCCAGCTTTTGCGCGAAAGTACTTTTGGCGCTCGTCAAAGTCATTGATGTCGAACTTCTGGACTGTGGCGCCCTCTGTCTTAGTTTTTCCAATTGGAAACTGCATTAGTTTAGCGGTGGGTTGACCGTTGCCTTTGTGATGACAATTGGCGTGACAGGTGCGCCATCTTCCTGGCCCATTGCGCTCGGCGTGACCGGCACTGAGCCGATAGCGCTCACCACGCTCATGCCGCTCGTCACCTTGCCAAAAATCGTGTAGCTGTTCGGCAGCTCTGGGTGGTCAGCCAGCATGATGAAGAACTGGGATGTGTTGGTGTTTGGTCCAGCGTTTGCCATTGCGAGCACGCCCGTGACGTACCCTGCTTTGTACGATGCTGTGTCTGGGTACAGCTCATCCATGAATGGCGCCCCGTACACGCTGCTGCCGCCACTGCCCGTGCCAGTTGGGTCACCTGCCTGGATCACGAAGCCGTGCGAAACGCGGTGGAACGTGATGCCGTTGTAGTAGCCTTTCGCGACGAGGCACTCAAAGTTTTCAACTGCCATTGGCGCATCGCTCGAGTAGAGCTCGAGCTGGATGTTGCCCATTGTTGTGTCGAGCGTCACTGTTTTGTTGGCAATGTTCAGGGTTGGAATGAAGTGGCCGTTTGCATCGTACTTCACGTCTGCCGTTGAGTTATTCGGGCAGCCAGGAATTTGCACGAGGAGCGCTGCTGCTGAAATCTGCGCTTGGGTTAGCGCGGGCGTTGGCGTTGGTGAACCTCCGGGAGTTGGGGTCATGCTTGGTGTGTTAGTTGGGTTAGTCTGGCTCACCTGGCTCTGGGGCGATGTGCCTGCGCTGTGGTGGATTGCAACGATGGCCACGATGACCGCCACCACGACCACAATGCCAGCTGTAATGTACACTGCTCTGCTGCTCATAGTTTATTTTTTACTGGTAAGGTTTGTGGAGTTATTTTAGCAGGTAAGGGAACAGGTATCAAGTAAGCGTGGTGGCTCTGAAATGGTTAAAGGTCGCGACTCCAAGCATTTCTGCGAAGTAGAGTGCTGCCATCCCCCACCACGCCACGTTCACGTTTGCGTACGAGAACGGCAGACCTGCTAGCCAGTTCACCACGAACAGAACGTACGCGAGTGGAAACTTTGCCACAGCTGCAACGGCAACACCGAGCACGGGCAACCCGAGCGCGTAGCCAATTCCAATGAGAGGCGCGAGCAACGGCACGATGAGCAAGTTTGCAACTGGTGCAATGAAAGAGAACTGGTGAAAGGTGTACGCAATGACGGGCGCAGTGGCAACTTGCGCAGCAGTGGTGCTGACAAAAATCCTCCGAATGCCGAACGTGGTGGGCAGGCGATCAACGAGCGGCGCGAGCACTGATTCAACAATTGGGCTGAAGTAGACAATGCCCAAAATTCCGACGAACGACAAGATGAAGCCAAAATCAAAACGAGCTGCGAGCGGATTCAAAATTAAAATGACGAGCGCCGCAATGAGCAAGCTTGGCAGCAAGGCGTAGCGCCTTCCAAACGTTCGACACAGCACGAAGAGCACAGACATCACAACGGCGCGGAGCACAGCTGGCGCAAACCCAGAGCACACGAGGTACAGAGTTGCGAAGAGCACGCTGGCACCCATAACCGTGCGCCTGCCAACCCAAACCCCTGCTGCCTCTATAGATACGAGCACGAGGGTGAGCTTGTAGCCAGAAACAGCAATGACGTGCGCAGTGCCAGTGACGCTGAAGGCACTGACAGTCTCACTGTCCAAGTTCGACTTGTCTCCTGTCAAAATTGCCTCTACTAAACCTGCTTGGTTCAACGGCAGCAGTTTTTCAATTTGCCGAAACAGTGCGTGCTTCAAATCCAAGCACCAAGCCACGACCCTGCTCGGCGGCGAGCTGCCAACCACAAAAATTTCTGTTGGGTAGCTCACCTGTGCAAAAATTCCTTTTGCAGCCAGGTAGTCTGGGTAGTCAAAGTCTGGCGATGCTGTTGGCTGCACGATTTTCCCCGTAATGTAGAGCTGGTCCCCGTACGCAAATGGCTGGTTTGAAAAACCTGTCACCAAAACTTTCTGCGACGTGGTGAATGCGCCAGCTGCTGGCTGCACAATGAGGGAGAACTTTTCATCTTTCACGGAAAGCTCTTCAACCACCAAAGCCTGGAACGCAAACTTTTGGCCAAAGTAAGCTGTGTAGCCGCTCTGCGGCACGGCAAAAAACGTGCCCGTAAAAATTCCAACAATGCACGCGCAGGCGCACAGGACAAACAGGCTGGCTTTTGCGGGCACTGGCTTTGGCATTTCGGCAGCCTAGCACATCAACATTAAAAAATTATGACGCACGCTAATACGTGTATGCCAAGTAGCCCCATGAGCCACTCCGTGCTACAATGCGAGCAGCTACACAACGCGCCAGACCAAACACCACTCCCCCGCTCGGCACAGTGGAACTAGGCGTACGCTAAAAAATTGGGCGACCAGGTAAAGGTCGAAAAACTTTACTCGCCAAAAAATATCTATGAACCATCACGAAATAGATGCAATGGTAAAATCAGACACTATGTCTGAAGACCAAAAAGAGTGGATGAGAGAGCACATGCGTAACTGGCGCAGCTGGGGATCTTGGTTTTCCTGGGGATCTCCAGTGGGTCTTGGCCTCTTCGTTATCTCGATCGGGGTCTTCCTGGTGCTCCTGCACTACGCAGGGCTAGCCAGGTAAAGCCGATCCACGAAGACACCGATCAAAAACCGCCTTGCGAGAGGCGGTTTTAAAATGGTACAATGCGGGCAAAGGTTACAGGAGGGGTTCGTGTCCAAGACAATTTTTGCTCTATCCTTACTGGTACTCGCTTGGGCAGCGCAAGCCCAACAGAGTACCAAAACCAAAAACAAGGTTCAGGATGAACCTGCGTACGAGTGCTCAGTAGCACAACAGGGGAGGTTCTGTGGAACCGCCCAGGCTCGCCAACAAAGGCAGCTATCGCAGACTGCCAAAAACGCTTTGCTGACGAAGAAAAGGCGTTAAAGTTGCAATGGTGTCAGAGCCGCTACCGTTACCGAAACGACGGGACAGATAACCCTGACTGTGCCAAAGTTCCACCAAACGCCGACGAGGTAAAAGCCGCGAAACAGATCTGCAAAGACAGGCCGACAGCCTCCTACTGCGACAAGGTGATAACGACATGGCCACCGACTGCGCAAAAGGTACCAGCGAAGGAGTAGCGCAGGAATGGAACTCTTGGTTACACCAGTGGGCGGCATCCTTTGCTGCCCAATTTTTTTATTCCACTCGTGCTAAAGGAAGCTTTTCAAGGTCTCTCAATGTAAAACTTGCCCTGTACCCAGTTCTCTATAACCTCAAAGCTTGGAAAGTAGCGGGGCTGCGGCAGGCTGAGTCTGCCTTGTCAGGATCTTCGTGCCGCTTGCCCAGCAAAATTTTACCGTCGTGCTCTATGATTACGCCGAACCCTGCACCTACTCGCTTTTTCTCTTCTGGCATGGCTACAGGTAAATTTCGTCAACGTAGCACCACGTGAACCCTTCGCCTGGGCTCACTGACTTCATAATTGGGTGGCCAGTGGCTTTGAAGTGCGCTGTTGCGTGCTTGTTCTTTGAGCTGTTGCAGCAGCCAACGTGCCCGCACGTTAAGCACTGGCGCAGCATTACCCACGTGTCGCCTGTCTTGATACAGTCTTCGCATACTGTTACATCGTGCGGCGGGAAATCCTTAATTTGGTCTCTGTGCGTGCAAATTTTTTCTGGCATTTAATTTAAGTTTAATTATTTTGTGCTGTTCATGCCATCCATTTGCTTCTTCCACTTGTTTGACTGCATGTGCCAGTTCGACGGATCAGCCACCTGAATTTCATCCCAAAGTTTTTTAGCTGATTCTGTGGAGAGCTTGTTGTTTCGCACAAACTCGCGGTTCCACTTCCACTTCTCTGGCAACGTAGAGCCGCGCTCCGCAAACTCTCTCAGTTCAACATCGACGTCCAGGTTGTCCGCATCCTTCACAATTTTCGACTCAATTGACTCGTGCGCCTCGTACTCTCTTACGACCTCGCGCAAGCCTTCGAACGAAGAGCCATTGAGCGCATCGTCAGCTGCGGCCTCCTCATTAGCCGTAACGTACGTTTTCTGGACGTAGCTTAGGTCTGACACCCTCGCCTCTGCAACATCGTACACGAGCGCCATCTTCAAAATTTTCTCGTCACTGCCAACGACACCTTCCATCTTGGCAATCATGAGGGCTAGAAACGCAACTCGGAAAGAGTGCTCTGGCACTGTGGCGCAGTCCATGCCCAGGTGCTGGCGCCACCCACGCTGGACGTTGAACAGTGAACCTATTTCAAATAAAAAATCTAGATCTTTTTGCATGCTGTTCCAAAAATTTACAACTCCTGATCTGGTGACTCCGGCAGGGTTCGAACCTGCGACCTTCGGTACCGGAAACCGACGCTCTATCCAGCTGAGCTACGGAGCCATGAGGCGCAATCTACTACTCAGCTCCCCGCGGCAGCCGCGCCAAAACTTGTGCTGCTAAACTTTTCCGTGGCACGTTCTGCTGCTCGCGCGTGGCAAGGTCACGGATCGTCACAGTGCTGGCAGCGGCTTCGTCTTCACCGTACAGCACGGCAAGCACAACGCCCTTCTGCTCAGCGTAGCGAAACTGCTTCTTCATGTCAGAGTCTTCGTAAATAACTTCTGCGTTCACGCCAGCCTTTCGTAGCTCTGTTGCAATTTCCAAGTACTCGCCTTCAAACTCGTTGCCCATGTTGAGCACGAGCACGTCTGTGACGTGGCCAGCTGCAAGCAAGCCAAGCTCTTGCAGAGCTGGCAGCAAGCGATCAAGGCCAATGGCAACGCCAACAGCTGGAACATCTTTGCCAGTAAACATTTTCATCAAACCATCGTAGCGACCGCCGCCAGCAACAGAGCCGTACTTGCGTGCCTCTGGAGTCTCCGTGATCACAGTTTCAATGACCGTTGAGGTGTAGTAGTCGAGTCCGCGGGCGAGCGTAAGGTCAACTTCAACGTGGCCAACGCCGAGCGCCTTCAGGCTTGCCAGCACAGCATCGAGCTCAGCAAACCCAAGCTCAACCTCCACGCTGTTCACCTTGCGAACTTTTTCTTCGCCAGAAGACAGCAGCTCAATCAGCTTTTTTGCGTCCGCGGCACTTAACCCGCAGGTTGTGCGCAGCTCTTCAGCAACAGCCCCTGCGCCGACTTTTTCTAATTTATCAATTACCCTTATTGCACCTACAATTTTGTCTGGCGCAACGCCGCTGGCCACAACTACGCCGTTCAAAATTTTCCTGTTGTTCACCTTGATCTCAAACTTCTCCAGGCCAAGAGCCAGCATCACCTGCTCGACGAGCGCAATGCACTCTGCGTCTGGCACGCCAATTTCTGCGCCAACAACGTCAACATCGCACTGCACGAACTCACGGTAGCGACCTTTCTGGGTGTTGTCAGCTCGCCACACTGGCGCAACTTGGTAGCGCTTGAAAGGACGTGGCAGATCGTTTGCGTACTGCGCAACAACGCGCGCAAGCGGCACGGTGAGGTCGTAGCGCATTGCAACAGCGCGGTCGCCGTGGTCTTTGAAGCGGTACATGAGAGCCTCGCCCTCATCACCGTACTTACCTGTGAGCACGTCTTCGTACTCGAGAGCTGGAGTATCGAGCGGCTCAAAGCCAAAGCGCTCAAACACGCGCTTGATCTTTTCAATGGCAGCCTGGCGCGTGATCTGCTCAGCAGGCAGGTAGTCGTGGAAGCCCTTCAACGTGCGTGGTTCAATCAGTTTCATGCTGTAACTATATAGGATTAAAAAGGCTTCTACAAATAGCTAAAAATCTATTCCGCGCTGCGCGACTAGCCGAGTAGTACGGGTGCTTGACCATTTTCATCTCCGTGACAAGGTCAGACACCTCTGCAACTTTCGCAGTTTTCGAGTGCCCAGTGTACACGAGGTGCACGCCAGCAGGTTTTGATTTGATCAACTTTAAAACGCTTGCCTCGCTCAGCAATTTTAAGTCAACGGCAGACAGTAGCTCGTCCAGGATGACGACCCTGTACTTTCCAGATGAAGCAATCTTTTTTGCCAACTCTAAGCCGCGCTTTGCCTCAGCCACGTGCACAGCACGAGATTTCTTGTCACCCAAAATTCCAACAAAGCCTGCGCCAACTTGCGCGCTGTGAATTTTCCCGACCTTGCTGCTACGCGCGCTTTCAAAAAACAAGATTTCCGATGACACTGGCCACTCGCCGCTCTGCAACTTTTTGCCACTGGCAGGTCTCTTGGCCTTCACGAACTGCAGGATGAAGACATCCATGCCAGCACCAGCTGCACGGGCAGCCAAGCCCACCGCAGCTGTTGTCTTGCCCTTACCGTTGCCGAAGTAGTAAATGTTTAGGCCACGCTGTGGCATGTTGCTACCCGCACTTTGAGTACCCGCAGCTCTCGCACTTCATGCAGCCCTCTTGGAACACGAGCATTGAGGAGCACGTTGGGCACACTGGCGCGTAGCCAAAGTTTGCAACTGAAATTTTTTGGTCAATGGTCATTGTCGCAGCACCGGAAGGAGCACCTAGCGTGCTCGGCGTAGACATTTTCTGGGATGCGCCAAAGCTGGACTCAACGGTCACCTGCTCGTGCACAACCTCAGGCTGCTCGACAGACTTCGCTTGCTGCTCCTTGAACGCCAGCGACAGGGTCTGCTGGGAGCGGTTCAGGTGGCGCTCAATCACCTTGCCAATGGCATCTGGCAGTGAGTACACAATCTCACCCTCAGCGTACGCAACGTCTGTGCTGCGGATGCCCTTAATCTGGTTGATGATCTGGTCAACGCCAACGCCAGAGCGCAGGCCAATGGAGATGAGCCTGCAGATTGCCTCTGTCATTGCAGAGAAGAAGCCGCCGTTCTTGCCGAGCTGGGCAAACACCTCGAACGGGCCGTGCTCGTCATCGTTGATGGTCACGAACATGTTGCCGTACGGCGTGTTCGTCTTGTACGTGGTGCCGTGCATTGCGCTCGGGCGCTCGCGCGGCACAATCTCGTAGCGCGTGCCGTTCTGTATGAGCTGCTTGACCATGACCTTGTTTGGATTGTGTGGGTCAACCTGGAGCACGTGGCTCTCCTGGACAGGCTCGTGTGCAGGCTCAGCGACTTTTTCCGTGACAGCTACGGCAACCTCAACCTTAACCTCAGTTTTTTCCTTCTGTTTCTCGAGCTGGTCAACAGCATCCTTGCCCAAGTTCTTGGAATCTGTCGCGAGAATTTGTTCGCTGCGCGAACCGTCACGGTAAATGGTTCCACCCTTGCAGCCTGTATCGTACATCATCTCGTACAGGGATTTTGTCTGCTCAATGGTGTAGTTCTCTGGCGCGTTGCAGGTTTTAGAAATAGCTGAGTCTGTCCAGCGCTGAATTGCTGCCTGTACCTTCACGTGCTCTTCTGGTGACAGCTCGAGCGCCGTGACAAAGTACCCTGGCAAAGTTTCACCTGGGTGGGCATCGAGCCAGTCTTTCGCCAGCGCTATTTTCTCTTCATGCACGCCGAGGCGCGCCTTGCGGAAGTACGTCCACGAGTAGAACGGCTCAATGCCAGTTGACGTGCCAACCATGGTGCCGACAGTGCCAGTGGGCGCCTGGGTCATGATGGTGACGTTGCGAATGCCGTACTGTCGCACGAGGCTGCGAACGTACTCTGGCATTGAGAGCATGAAGCCGCTCTGCAAATGCTTCTCGATGTCCAGCGCTGAGAAAGCTCCTTTTTCGCGCGCCAGGTTCACAGAGGTTTCGTACGCGGTGACAGCTATGAACTGGTACAGCTTGTCGAGGAACGTGGAGCACTCGTCACTGCCGTAGCGGATGCCAAGCTTGATGAGCATTTCAGCCAAGCCAATGCTGCCCATGCCAATGCGGCGCTCTGACATTTGCTGCTTGAAGTTCTCGTCAAAGAAGTAGGGCGTTGCGTCAATGACGTTGTCCTGGAAACGGATGGCAGTTGCAACTGTGTCGCGCAGCGCTTTCCAGTCAACGTCGCGGCCATCTAGCGTGAGGTGCTTCGCCAGGTTCACGTGGCCGAGGTTGCACACGCCCCACGCAGGCAGCGGCTGCTCACCACACGGGTTTGTGCACGGGAGAGAAGCGTAGTACCAAGAGTTTGAGTAGTAGTTTGCGCGGTCAATGAAGTACACGCCTGGCTCTGCCGATGACCAGGCAGATGAAATGATTGCGTCCCAAATTTCTCGCGCCTTCAGCGTCTTGTACTTTATGACCTTGCCGCCGAGTGCAACCCACTTGCGAATGTCGCCCTGGCAGTTCTGCCAGCTGTCTTTGTACAGCGCATCGCCGGTATCAGGAAAAATTAAATCCCAGTCTGCGTCTGCCTTGACCGCTTCCATGAACGCATCCGTAATGCCAACTGAGATGTTTGCGTTCTCAATTTTACCAGCTTGGCGCTTTGCGTTGATGAAGTCCATCACGTCTGGGTGCCACACGTTCAGGATGAGCATGAGCGCACCGCGGCGCGAGCCGCCCTGCTCTATTAAACCAGTCACGAAGCTGTAGAGCGATGCCCAGGAAACAGACCCTGACGAGCGACCGTTCACACCTTTCACGTAGGCGTAGCGGGGGCGCAGCGTGCTCACGTTAATGCCCATGCCGCCGCCGCGCGACATGCCCTCTGCCATTTGGCCGAGCGTCGTGAAGATGCCACCGCGCGAGTCTTCTGGGCACGGCAGCACGTAGCAGTTGTAGAAGGTGAGGTTCTGGCCAGTGCCTGCACCTGTGAAGATGCGTCCAGCTGGCACGTAGCGCCAATCATCCATGAGGTCACGGAACTTGTGCTGCCACTCCTGCTGTTTTTCTGGCGTAGCCTCAACGCTGGCAACGTGCCTTGCAATGCGTTCGAACATTTGCTCTGGAACTGTCTCTGTTGGCTTGTCAACGTTGTCTATTGAGCGAACCTCAATTGCCCCATCGCGCAGGCGCACGCCAACTTCGTGCTTGTCCACGTTTAAACTATCCACTGTGCCAATCTCGCGCTGGCCTGTTTTTAAGTTCGTGCACACGATGACGGTGTCACCGACGGCGAGCGTTTCTTTCTTGCCGTCCTTCATTGCGTAGCGGTCTAGGAAAATTTTTTCACCCAGCTCTGAGAGCGCGTTCTTTGTCCTGGCTTGGAGGTTCTCGTTTGGCATTGTCTTTTATTTATTTCTACGTCTTGCTTAAGTAGGCTTTACAGCTTCTGGAGCTCTGCCTTGAACTCTTCTATGTCTTCAAACTGCTTGTACACTGACGCAAACCTCACGTACGCAACCTTGTCTGCTTTCTTGAGTGCCCTCATCACGATTTCGCCTATGTCCGCGCTCGTAATTTCAGGTCCTGCCTTCTTCTGTATAGCCTGCTCAATGTGCGACACCAGCTTCTTGAAGTTTTCCTCTGTGATTGGAATCTTCTCAAACGCCCGCTTAATGCCCCGCTCGAGCTTGTCGCGAGAATAGAGCTCTTTTAATCCACTGTGCTTCACGACCGTGAGGTCAAGGATCTCCATTTCCTCGTAGGTTGAGAACCGGAAGCTACAGGAAGTGCACTCGCGGCGGCGTCTAATGGCAAATCCATCGCTCGCCTCACGTGAATCAATGACCTTTGTATCTTCGTGGTTGCAGTTGAGGCAGTGCATACAAATAATTCATTAAAAGTTAACTATTTTGGGCGAATTTAACATTGCCAAACCTAGCTTGATTGAGCGCCTCCACAGCACCAACGCTTTTGTTTTTATTTTTGTTTCTGGCTCTTGCTTTACACAACATGTGGTGTGTACAAATGTATCTTAGCACCATATGTAGTTAACTTCAAATTAACGTCAAGTCTCAAAAAGCTTAAATATTCCTTAACTTTTTATTGGGTTTAATGCCAGCCACCAGCACTTGTCCACATGGCACGGTGCTAGAATGCGTACATGAAAAACAACGCGCCAAAATCCTTCTTCTACGGGCTACCTAAAAATTTTACCGGCATCTTCTGGGGTAAGAAATTGCTGTGGGCAGCGCTCGCCGCAACGTTAACGTTCGCCTGTGCAGCCTCTGGCTTTGACTGGCTGTACCACACGTCCAGCCGCACGGCGACACTGCAGTCACTGGCATGGCCAGCTGTTTGGCTCGGCTTCTGTATCCCAATTTTCGCTCCAGCAGTCGCACTGGCGTGGGGAGCTGCCACAAAAAATTCACGGACTACGAACACTGGCTTTGCACTCGCGCAGTCGGCTGCTGTTGGCTGGCTGGTGTCTGCGGTGTACAAGTTCTTCACGGGCAGAGTGGCACCCGCGAACGCCACGCGCGCCACCAGCGACACGTTCAAGTTTGGGCTTGGCCGCGGAGGCGTGTTCAATGGCTGGCCATCTTCCCACACGACCGTTGCGTTCGCCATGGCAGTGGCGCTCCTCACGCTCTACCCGAAAAACAGAGCCGTTGGGTACGCTGCCCTGGCGTACGCTGCCTACATAGGCCTCGGCGTTTCCGTGACCATCCACTGGTTTTCAGATTTCATGGCTGGAATTATTTTTGGCAGCGTGGTGGGGTACACGATCGGCAAGAGCTTCCTGGCACGCTACAGAAAAACTAGACTGGCGTAACGAAAAGCGACAGCCACGCAGGCTGCCGCACGTTTTTGTATTAAGTTTTGAAAAGTGCAATATTCAGTTTTTGTTTCCACTCAAACGTTTCTTCCCTGCAACCAACACTGCGCAACGCTCTTTTGAAACTATTGCGTTGTGGGCTGGTAGTCGCTGTTCACGTGCGTTGCTCCAAGCACTGCGCTCTGCAGCTGCGGCACAGTCACTGGCTGTGACTCAGCCACGACGCTGCTGTCAATGCCCAAGAACGCCAAGATTGGAGCCTCAATTTGTGGCGCTGCCACCTCAACAGACCACCCCAAGTTCTGGCCAACGACGGCTAGCGTAGCGTTGAGCTGCGGTGCGATGTCGTTTGCTGGGTTCCACGCTGGCGACAGCGGGTACGCTGTGCCCTGGAACGAGGCACTCGTCGCTGATACTCCGTACAGGAACATCATCGAGAATACCGCCGCCACGGCGAGCGAGGCTACTTTCCACTTTTCACTTTCGCTGTGCACGTCACCTCTCGTGTCCAGCTGCAAACTTCTTGACCCTACAAAACTTTCCATTTTGTTTTTGTTTCTGCCGGGTGAACCGGCCATGCGCCGTGCCTGCCTTACTCAGTAGATCTTAATGAACAAGGTGGCTTTTAGCGGCAATCGACCAATTAAAAAGCCTGGCTAAGTGCCAGACCTTTAACTTACATATACAGTATAGCACGAAAAAAGTTTTCGTGCAATGGCACGTAACCCAAAATTACCCACCATCACGTATCAAGCAACCAGTGCAGGTTCTTAATTTCTTTTTTCAATTTTTCTGTACTGCCGTGACTCAGCAACCCCAAGTACGATTGCAGGGTTTCGTAGGTTGGGTTCTCTCTAACTCTGTTAACCATTCTTTTCTTTGTCTTAGTTCGTACAGTGCGGTGATCTGGAAAATGAACCCATCCCAAAAAATCTATACCGGAAGAAACAGTTTCAATCGAGACCTTCTTCGGGTGCAGGTATAGCCCAAGCTTCGCTCTTAAAAAATTACGCACCTTGGGAAGCTGGGTTTCAAGCCATTCTCTGTTTTCTGATAGCAACACAAAATCATCTGCGTACCTGACATAGCTCTTTGCATGGATTCCATGCTTCACAAACTGATCAAACTCATTCATGTAAATATTACAAAAAAGCTGTGAGGTTAGGTTTCCCAGCGGCAAGCCCTTACCTTCTTGGGATGAAAAACTTCCTACTACATTCTTGAGCAACCAGAGAATCCTGGCATCCTCTATTCTCTCTTTTAAAATTTGCAGGAGAACTGCGTGGTCAATGCTCGCGAAAAACTTGCACACATCGCACTTGAGCACCCAACAGTGTCCTTGTGTTGTTTTTACTAACGATACGTTCAAGCAACCTGAACCTATCAATTCCCCTGTGCACACCTTTGCGCGCCCTGCACGAAAAAGAATCTGCGATGAAGGTTCTATCGAAGAGTGGGTAGAGGTGCCTGTAAATTGCGTGGTGCAGCAACCTATCGCGTACGCTCGCCTTGTGGATGATCCGAGGCTTTGGATCTGAAATATTGAATGCATGGTACCCACCGTGTGAATAGGTCAAACTAGAAAGATCCTGGTGCAGCAGAACAACGTTGTCCATCAACTTTCTGCCAAACTCTTGAACATCCTTTCTGTTTTTCTTGCCAGGTAAAAACTCCTGCCATGCAGCGAGCAGGTTTTCTTCTGATATAATGTCCTCGTAGCTAACGTTGAATCTAATTTTCATTTGAAGACATGCCTTACAAGTCACCCCCCCCCCAGCCGAGCTCTAGTGCAGACCTGTCAGTCTTACAAAAAATCAGAACTGCCTATGAAATTTGGCACAGGGTACTGCCTGACATTCCAAAACTCGATCGCTATTCTTTGGGACAAAAGATTGATGTACTTTTCACCGATGTCATTGAGTCTATCCTGAGTGCAGGATTTGCCTCTAGGCCAAACAAGACACTCTTCATTCAGAAGGCTAGCGTCAAGCTCGACACGCTAAAATTTTTCTTGGAGCTAGCATGGTCGCTCAAAGCTATTGACGTCAAGACACTGGCCGCTACCTCAAACCCACTATTTGAAGTTGGAAACATGCTCGGTGGCTGGCAGAGGCAGCTGGCAAAAGAAACTCCTCTCACCTGAGAGGAGAATACAGACTCTCGCAGAGAAGAACGCGGTAGTTGCCGTTCCACTTGTTGTCAGGATGGTTCTGGTTGACGTTCACATTCCGCTCACTGTCGTTGCGGTTGAGAATTGCGTACCAGAACTGGCAGAATTGTCTGGCTAACCATCCAAACCACTGCCCATTGAATACTCTCTGGGCTGTACTTACTTTGAGACCTTAAGCCTGCCAGTTTGCCAGACCGAGTTTCTTTATTTTTAGAATCTCCAGCGGCACTCTAGTGCTAAGCGTCCCCAGCACTACTCTGGCCTAACGTGGTAATTCCAGAATTCAACCGCCCAAAACCTTAGCCTTAGGCTGTTTCGTTTACTATCCAAAACTATTTTAACAAAATTTTAAAAAAAGAAAAGAGCCAAGGATCCCAGAACCAAAAGGTTCAAGAATCCAAGGCTCCAAGTACGATTACTCGCAGAGAAGAACGCGGCAGACGCCGTCCCACTCGTCGTCAGGATGGTTCTGGTCGACGTCCACACCCCGCCCACTGCCGCGGCGGACGAGAATCGCGTACCAGAACTGGCCTTCAGCATCGAGACACACCGTCACAATCGGGTCATCCAGCTGTTCAGCTGGAAATTCCGCCGCGAAAGCAAAGATCTGGTTAAAACTGGCGATTTTGGGGATTTTGTAAATCTCCTCCGTCGTCGTAGTCTTGCCCAGTGGAGCGATCTGGGCATGACAATCCACCGGTAGAATGCTCATTGGAATTTTTGAGGGTGTTTCCGCAACATTCCATTTTACTGGACATCCAGTTGCTTCGATTGCCTTCGCCGCAGACCGCGCGTCACCCGTGACATGGAAAATTTTTCCAGTCGGCGTCACGGCAACCCTAGAAGCGACAACGATTTCATCTCTCCCGATTATTGCCTGTAAAGCACGTGTGACATTTGCCGGGTCGCACTGACCCTCCCGAGCCATTTCCATGGCTTTAGAAAATTGTGCGAAGTGCGCCACCGTCTGTTCTTGTGTATACGTAAAGGTACCATTACTCATGGTCATTTCCTCCAACAAATTGAGATGCCTTAATTACTCATTAAGGTTATGTACCCAGGACTTCTGGAAACATGAAAGTATTATACTATATATTATATCTTTATGTCAAATGAAAGACTACCGAAGAAAATACCACTGTAATTAGTGGTATTTATTAAGAAAAATAGCTTATTTTTACTTCATCTTCTTTCGTATGAACGCTGGGATGTCGAGGTCTTCGTCTCCCGCCGAAGAACTGGCATCCTGGACTGCTGGCTCTACGCGCTTGGTGCGAGGCTCTGGCGTGAAGCCACCACTCGTATTGCCGTTCGCCCCACCGCGAATGTCCTGCGGCATTGGTGCACTTGGCCTGGAGGGCACGAAGCGTGGCA
The DNA here is from genome assembly GCA_963840645.1 of Candidatus Doudnaibacteriota bacterium. Lineage (GTDB taxonomy): Bacteria > Patescibacteriota > Doudnabacteria > UBA920 > VMFF01 > CAWIZL01. The sequence continues at coordinate 467,834 of CAWIZL010000004.1, forward strand.
CCTCAACTTCTTCACGCCTCACCGCCTCTTCACGTCGAGTGGCTTCTTCACGTTCACGCTTTTGCTCATCTAGCCGGCGAACCTCTTCAAGGCGCTTGATCTCGCGCGCCTCGCGACCTGGGTCTTCCATCTCAACCGCGCGAATGGAAGATGGCTTGCGCTGCATCTCATCAAAGCCAGTTGCAATGACCGTGATCTTGATCGTGTCCTGCATGGACTCGTCAATGACAGCGCCGAACTTAATCTTTGCCTCTGGGTCAACGCTCTTGGTAATAATTTTTGCTGCCTCGTCAATTTCAAACATGCTCAGGTCGCGGCCGCCGGTGATGTTGAAGAGCACGCCCTTTGCGCCGTCAATGGCCAGCTCGAGCAGCGGCGAGTTGATGGCGTTGCGCGCTGCGTCTGCTGCGCGGTTCTCGCCAGTGCCAATGCCTATGCCGATGAGCGCAGTGCCAGCGTCCTGCGTGATGGTGCGCACGTCAGCAAAGTCTGCGTTCACAATGCCGTGCGTTGTAATTAAATCTGAAATGCCCTGGATGCCGTGGCGCAGCACCTCGTCCACTGTCTTGAACGCATCGAGGAGCGACGTCTTCTTGTCTATAATTTGTAAAATACGGTCGTTCGCAATGCTGATGATTGCGTCAACCTTCTCTTTCAAGTTGCCGTACGCTTCTTCGGCAATGTCTTTGCGCTTTGTGCCCTCAAACGTGAATGGCTTTGTGACAACGCCAACGGTGAGGATGCCCTCTGACTTTGCAATTTCCGCAATTACGGGGGCTGCGCCAGAAGCTGTGCCGCCGCCGAGCCCGCACGTGATGAACACCATGTCAGCGTTCTTGATTGCATCCATGATGTCATCGCGCGATTCTTCAGCAGCCTGCCTTCCCTGGTCTGGGTTCATGCCAGCGCCCAAGCCTCGCGTGATGCCCTTGCCAATGTGCACCTTGCGGTCAGCGCTCGAGTTGTGGAGCGCCTGTGCGTCTGTGTTTATAGAAATGAACTCAACGCCGTTAATGCCCAGCTCGTGCATGCGGTGCACGGCGTTCGTACCTGAACCGCCTACGCCGAGCACCTTGATGCGCGCGTACGTTTCAACTTTCGGTGTGATCTGCATTCGTTTCTTCTTCATTAAGGTAGGATTTTCTTGAATAGCCGCGTGAGCTTTGCCAGCGTCTCGCCCTCGAAAATGTTCAGGCGAACCTTTGAGCCGCCCTTTGGCCCAGCAGAGTACTCGTGCGCCCACAGCACCAGGCCAACGGCAGTGGCAAACGATGGGTCTTCAACGCGGTCAATGACCGTGTGAATGTTTGTCGGCACGCCTATCTGCACTGGCAGGCGCAGCTGCTTTTTAGCTAATTCTAGTACACCTGGCATTTTTGCGCCAGCGCCGGTAATTACGGCCCAGCTGGCAGCTGGCCATCGCGGTTTACCTTCTTGAGCTCCTTGTTGATGAGGTCAAAGATCTCTTCGAGGCGAGCCTCTATTATTTCTGCCAAGTGGTGGCGGGAAACGCCGTCTGTTTCAACTGAATCAACCTGTGAGAGGTCAATTTCCTCGCTGCGCGACACATCTTTTGCCAGGGCGTGGCCGTACTCAATTTTCACCCGCTCTGCTGTCTCTATAGATGTACGAAGTCCAATGGCAACATCGTTCGTGATGTGGCCAGAGCCAACTGGCACAATTGCCGTGTGCAGCAGCTCGCCCTCTTCACACACAACCAAGCCTGTTGTGCCGCCACCCATGTCTATGAGGGCAACTCCCAGTTCGCGCTGGCGCTTTGAGAGCGCTGCCTGCGCTGCTGCGAGCGGAGCTAAGACCATGTCGTCGGCAATCAGGCCTGCCTGCGCAATTGCCTTGGTGAGATTTTTGATGAACGGCGCTGCGGCCTGCACAATGACCGTGTCAACTTCCAGGCGAATGCCCGTCATGCCGAGCGGATCTTTGATGCCAGACTGCCCGTCTACCGTAAAGTTTTTTGGGATGACGTGGATGATCTCGCGGTTCTGCGGAATTGAGATTGCCTGCGACGCGTCTATGACGCGGATGATGTCGTTCTCGGTGATCTCGCCATCAGCGCGCGACACCGCAATGACGCCGTGCGACTCAACAGACGAGACGTGCGAGCCGCCAACTGCAATGGTCGCGTGGGTCACAGCTACGCCGGTCATGCGCTCTGCTTTCTCGAGGGCGCTCGAAATGGTTGACACTGCTTCTTCAATGTCAACAATGACGCCGCGGCGAATGCCGGCAGATGGCGTCTCGGACACGCCGATGATGCTCGGGTACTTGCTGTCGTCTTCAACCTTGCCCACAACGACGCGGACGCTGCTCGACCCAACGTCGAGGCCTACGAGGTAGTCTGTCTTTGTCATTGCAGCTTGGCTTTTAGGATTTTTGAAACAACGTCACCCGAAGTCTTACCCTTCAGGTGCGGCATGACAACACCCATAGCTTTGCCGAAATCTGCGCTGGTAAAATTTTTGCCAGCGAGCTGCGCGTCAATAATTTTTTCAACTTCGCTCTCAGGCAGCTGCTCTGGCATGTACGCCATGAGAATTGCGATCTCGCTGTCTTCTTTTGCGGCGAGCTCTGGGCGGTTGCCCGTCGTGAAGGCGAGACTGGAATCTTTGCGGCGCTTCACCTCAGACGCAATGACGTCTTCAATTTCTGGATCGGAAAAGTCTTTGTGCTTTGCAATTTCTTCATTCTTGACGCGCGACTTCAGGCCACGCAAGGTCTCTGCCACCAGAGAATCTTTTGCGCGCATGGCGTCCTTCAAGTTTTCGTCAATTTTTTCTTTCAGCATGTTTGATTTTTTGTTGTCGCTCGCGGCTACGAACGGGAGTGCCTAGCGCTTGCCGCCGTACGTCTTGACGGGCAGCTTGCCCAGGCGCTTGAGGTCGCTCGCGCTTCTCCTTGTTCACCGCGCGGCGACGTGCATCGTCGCGGACAAACTTCTTGCTCTTCGGCGCCTCAAAGAAACGCGTCTTGCGGGCGCGGACCAAAACACCGCTCTGCTGTATCTTGCGATTGAATCTGCGCAGCAGGCTCTCGAATGACTCACCATCTTTCTTTTTCACTTCTACCAATTGTAACTCACCCCCTTCTATAGGATCACACCTAGAATCGTTACAGGTAACTGAGAGAAGTATGACCTAAAATTTGGTGTGGGTCAAATTTTAGGAAAAACTCACTGAAAATCTCTTGACATTTTAACTTAAATCTGGTAGATTTTTAATGAAATATACGCGCCAGCCAAAGGAGGTTCGACATGATTCATGAGTTCTACGCGGTGACCAGGCATTCTGTGTACCACGTCAAAGATAACGATGGGGACGGTTTTCCCTTCGCAGAAAAGATCGGCGGTAAAAGCCCAATCGGGAAAAGAATCGAAGGCCGCACGACAATTGCTATTGCGAAACGGCTCATTAGCTACAATGACCCCTCGCAAACAGAGGGAGCTGAGGCGGTTAAAAAGCTGTTAGAACAAACATCTACAATTGTTGCCCTCTTCAAAGATCGGGTGGCTGCATTGGAGTGTTCTGCATTGAACAGCATCGAGCCGTGCGACCTTCGCTGGATCGACCAAACGCGCGAGGTGGTGAACGAAATTGGAGAAAACCATCCAACATTTGAGGTGTGCCGCCAACCCAATTTGGCGTTACTGCCCAACTAAGCAACACCGGCAGGTGCAGCACTCGCTGTCCTGCCGGATTTATTTTACCTTTTTTAAAAACTGCTCACCCTACCTACCAAGCCGCTTCTTCACCTCTTCTATAATCCGATCGTACTGGAAAACCTCCTGCATGCCAGAGCGCACGTCGCGCAGGATGACCATTTCGTCTTGGGCTTCCTTCTGCCCCATGATGAGGGCAATGCTCGCCTTGTACGCCTCAGCCATTTTGAGCTGGTGCTTCACGCCAATGTTGCCAAAGTGACCGTGCACGGCTATTTTTTCATCCCAGAGTTCTGAAAATAAACGCAGCGCCTTCTTAGACGCAAGCTCGCCGAGCGGCACCAAGAACACCTCTGACTTCACGTCAACCACAACCTCGAGCGCCAGCTTCTGCATGGCATCTTGGAGCACGCCGACAGTGCTGGTGAACCCAAAGCAGTGCTGCTGCTTGCCCCCAATTTCCGCAAACGTATCTTCGTGCGATCCACCGCTGCCCAGAAAAATAGTGTGTACCTCGTCAGCGTAGTGGATTGTAAACACCACGTGCGACGTGCCGTCCTTTGGCGAGAACATTGGGTTCAGGTTGTACGGAATGCCAACCTCGTCGAGGCCTTCGAGCACGCTGGTGAACTCGCGGCGGGCATCGTCAGTGAGGTAGTCTAGAATCTGCGGCGCTTCCTGCGCAACGGTCTTGCACGACAAGTTCTCGCACGAGAACACCTGCATTGGGAACACCTCGAGGGCTGCCACGCAGTCATTGCACAGCTCGTAGCGCTTGTTCTGCAAGAAGCCGCGCAGGGCATCGTCGTAGTCTGCGCGCAAATCAGATCGGCCAACGCAGTTCACCTCCACCTGCAAATTCGTGAGGCCAATGCCCTTGAACAGTTTCCAAATTAAGCTGATGAGCTGCGCCTCGTCGAGCGCTGAAAATTCACCGAGCAGCCTCAAAGCCGTACTCCCACGATGCCAGCACTTTCTTGCCGTCAGAATCGTAGCTGTACACTGGTGACAGGTAGAAGTAGCGCGACATTTTTTCAATTTCGCCAACCTTTTGCTGCTGGTACGCGCGCAGCAGGGGCGGCAGGTTCTGCGATTTGAGTGCCAAGCGGTTGCCATCTGCGTCCAGGAAGCTGAACGTGCCTGGGGCATCAGGTGCGCTCTCGCGGTACGTGAAGTCTTCGAGCTTCTGGCAGCTCAGCGCGGCTGTAGCCAAAGCCGCGGGCTAAGTTTTGGATGCGGCGGCAGATGAAATCCCAGCTCGTGTCTGCGTGCGGCATGATTGGCCTCAGGTTTGACAGCGTGTGTGCTGCCTTGGTGCTGGTCGTTGTTTTTTTCTTTGTGGCATCCATTGCTTTGTGCTAGTTAGCCGTTGGGTACGTAACGTGCCCGAACGTTGAAACCTCATTGAATGGGAATGCGCGGAAGACCACGCGGCCAACTATGTCGTTCTGCGGCACAGGACCCCAGAAGCGCGAATCGAACGAAGCTGCGCGGTTGTCGCCGAGCACAAAGTACTGCCCAGCGCCGAGGGTAACGTCAACGTCTGTCGTCGTAACTGTGCCAGCTGGAAGGTACGCCGATTCATTCAGCACCATGCCTTTTGGATTTGCAGCGTTGTAAATCATGACCTCGCCGTTGGTGATGACCACGCGCTCGCCCGGCAGGCCAATGACGCGCTTGATGAAGTACTCTGCCGTGTCGCGCGGGTAGTGGAACACCATGACGTCGCCACGCGCAGGCTCGTGGAGGCGGTACGAGAGCTCGTCAATGACGAGGTACTGGCTGTTCTGGAAGTTTGGCTGCATTGAATCGCCAGATACAATGAACGGCTGGGCAACGTAGTAGCGGATCGGAATAATAATTGCGAACGAGATGATGAGGATCTTAATGACGTCCCAGACAATCCACCAGGCAGACCGCTCTTCCTGTTTTTGCGGCTTCTGGTTCAGCTGCTGCGACGTGGTTGAACCGCCCGTTGGCGTTACAGTGGTGGTGGTGAGGGGCGGCATCCCGTTCTGCTCTTGATCCATGTTTTTAGTTGAGTTGATTTTCGAAGACCCGTAGCTCCGAAGGAGCGGAGGGGCTAGTGGTGGACGATAGAGGACTCGAACCTCTGACCTCGCCGATGTGAACGGCGCGCTCTAACCAGCTGAGCTAATCGTCCGCGTCGTCCGAGCGAACTTACCGTGCGCTAACCTAACCACTATACCCATCTTTTTGGAAAATGCAAGGGGTGAAAGCCCGCGCGGGCGAATTTTTTACGCGGCTCGTTTCTTGGCTTTCGCTTCACGAAAGAAACGAGACTCGAAGCTCCAAAAATTCGCCCGCGCGTGGCTCATTCCACAAAACAACAGGTGGCTCAAGGCTCAATTTTCATATATAATGAGCAGGAACCTAAAAACTTACCAAGCACGTACAACAGGTACAAGAACCACCCATGAACCAGCTCATTGATCCACAGATTCCGTACAAGAAACGCGCAGACAGCGTTGCTGCACCACGCGTCGAAGCTCTGCCTCAAAAAAATCAGCGCGCCAGCAAGGGTCGCCGCTGGGTTCGCATGGCAATCATCTGCGTGGTGGCCGTTGTTTTGGTGGCGTTCGGCTTGGTGGTTGCGCGCGCGTACGCACTCACCAGCAAAGTGTTCGTGAGCAAGACATCGTTCTTCCAGAAAGCCCATGACCTGATCTTCGGTGCTTCTACCAGCAGCGCAAACGGTGGGGCAACCGGCACGGTAACTGTGCTGCTGCTCGGCTACGGTGGCCAAGGCCACGATGGACCGTACCTCACAGACTCCATGATCCTGGCAAAAATTGACCTGTCCACAAAAACTGTCTACCTCACGTCAATCCCCCGGGACCTGTACTACGAGAGCCAAGACGGCGAAAAAATAAACTCTGTTTTCTCTGAAGGCTTTGACGGCGTCAATGGCCACACCCAAGATTTTGCCTACGGCGGCGACCAGGCAAAGGCCGCCATCAGCACTCTCGCGGGCGAACCTGTAGACTACTTTGCGTCAGCAGACTTTGAAGGATTTGTAGATGCCGTGAACCAAGTTGGCGGTTTGGATATTGACGTTGCAGACACGTTCACAGACGACCAGTACCCTGATGATGCCAACAACGGTTTCCTGCCACCGGTCACGTTTGTGGCTGGCGAGCAGCACATGGATGGCGCGCGTGCGCTCATCTACGCACGCTCGCGCCACTCGCTCGACAACAACGAAGGGTCTGACTTTGCCCGCAGCAAGCGCCAGCAGCTCGTGCTGCAGGCCTTCAAGACAAAAACTCTCCAGGGCAACCTGTTCCAGAATGCGTCTGAGATTAACAGCCTGCTCGGCACGCTCGCGTCGCACTTCCACACAGACATGGATCCAGCTGAAATGCTCACCATTGCGAAGACGCTCGATTCACCGAGCACGCAGGTTGTCAGCGAGAGCCTTGACCAGGACAGCGGCTACGTGTGTCCAGAAATTTTGCCGACAGACGGTGCGTACGTGCTGAACCCGTGCCCAGGCATTACCTCCACGCAAATTCAAGACTACATACAGAACGGCTTTGCGCAGGCTGGCGTGCGCACTGAGAACGCATCGGTGATCATGGAGAACACTGGCACGAACAGTGCGCTGTACACGCAGGTCATGGGCGAGCTGAAAGATGCTGGCGTCACGGTTTACGAGGTTCCGTACCGCGGCGGCATTGATTTGCCAGTGTCACAGCTCTACACCATAGACAGCAGCGCGCCAAAAACAGAATCGTACATTGAAAGCTTGCTGAAGATTCAAGCCCAGCCAAAGCCACCAGAAATGACGGCGAAGAGCGACCTGGTGCTCCTAATTGGAGACCAGTAATGAAAGCTACGAAAATGAAAACCTCGGTGAAGAAGCCTGTTGGCCAAGCGCTCGTTGCCATTGTCGGCGAGCCGAACGTTGGCAAGTCTACTATTCTGAACCGTCTCGTGTCTGAGCGAGCTGCGCTCGTATCCGGCGTTGCCGGCACCACTCGCGACCGCTTCTACGCAGACACGTCGTGGAACGGCACTGACTTCACGCTCATTGACACTGCTGGCATTATTCTAGAAGAGCGCGACGAACTAGAAAAGAACGTGCAGGCGCAGGTAAAGATTGCGCTCGACCAGGCAGACTTACTTTTGTACGTCGTTGATGGCAAAGCTCCGCCAGGGAGCGTCAACAAACAAATCCTGCAGGACATTCGCCGCAAGAAAAAGCCCGTGCTCCTGCTCGTCAACAAGGTTGACTCACCAAAGCAGCTCGCCGCAGTTCCTGGTAACTACGCGTACACTGGCATAAAGACAATCTGCCCAATGTCAGCAGTGTCTGGGCTTGGCATTGGCGACATGCTGGATGAAATTGCGAGCGCGCTCGTCACGCTCGGATTTTCTACGAGCGAACGAGATGACAGCGAGCTCTCTGTTGCCATTGTTGGCAAGCCAAACGTTGGCAAGTCATCGCTGTTCAATGCTATCTTAGGCGAAGAGCGCGTTGTCGTGTCTCCAATTGCGGGCACGACGCGCAACGTTGTTGACACTGTTGTAGACTACAAAGGCAAGAAAATAAAATTCTTGGACACTGCCGGGCTCAAGCGCCATGAGAAGCGTGCTCCCCTGCCAGACGTGTACGCTGCGTTCCAGACAATTCGTGAGCTGCACCGAGCTGACATCTGCCTGTTCGTCATTGACGCCGAAGAGGGCATTACGCAGCAAGACCAAAAAATTGCAGGAGAGATAATTGACGCAGGCAAAGGATTGGCAATTGCGGTAAATAAAATTGACCTGCTCGATGAGAAGCAGCGCGACAAGCTTACGTTAACCATGTCAAAGTTTTTTCCATTTTTGTGGTGGGCACCGGTTGTGCCAATTTCTGCAAAGGTTGGCGATGGCGTTGAAGACCTGCTCGACTACATTCTGAAGATTGATGAGAACCGCCGCCGCGAGATTGACCAGGACACTGTCACAAAGTTCTTCAAGGCAAAGCTCAAGCTTCGCGAGCCGCAGCGCATCCGCGATGAGCGCGTGCCTAAGGTGTTCTCGCTGGCGCAGGTGCGTGCGAATCCGCCAGTGTTCCTCATGGTGGTGAACAGGCCGTCTGCTATTTCAATGCAGTTCCGCAAGTTCATCCAGAACGCCTTAACAAAAGAGATGAACTTCTGGGGCACGCCTGTTCTACTGAAGCTCGAAGAGCGTGCAGGTAACCCAGCTAAAGAATAACGAAAAAATATTATGCAAATTGTTGTTGGCTTAGGCAACCCAGGAGAACAGTACAAAAACACCAGGCACAATGCCGGGTGGCTGGCGCTGGGCTACATGGTTGAGAATGGCGACTTTGCCAAGCTCGGTGAGACCGAAAAGTTTGACGCTGTAATCTGGGATGTTGCCGTGGCACGTGATGCTGAGCATTCCTCTGACGGCAAAATTCTGTTCGTGTACCCGCACACGTTCATGAACAACTCTGGCGATGCCGTTGCAAAAATTATTGACTACTACAAGGTCTCGCCTGCTGACCTGCTCGTGATCCACGATGAGGTTGATTTGCCGCTCGGCACAATTAAGTTTACGGCTGGTGCAAGCGCAGCTGGCCACAATGGCGTGCAGTCTATTATTGATGCACTCCGCACCCAAGACTTCCGCCGCATCCGCGTTGGCATTGAGACGCGCGAGTCACGTGACGTGTTGCCAACTGATGCGTTTGTTCTGCAGGCTTTCACTGCTGAAGAAATGAAACAGCTACCGCTCGCTGCAGTAGCTGCTAGAACGTTGCTCGAGCTTAGGCCAAAGGTTTAAAAGCGCATCTCGTACCAGTTCAAGTGGTACTTTTCTGAAATCAAAATTCTCTCGCCGCCTGGGTACTTCTCATTTTCCTCTAAGCCAAGGAGCGCGATTGCTTCCTGAATGTGCGCTTCATCTTTTCCTTCAATCTCTAGGTACGGTGGAATACCTGGGTACGTATCCAAATCAAAGCGCCACTCTTTGTGCAGCCCATGATGTACGTCGTTTCTCCTGGTGACCGTAGTGCTCCAAATTTATTTCCTTGAATAGCTCGCCAACTTTCCCAGCGTCATCGACGCTGATATTTATTTCCCTGTGCGTTCTGCTCGCGCCAAGAACCTGAGACAACCCTTTCCACGTGACCTCTGTTTTTCCGTCTGACGTGGTACGCGAACGAAGGTACCACTGGTCATCCCCTTCCTGAGATCCAGCTGTTCTGTACCAGTCAACTGCGAGCACTGTATCTAAAATTTTCTCAGCGCCAAGTGACGAGAGCTTTTCTTGAATTGCCTGCGGATTGACCGCCAGAACCTTTGTCTCTACTTCGTTAGCCATAGACAAAAGGATAGCAGAAAATCGCCTTTGAGGCGATTTAATTTCAATCTAACGTTTCCTTAACCTGCCCAGCGTATAACAAACGTGGATCAGGTACGCAAAACCCTACTTACGAGTGAGACGTGCTATCGAAATCTCGACAGACACCTCTGCTTACTCTACTAACAGACATTAGGAGGGATGCTGCCTGTATTCGAACTCGTAAATAGGGTTCTACGTGCAAATCAATACTTTTGACTTACCAAGCCATCTTAACATTTTTGGAATTTTTTGTCAATGAAAAGCGTGCGAAAAACCTGCTCATATATATAGCCGAAACACATGCCAGAAAGATTCACAAAGCACGAGTGCCTGCACGCAATTCAACTGCTCAAGTTTCACAGTGCGCGGCAGCTCTTTGAGCTTGAGCAGAGGTACAACGGCAACTTCTACGGTGCATGGAAAAGGGTTGCGAAAAAATTCCCAGGGGCTGAAAATCCACGCGAGCCGTTTGCAAAGCTTGGCGATATTCGCATTGTTACAGCGCGCGATCCTGAGTACCCTGACGTGCTCAACCAATCGCACGACAAACCGTACATGCTGTACGTACGCGGCAAGCTTGGTGGTTCACAAGTGTGCGCAGCATTCATTGGCAGCAGGAAAATGAGCACCTACGGCTCGCAGGCAACCGAGCGCGTCATTGCTGGCCTAGCCAGTTTGAACCTGTGCATTGTTTCTGGACTTGCGTACGGGGTAGACGCGTGCAGCCACAGGGCAGCCCTCAAGTACGGCCTCAGAACAATTGCAGTGCTCGGGTCTGGAATTGACAGTGCGTCAATCTACCCGCCAGAGCACCGTGAGCTCGCTGAGCAAATCGTTGCAGCAGGTGGCGCGCTCGTCTCAGAGTTCCCCCCTGGGTCTCCTGTGCTCAAGTTCAACTTCCCGCTGCGCAACAGGATTATTGCTGCGCTGTGCCGCGCCGTGTGTGTAATCCAGGCCAGCGTAAAGAGCGGCTCACTCATCACGGCAAGAGAGGCACTCAGTGAGGGACGCGACGTGTTTGCAGTACCTGGCTCCATTTTCCAGGAAACATCTGATGGCACAAATGCGCTCATTGCGTCTGGCGCACATGTGCTGCGAAGTGCAGCTGACCTAGCTGCACACTACCCAGAGCTGCACGCGCCCGAAGGCGGTGTGAGACTCCCAAATCGAGCACTTCCACACGACACCATCCAAAAGAAAGTACTGGCAGCTGTCACCATCGAAGGCTCTCCAGTAGAAAAAATTTCAGCTGCCACAAACCTTCCGGTTAGCACGGTGAGCGCGAGCCTCACCATGCTCGAAATTGCTGGCTACACCACCTCAAACGGCACGGGAATATACAGCCTCAAGCTGCAGCTCATTTGACAAGACAAAACTAAAGCAACTAAACTCTAACAAGCTGCTCGCAGAGCAATTCATTACCCGACGAATAATTTCACACACGACATGGCAAAAAGTTTAGTCATCGTAGAATCGCCGACAAAGGCAAAAACAATTTCGCGGTTCCTCGGCAAAGGCTACGACGTTCAGGCATCGTACGGCCACATTCGCGATTTGCCAAAGAGCAAGCTGGGCATTGACGTTGCAAACAACTACGAGCCAACGTACACCATTCCGCTGAAGGCAAAGACGGTTGTCGCAGACCTGCAGGCAAAGGCGAAAGCAGCAAGCGAAGTGATCCTCGCAACCGATGAGGCCCGCGAGGGAGAGGCCATTGCGTGGCACCTCGCAGCTGCGCTCAAGCTGCCCGAGGTCAGTGCCAAGCGCATTGTTTTCCACGAAATCACCAAGACGGCCATTGACGAGGCACTCTTGCACCCGCGCCACATTGACATGCACCTCGTTGACGCGCAGCAGGCGCGCCGCATTTTAGACAGGCTCGTGGGCTACGGCCTGTCGCCTTTTCTCTGGAAAAAAGTACGGTACGGCCTTTCAGCTGGGCGCGTGCAGTCTGTTGCCGTGCGCCTCGTTGTTGAGCGCGAACGCGAAATTGAAAAATTCATTCGCGATGAGTACTGGACCATTGAAGCTGAGTTCCTGAAAGATAAAACCGGCTTCACGGCAAAGCTCGCCAAGATTGACGGCAAGTCAGTTGGGAAGCTGGACGTGAAAGGTGCACAGCAGGCAAACAAAATTACGTCTGACCTTGAAAATGCCACGTACACTGTTTCCGAGATTACAAAAAAAGAAGTACACAGGAACCCATCTGCACCATTCACCACCTCAACGCTCCAACAAGAAGCTGCGCGTAAATTTGGCATGTCCGCAAAACAGACCATGGTCATTGCGCAGCAGCTCTACGAAGGCGTGAGCATTGGCGATGAAGGCTACACGGGTCTCATCACGTACATGCGCACGGACAGCGTGAACCTGTCGCAGCTTGCGCTGGATCAGGCAAAGGCTGTTATCACAGAGCGCTTTGGCAAAGATTACCACAATGGCGAGCCGCGCCGGTTTGCGACAAAGTCAAAGAACGCACAGGAGGCGCACGAGGCTGTGCGCCCATCGGATTTATCGCGCACGCCAGAGGCACTGGCACAGTACTTAGACCGCGGCCAGCAGCGCATTTACGATTTAATATGGAAACGCACCATTGCCAGCCAGATGGCAGAGGCTGTGTTTGATGCCACCGCAGTGGACATTGCGGCTTCAAGTAAAAGCGGCGCTGCGTACCAGTTCCGTGCAAATGGCCAGGTGGTGAAGTTCGAAGGGTTTATAAAAGTGTACACTGAGGGCAGCGACGATGCCGATGCAGAAGCAGAACAGGTAGAAGGAATGTTGCCAGAGCTTACCGTTGACGAAAAGCTTGCCCTGCAGAAACTCCAAGGCATCCAGCACTTCACAGAGCCACCTGCGCGCTACTCTGACGCAACGCTCATCAAGGCACTCGAGGCTGCTGGCATTGGCCGGCCATCAACGTACGCACCTACGCTCTCCACAATCCAAGATCGAGGCTACGTCACCAAAACTGAAAAGAAGTACGCGCCGACAGACGTTGGCATTCTGGTGAATGACCTGCTCGTTGAACACTTTCCCCAAATTGTTGACCTTGGCTTTACCGCAAAAATCGAAGAGGAACTGGATGAAATCGCCGATGGCACGGTAGAGTGGCAGCCAATTGTAGGCAACTTCTACGTGCCGTTCAAAAAAAATCTCGACATAAAAGAAGCTGAGGTTGAGAAGCAGGTTGAGGTGTCCACGACGCCGTGCCCGCACTGCGGCAAGCCAATGCTCATCAAGTTTGGCAGGTACGGTAAGTTCCTAGCCTGCCCAGAGGGCGAAAAAATCACAAAGCCAATGCCAGAAGAAGAGGCTCAAATTAAAGCCCTCGAAGAAAAAACGGCTGGCGAGGTCTGCCCAATCTGCGGCAAGCCAATGAAGATTAGCCGTGGCAGGTTCGGTTTTTTCTTGGGCTGCGTAGACTACCCCAAGTGCAAGGGCATTAGAAAAATCCTCACGCGCATTGGCTTCAAGTGCCCGAGCTGCGGCATAGGCGACGTTGTAGAAAAAAAGGCGCGCGGCCGAGGCTCACTGTTCTACTCGTGCTCACGCTACCCAGACTGCACGTTCATCATCAACAAGAAGCCTGCTGACGAGGCAGAGCTCAAAGAGCTGTGGGAGGCGCAGCAGGTAAAGGCCGCGAGCAGCACCGAAAAAGAAAACAAGCCGAGGAAAAAAGGCTAAACCCTCTCAGCTGGAAACTGAACTGTAAAGTTTGTGCCAGTCCCCAGTTCGCTCTGCACGGCAATGCTGCCGTGCAGTTCTTTTTCCACGATGTCTTTGGTGTGGGCCAAGCCAATGCCAGAGCCAGCCTCAACGCCTTTCGTGGTGAAGAACGGTTGGAAAATTTTACCGAGGTTTGCAGAGTCAATGCCACACCCTCATCTTTGACCGTAATGCAAACATTGCCGGCAGCGCAGCTCACCGCGATGAAAACAGGCCGCGCGGTGCCAACTGGCAAACCTGCGTAGCTATCGATAGCATTGCTCACCAAGTTCGTGATGATCTGGTGAATTTTCAGAGGGTTGCCGCTCAGCAGCACTGGCTGTGGGCAGCGTGAACACCAGCACAGCGCCAGCGCGCTCTGCTTTCTTGCCCATGAGCTGCAGTATTTCTGAGACCTCTAGGGCAAAATCAATTTGCACAGTAGGCTGCTGACCGTTCAGCTCGCTCTTCATCTTTTCAACGAAAGCCTTGAGCCGTGCACTCGCCACGAACGCGTGGTCAAGCTCTGACTTCGTGCGGGCAACGTCAGCAGCATCGACGATGCTCGCGCCGCTCTGCACTGCACCGAGCGTCATGTTCACGGCACCAACGTGGTTTGCCAAATCATGGTACAGGCCAGAGGCCAACCGGCCAAACTCAACAAACTTGTACACCTCTGCGATGCGCTCAGCCTGGATGCGCTTTACCTCAGCGGTTCGAGCCTCAACGGTGACCTCGAGCATGTCGCGCTCGAGCGCGAGCTGGTGCTCCGACTGCCTCGCACGCACGAGAGATGCCTCTGTCTGGCGGTTCGACAGCCACGCGAGTACTGCCGTGAACGCGAGCATCACGGAGTACTCCACGGCATCGTGCATGTGGAACGCACCGAGCTTCCAGTCTTGGGACGGAGCCAGGAACCCACGCACCTCTGCGTACCCAAACACTGTCTCAACTAGAGCTGCCGCTGCAGTAACGAACAGTGCAAACCTGGTGCTCACCAGAACGCTGCTCATGGTTATCACCATGGCAAATCCAAGTAGTGCAGCTGGAAGGTTTGCACCCCACTCTACTGCGGCAACGGTAATTGAACAGAAGTACACGGCTACGGTTACGTACGCAACAGGGCGGCGGTAGCCAAACTTTGACGCGCTGAGCAGACCGGCAAACAGAACGCCAACACTTGCGAACGCAACTGGCGATGCGCCGCCGTAGCGGTGGCCCAGGGCAATTGCAGAATCAATGATGTTCCACTCAGAAGCTGCCCAGAGCACGAGCGACGTCCACAGCACAACGTTGAGCATGCAGCTCTGCACGGCGATCGTCTTCCCCGCGCGCATGAGGCTCGAGCACAACCCATAGAGAAAACGGACACCAGCCTTTGCGCGGTGAACTAACGTTCCGGTAAAAGTTTCGATTTCCACAGTTTTAGCGGCATGGTGTCCGTTTTCCATTGACTGATTCTCTTGAGGTTAAGCTACAGAATAGCAGAATGGCCTACTGCCACAAGGGGCTACTCACCTGACCACGGATCGAGCAGGGCTTCAGCTGGCGCAGACTTCTGCACTAATCTTATGTCGCGCGCGTCAGGGTTGTTCAGAATTGACTGGGCAATTGCGTTCATACTGGTGTTCCTTTCTTGCGCAAAAATGGTAAAGCTGTGGACAGCGCATATGTCCACAGCTAGCCTAGCACCCCCACATGAAATCTAAATTAAATTTTAAGCTACTCGTAGCGCAGCGCCTCTATTGGGCTAAGCTTTGACGCCTTGTTCGCAGGGTAAATGCCAAACACAAGCCCAAACATGGCTGACACGCCGAACGCCAAGCCTACTGAGCCAAGTGAAACTATTGGCGTCCAGTTTCCAACTTTTGCCAAAACGAGCGCGCCGAGCCATCCCAAAAAAACACCGATAGCCCCGCCAATGAGCGTCAGGAACACTGCCTCAACTAAAAACTGCATTAAAATGTCAGACCTCTTTGCGCCAATTGCCTTGCGCAGCCCAATCTCGCGCGTGCGCTCTGTCACGGACACGAGCATGATGTTCATGATGCCAATGCCGCCAACCAAGAGCGATATGCCTGCAATGGCAGCTAAGAACGTTGTCAACACGCCGGTGATAGTGCCGAGGATGGCAACAGCGTTTGCTGGGTTTGTAATGGTGAAGTCATCCTTTGTTGGGTCGCTAATTTTGTGGTTCTTCTCGAGTACGCTCTCAATTTCTGTTGTGGCTGCTGGAATCTGGCCTGCGCTGTCAACCTGAACCTCAATGAGCGTGTAGTAGTTTATGCCGAGCAAGAGCTGCTGCGCAGTCGTCACTGGAACAATAGCTTCCTCATCTTGGTTCACGCCGAACGTGCCAATGCCTTTTGGCGCAAGCACGCCAATAACCTGGAAATTAACTTGGTGAATCTGTACGAGCTTGCCAATTGGGTTTTGCTCGCCAAACAAATCGGTGGCGAGCTCTGACCCTATAATGGCAACCTGCGAGAGGCCGTTCACGTTTGCCTGGCTGAACCACTGGCCACTCGAAGCGGTAGGTCTGCTATTGTTCCGTAGTTTTGGTCATCTCCGAGCACGGGGGTTTGCTCGCTCGTCTGGCCGTAGCTCACCTGGTACTGCCCCTAACTTGCGGACTGGCGTACTGAATGTCAGGCGCGAGCAGAGGATTTTCGAGAGCCTGCACGTCTTGTGCATTCAAAGTGGTGATGACAATTCCCTGGGCAGATGCTGGGGCTTGGAAAGAAGATTTGCTCGAACCGCCTGGCGTGACGAACAAGAAATTTGAGCCAATGCTCTTCACCTGGTTCACGATGAGCTCTTGTGCGCCGGCGCCAGCGGAGATAACGATGATCACAGCCGGTGATGCCAATGATGATGCCGAGCATGGTCAAGAGCGACCTTGTCTTGTTCAGAGCAGCGCGCGCCACGCAATTTTTATGGTTTGGAAAAACAGGTTGGTGTGAAAAATTTTCAGTTACATCAAGCGGTGGTGTTGATCTTGTCGTCAACAATCTCGCCGTCTTTAATTCGCAGAATTCGCTTGGCGTACGCTGCAACGTCTTCCTCGTGCGTCACGAAGATGAGCGTGTGGCCTTCTTGGTTGAGCTTCTCAAACAGGTGCATGATGTCAACGGAAGACTTTGTGTCCAGGTTGCCAGTCGGCTCGTCAGCAAAAATGACAGACGGATTGTTCACCAGAGCACGCGCAATGGCAACACGCTGCTGCTGTCCGCCAGACAGCTCGCTCGGCATGTGGCCGAGCCTGTCGCCCAAGCCCACTTCTTTCAAAATATCTGTCGCGCGCGTGCGAACTCGGACTGCGCCACAGACTTCTCACCGTACAGCATTGGCAGGGAAACGTTGTCCAGCGCGGACGTGCGCGCGAGCAGGTTGAACGCCTGGAACACGAACCCAACTTCTGCGTTGCGGATGTCTGCGAGTTCATTGTCAGACATCTTTGTGGTGTCTTCGCCGTCAAAAATGTACTCGCCGCTCGCTCGCGCGATCCAGAAACCCGATGATGTGCATGAGCGTGGACTTGCCGCTGCCAGACGCTCCCATGATCGCCACGAACTCGCCCTGCTCAATTTTCAGGTTCAGGTCTTTGAGCGCAACAACCTCATTGTCGTGGCCGTTGTTGTACACCTTCTTGATGTGGCGCATGTCAATGAGCACAGTAGTTAGTATAAATAGTTATTAGACGGATCCGTAAAGTTTTCGTTTCTATTGGTGGGCGAGTGTAGTTTGGCTACTGTATACTTATACTGACTACTGGTCGTCACCATTTCATCCCCTACGCTCAGGCCGCTCGTCACCTGCGTGTACGTGTCGCCAACTGCGCCAGTCGTAACGGTCACATTTGTCGGCTTGCCGTTCTTCAGCACGCTCACCGTTTGGCTGGTGCCAGTGCCAGAGATCAAGCGGCTCGGCACTGCGAGCACGTTTGGAACGTCATTCGTCGTGATGACCAAATTCACGGTCATGCCAGGCTTTATGTCTTGGATTTGCCGGCAGCGACGAGACCACGCGGTAGTCAATCACGCCCCAATTACTGTTGAGGCTGGGTCAATAGAGGTGACAGTGCCGCGAAGTGCTGGTCTGGCCCAAACGCATCGAGTGTCATGTCAATTGGCTGGCCAGGTTTTACCTCAGCAATGGAAGACTCAGAAATATCAGACTCAACGTGCAGGCTCGATGGGTCGAGCATGTCAATTGCATCTTGGCGGTGACGCTGTCTGCCCAATTTTTGCGTTCACAGCAGTGATGATGCCGTTAATTGGCGCAACAATAATATCATTTGAGTACTGGTTCTGTGCAGCCTGCAGGGTTGCGTCTGCCTGCGCAACAGCTGCCTTTGCTGCGTCAACGTCCTGTGGCAGTGAAGGCGCCTCTAGTCTGCGCCAAGACTCGCCTGTGCCTGCTGAAGTGACGCCTGTGCTGAGTCAACCTGCGACTGGGCGGTTGTCGTTTGGTTTGTCTGTGTCTGGAGCGCAGCCTGGTACGCGTTCGAGTTGTGACGTAGCTCGGCGAGAGCGTGTTTGGAATTGTCACTGTCCACGAATCGCCAGCTGCGAGCTGCCAGCCCGGCTGAACGTGATGAACAAACCTTTGCGTGCCGAGAGGCTGTGGCACGCCGCGCGAGACGAGGGTTGTTGCTGCCTGCTGCTCAAGTCCTGCAACAGAGTACGCGGAACCATTGCCAGTGTTTTGCACTGTGAACGTGTAGCTGCCCTCGCGTTGAGCCTGTGTACGTGCCGCTCACGGTAACTGTTGCAGTTGAAGAGTTCGTGCCCGTCGGGGTTGCCTGCAGGCCAGAGCTCAACAGTGTAGAGTAGGCGTTCGCGACTGCAACCTTCTGCTGCGCAACAACGCTGGTGTAGTTTGCCTGCGCGTTCGTGAGGGCGACGTTTGCAGAGTCAACCGCTGCCTGCGAAACTGCGATGTCTAGTGGCTGATGAACCGTTCTCTGTTTTTTCGAGCGATGCCTGCGCTGAATCAACCTGCGCCTGTGCCTGCGCAATAGCCGCGCTGGCTGCACCTGCGTTGAGCGATGCCAGCAGCTGCCCCTGCTTAACTGCCTGGCTCACCACCACGTTCACCGCTGCCACTGTGCCAGAGTTCTGGAAGCCGAGGGACAGGTCAGACTGCGACGTGACTGTGCCAGTGGCGAGCACTGTGGTGCGCACATCCTGGTCTGCCACTGTGTACGCAACCGTGTACGCTGGTACTTTCTTGTGACGAACAATGACGAAGGCAATGAGTGCCACCGCGACCACTGCGATTCCTATCCAAGTGTATTTGTTCATGGGCTTGTCCTGTTAGCGTGATCAATTAACGAAACCAATGTTACTGTTACCAATTCATTATACATGAAAACAGTTAGGAAATCAAACTATTCTACTAATACACGAAGGCAAAGCCCCCCAAGCCAGCACCGTGGCTTGAAAAAATGCCTGATACAAGCTAAAATGTTGAGGTTACTGAATTTCCACGTGGGCTGGTAGCTCAGCTGGTAGAGCAGCGGCCTTTTAAGCCGTTTGTCCCGGGTTCGATCCCCGGCCAGCCCACCAACAAAAATGCACCCGTAGTGGTGCGTTTTTGTTGGTGCGGTTAGCGGTGATCGAACGGGCAGCAGTGAGGTGAAGGTTTTGCTGCAGCAAAACCTGAAACCGAACGCCGCGTGGCTGCCTTGAATGGCTGGCACGCGCTGCCCTGGACAAGGAGCACGCCAGCAGGCGTGCGACGCGGAATCCCCGGCCAGCCCACCATAAGAACACCGCCGAATAGGCGGTGATTTTAATAGACGAGGCTGGACGGGGATCGAACGGGTTGCAGCGAGGCAAGCGATCGAACAGCAGAGAGATCGTGATGCCGAGCGATTGCTGGGCTGCCTTGAATGGCAGGCCAGCACAACCCCGGACAACAAAGCTGCGAGCGGGCAGCGAGCGGCGAGGCGGAATCCCCGGCTCCGGCCAGCCCACCAAATGTTAACTGTGTGCGAGTATCGGCAACTTCGTTAGTTCTATACAAGAATCGCCGAGTGGGCAATTTTTTTGTTCCAATTCACCGCATGGTACAATGGGAGTGAATGGAGGATAAAGCGATGCTGACGCGAAGCCAAAGGTCAATGCGATTTGAGATGATGCTCCGACCAGCCCTCGAGCAACCCCTCTGCAGAGAGGACGTTCAGCTTACTGGTACCGTGGTTGCCGTTTACACTTTGGGAAAAGATGACAAAGGCGAGCTCCAGATTGTCACCAGGGTTCCAGGCAAGCAGCGCACACCGGCGACGGCAAGGAGGCCTCGTGCCACAAGCATGCGCTCACGCTAGAAGTTGCAGGTGTCTGAAGTGCCTGCGCACACCAGGCACACATATGCACCTCAAATTCCAGAGGTGCCTTAAGAAGTGGGAGGCTCGAACAGCTCCGCTGGTTGAGGCAATTCGCCAATCGCAGGTGCTCACTGCTGCTGACCTCTCGCTGAGGGTTCACTAGCCGACTTCGTACGTGCCGTTACCCAACTCGGGTAACGGCACTTTCTGATTCACAATACCACGAACATCTCTTTGACACCCCCATTGTCGTGGAGAGATGGTTTATTGAAACAATATAAAAACTTACTATGTCAAGTTTTGGGCAAAGCCCCTCCATTCAAAACATGGCCGCTTTAATTTTAGTACGTATCACACGCCAAGCTCCTGCTGATGTAGCAATCGAGAGCTTACTGCAAGGGAACGGCACCTGGACAAAAACTTAACCCGTAGCTAGCATTAGATAAATCTGGGTCGTAGCTGCTTGGAAACTCTTCGCTCACACTAAGCTCGCAGGCCTCTGACTGAGAAACTCCCAAGGTGCTGAGAAAGTCACTTTCAGCCTGTGTCCTGAAAAGCTCTGCTTGGCTAGAACTAGTGGCGTACAGTACGATAGCAAACTGGCCAGAGTTGCTGTAGTAAATGATTGAATAGCTTGGATTATCTTTAATGTAGACAGCGGTCTCTATGGTTTTAACGGCAATGGAGAAAAAATTCCTCGTCAAAACACTACTGCCATTGCTTCCGGGTATGCTTATCACGGAGCCAATGGGAACGGTCGGCTGCGGCAGCGGCTGAACCGTGTAAACCTTAGGCGTTGCGGTCTGGCTCTGCTGCTGTGGGCTAGCGAGAAAATATACGGCAGCAATAACAATGAGAACGAGCGCAAGCACCGATGAGGCTACTATTAAGATAATGCTTTTCTTGTCCATAAATTTTTTGTTTACTGGGTTGCAGCTGGTGCTGTGCACGTGTTGTACGTGGTAGTCCAAGGACCCCAGCCTTTAGCAGACTGGTACAGCGAACACGCCTGCGTAATGTTTGTGGCTGGATCTGAGAGTGCCTGGACACAACTGTTATACTGTGACTGCATATTCGGAGCTAGCTGGCAGTTCCACTGGGTGCATAGCCCATTACTGTTCCTCTGAAGGCACTGGGTCTGCACCTTGGCACTGTTTGAGCTGACAAAAATTCCAGATGGACACGCGGGCACTCCCCCTGCGCTCGTGATCATGTTGATTTGGAACAAGCCAATGCTGAAAGCATTCCCGTCCACGCAGTGGTCTAGACCACTGGGTATTGCAGGGGATCCCTTACTCTCACGGCCGCAAATGGCAGAGGCTGCGTTCGGATCCCACGCTCCGCACTGCTGCATTTGGCTGACGTTGCACGAGCCTAGGTTGATGGCACAGACTGCCGTGTTCACAGCCCCTGCTTTACCGCCAGACGCAGGTGTAGTTGGTGCTGAACCAGGGTTGTTTGCGCTCGGTGGACAGCTCGCAGCGGTGCAGGTAACCGACGGGATACTAAGTGCTAGATTCGTGAGGTTCGGGTTTATCGTATTCAAAATTGCGTACGTGCCGAACAAGATGAGCATACCCACTATGACACTCGTAATTATTTTCTTTGCCTTCGCGACCAGCTCCGTCGTGCCGATCATGTACATGTAGCCTGCTGCCGCAAACAGTACAACCCCGCCAAAGCCTGCTGCTGCCACCGCCACAATGTAGATATTGTTGATGCACTGGGGAATATTGCCAATATGGGTCACGGGGTCAGGCTGGCAGATTTGGTCACCGAACGTTGCGGCGGCCACAGTCTGAGGAGCTGCAATGAAAATAAACAACGGTAGGAAGGTTAGGGCTACCGCAAAAATTTTTAGGGAAATGACTACACTTTTCATGCTTATTTATTTTGGAAAAACTATCTACGGCTCCTCAGGTTTCTTTGCAATGACCGCACCACGTCGAACGTGGTTTAATGGACTGTCGCGGCCTTAGCTTCCTTGTTTTCATCATCACGACTGTCCCCAGAGAGACCTCTGGAAAATTCATCGTAGTCTCTCTGGCGATCTTCCAAGGTCTTCCTCGCCGCCTCAACTTGGGCTGGAATTCCCTTGCTCGCAGCGCGGTCGTAATCAGCCTGCGCGCTGTCTAGCCTGTTCTTCATGACCGCCAGGTGGTCTTCGACACCGCCCCTCGCTTCGTTGTACTCTAGTGGTTGTGGCATGCTTGTAATGTTAATGGCTCAATTGATTACACTGGCATTCTAAACCTTTTTCCAAAAAGCTTCAATTAACACTTACTTCCACCCCGCCAAGAACTGCTGTGCTGTGAGAATCGGAATGCCGCTATAAGTTTTCAGGTCTAGTATCTCGGCGTCGCCCGTGACGATGCACTCTGCTTTAGCGGCTACGGCGGCTGCCAGGATGTAGTTGTCGCCGAGGTGCTTAACTACCTTGGGAATAATTCTTGGATCGTCTAAAGTGATGCTGTGGCTGTGCAGCTGCTCCATGATCTCTTCGGCACTGACCCTGGCTCGATTCAGAACGGGCTGGAACTTTGGGTACGACAGAACAGCGCGGGCTCTTGGAGGGTGAACACAACAAAACAAGGAGTGACGTCTCCTTGTTCTATCAGGCTGACTACCGCGCCGAGCTTCTTCTCGAAGAGGAACGCGGACACGAGCACGTTGGTGTCAAGTACGACCTTCATAGGTCTGCTTCCTCGCCCACGCCACGGCAGCGGTGACATCTTTGGCGGTGATTCGCGCGCTCGCGGCAGCCTTGCCGATTCTCTTGGCAATGGCACTGATTGATGGTGGGGTGATGGACTTCACGAAGAAGCCGCCTGGCGCGCGCATGACAAGAACCTCGCCCTCGCTCCACTCTTTCTGGAACTCCTGGGGGAGCGTGATCTTGCCGTCCTTGATTTTGGTGATGATTGACTGGCTCATGGGTGTACTATAAATGATTCAGGGCAACTGTGCAACTGAGCTGCTCACAACTACAGATACTGCTGGAGTTGACGCTATGTTTCGAATTTATATATACTGAGGACAGATTTTTGGTGAAAAGCCTACCCATTGGTAGAAGGCTCGGAAAAGATTTCCAGCTAGCCAGAAATCTCAAGCAAGCGGCTTGCCTAACCCCCTCTGGCTCCCCTAAAAAGACCCAGAGGTCTTAAATTTTGAGACAATTGCTAGGAAACTGAAACCGCGAAATACTCCCATTCCTGCAACTCTTCCATGATTAAGTTGTAGTGCTCGAAACAGTAGCCCACCATAAGAACACCGCCGAACAGGCGGTGATTTTAATATCAGCATTGATTTTTGAAACATTTTCTGCTATTTTTCATACGCTACTCTTCATGGGTTGCTGGCTCGAAAGAGCCAATCTTGCACAAGGAGGTCTTCATGACCTACACAACGTCTCGTCTCATTGAAAATGGCCCTGGACTGCATGAGCTGTCAGTATCCACGTTCACGAAAAACCACCCGATATACTTCAGCGTGTGGTGTGGCAAAACTCACCGTTACGAAAAACTGCGAGCCAGGGTAACAGGTGTCGACGATATCGAACCTATTGCAGTATCTACGAAAAGTCATTGGAGCGTACGGGGCTCGCTCGCATCTCTGGGCATCCCCACTTCTGCAAGGTTTGAGGCAAACTACAAAACCTCTGGCGAGATGAAGCCAAGAGGGTACCTCAGACTAATGTTTCCTAACGATGCAGCGCTCGATGCAGATCCACTCGCACAACTCTTGGGTCGCCTTCGTCCCTACAAACGAGTGGTTGCAACATTGTGACCAAAACTCCGCTCGTATCGTCAGCGCACAACACCCTCGGAGGAACGGAGTATTCGGCACTGCAGTATCCCAGACCGATGACTTCATTTGGCTCGTCGAGCACGACGATGACAAGTCAATCGGAAAATACCACGAGGATGAACTTACGTTATTGGTGTAGCGCAACCCGCGAGCCAGGCTGAAAGCCTGGCTCGTTACATTTTTATAATTGATTCGACCAATATAGATCACAAATTCTTAAAGTTTCTCAATAATATCTTCGAAAAGTTTTTTAATTAATTCCAAACGCTCCACCAAATTTAACAACCAAAATAAAAACCGCGGATAGTACTCGTCCGCGGTTTCAGTGTTACTGTTTGCAGTCGGCCAAGTACGAGCCAATAGTTTCTTCTGGCAGCTGATCCCAGATCGCGAAGCTCATGAGACCCCTAGCCGTGCTTACGCTCCGATCATCGGCTATGCCACGCTCTGCGGGGTAGTTGAGGTGGTACAGAGCACCCTTGAGCTTGCGTCTGTAGGCACGCGTCATACGTACCTGGTGGTTAGCGATCTGTAGGCCGAGCATTCGGAATGGTTCCCCGTATCCCGACTCGCTCACCTTGTGGATCGGAATGAAGAGATTCAGTACCTCGTGCAGGATTGCCCTCCTGAGCTTTGGTGGAAATTTCCGGTCAGGCATGCTGAATACCACATTGTCTGCGTACCGCGTGTACGTCCCGTGAACCCTCCTGGCGATCTTCACCAGCTGCTCATCAAGCCTGTCGCAGGCAATATCGAACAAAATCGGACTGGTCGGCGATCCCTGCGGCAGGAAGAAACCACAATGGTATCGCTCCTCAATCTCTGGCCAAGCCTGCGCCGTACAAACATCGACAATGAACCGCGCAACCCACTTCGAGATTGTCCCGTAGTGTCGCTTGCCGAATGTCGGTCTTTGAGATAGGCTCTCCACCACTCTGCTGTGGTGAACCTGGAAGAATGCATGGCGCACGTCAAACTTCAAGAATGAACTGTGGTGCACGTGTGCACGAGCTGCCTCTTCGCAGCTACCGCCCATGAAACCATAACTCCAGGGCTTGCGATCAAACTCCCGCATGAGGAAGTCTTTGATCTTGTGGTGGATCAGCATGATAGGCTCTTCTGGCACGACGATCAAGCGTCCGTGCTCAGAACCCTTATCGCGCTGCCAGTAGTGGTGGTAAAGCCGATTGGCGTGCTCCCTGATGTACTTGATCAAGGAGTAAAGCTTTGTCGGCTGCTCGAAATTTAGTTCTCTGTAGAACCACTCGAATGCTGCGTTCTCTGCTGCAAACATTTTACACCTCCTTGATGTAAGTGGGGCTGCACAAACTTCATGCAGCCCCGTGCGATCGTTCCGAGTCGAGAACCGCATGAGCGGAACCCAACGGTCGTACTCCGCTGTCAGACTTCCGACAGCGTGGCCCACCTGACTTAAGACCTTCTGGGCTAGCAACGGGGAAGAATTGCAATGCGGCCAATTCTAATGCCTGCCTGTTTACCAGTCAGCCCGCCGTAACATCACGGCCGCCAGTTTTGGTGTGGACATGTGTCGATCACAAGTATCCATATTTTACAGTAAAATTGGGCAAAGTCAACGTACTACGCTTTCTAGATATTTTTGCTACAATGCCTCCATGGATGAAATTCAACAGTTCGCGCGCCAAATTTTAGAAGATGGGTTCATAATGAGCCTCGGCACTGCCGATGAAAGCGGTCCGTGGGTCGCGCCCATCACGTACGTTTTTGACAATGACATGAACCTTTACTGGCTGTCTATGCCATCTGCGCGGCACTCAGAGGCGATTGGTAAAAATGCAAAAGTCGCCTGCGCCATTGTTGCAGATGCCTCAGTTCAAAAAGAACGTGCGCTGCAAATTGAGGGCACTGCGAGACTTGTACAAGAAAGCTCTCTGGAACTCGAACAAAAAATGCACACAAAGAAAGGCAAGCCAGTGCCAGCAAGTACGGATGAAGTACAGCCACGTAAGCAAGTCTGGTACAAGCTCATGCCAACGAGAATAGAGCTGATACACAACGAAAAATTTGGGTATAAAAGACAGCGCGTGGTATAGCTAGTTACAAGCAAAAGCAAAACCACCTTAATCGGTGGTTTTGCTTTTGCTTCGGTTGAGAAGCTGTATTCGGCTTGGTAAGACACTTTTCTGACCCGCGATAACACTAGTATATACCTTTATATGAAAAGGCGTCAACTAGCTGGCGGATCTGACGGGTCTCGAACCCGTTTTTCTGACTTCGCGGGTCAGCGGCTTACCAACTTAGCCGACAGACCCCCAGGTCTTCACAGTAACAAGTAGAAATTAATTCGAGGTTACCTTCCGATTAAAACCACGTGAAGTTGTGGGCAACCAACCTACTCTTCGTCCTGCAGCTGCTTCAGCAACTCCTTCTGCTTCTTGGACAGCTTCTCTGGAACTTTCACCACAGCAGTCACGTACAAATCGCCGTGGCCGTGGTGGCCGAGCCGCTGCACGCCGTGGCCGCTGAGCTTGAAAACTTTTCCTGGCTGCGTACCAGCTCCGACTTTCAAATTTTCCTTTCCGCTGAGCGTTGCAACCTCAACTGTTGCACCGAGGGCTGCCTGGCTGAACGTGAGCGGCAAATCTGCGTACAGGTCAAAGTTCTCGCGCCTGAAAACCTTGCTCGGCGAAACACGAATCAGTATGTAGAGGTCTCCAGCCTGAGAGCCGCGGTAGCCTGCCTCACCTTCGCCAGTCAGACGAATGCGCTGCCCATCGTTAATGCCAGCTGGAATCTTGACCGTAATTTTCTTTTCACCGCGCAGCACGCCGCTACCCTTGCACGTGTGGCAAGGTTTCTCTGGAATTTTGCCCAAGCCATCACACTGATCACACACGCTCGAGGTGTTCACAGTTCCTAAAATTGTGCGGCGTTGCGTCTTGATCTGCCCCACGCCGTGGCACTTTGGGCAGGTGACCACCTTTGATCCAACCTCAGCACCAGTACCCTTGCACGTTTCGCACGTGTTCTTTTTTTCGAGTGAGATTTCTCGATCTGCACCAAAAGCTGCCTGCTCAAAGGTAACGGTGAGCGGCATTTCTAAATCAACGCCGCGGGTGCGCCTATCAACGCCACCACTCGACGTGCGCCCACCGCCAAAAATGTCCGAGAACATGTCGCCCAGGTCAAACTCAACGCCACCTGCGCCGAACGGGTTGCCGCCGCCAAAACCCTGCGAGAAATCAAAGCCCCCGCCAAATGGATTCTGGCCACCAAAGCCTGCGCCAGCTCCGCCGCTGCGCTGGGCTTGGTCAAACGTCTGCCCGTACTGGTCGTACTGGCTGCGCTTGGCAGGATCAGACAGAACCTGGTACGCCTCGTTCACTTCCTTAAATTTTTCCGCGCTGCCGCCACGGTCAGGGTGGTTTTCCCCTGCCAGCTTGCGGTACGCGCGCCGAATGTCGTCAGCAGATGCTGACTTTGGCACGCCCAGAACATCGTAGAAGCTCTTGGCCACTAGTCTGCGCGAAAGCCAATTTTACCTGTCTCTGTCTGGCTCGCTGAGTCGTTGGCACCTTTGCCGCATCTTCAACCTTGCCGAATGACTGCTCGTAGCGGTTTAGGTTCTCTGTGAGAGCTGCGACCATGCGCTTGATGTTTGCGGGCGTTGCGAACACGCGGGCGCTCACCAAGCCATTGGGTGGAAACAGGGTCATGAAATCGATGACGAACTCATCTTTCGTGTGCTGCACCTGGAGAGCGTTCGCGTACACACCCTTGAGCACCTCGTCGGTCATTTTTACCTGGAGCTGGGAAGCCTGTGGCTGTTGGTCTGGCATATTTTTGTAGTTAATAGTTACTAGTTAATAGACGAGTTGAGAAAATATTTCGTTCGATTGGTAATCGTTGGTAGTTTAGCTATTAACTACTAACTAGTGACTACTTAATTTACCACTTCGCCCTCGACTGGCCATCGGACTTTTTCTCGTCTGAACTGCCAGCTGCGGGCGGCGTTTCTGCGCCTGGCTTCTGCTCGTACATGCTAGCCCCAACTTTTTGGATAGCAGTAGAAAGCTCGTCCATTGCCGCCTTGATTGCATCAACGTCGTCTTTGTCCTTCACAGCTTTCAGTGCATCGAGCTTTTCCTGTGCAGCTGCCTTGTCAGCCTCTGGCGCTTTGTCGCCAGCTTCCTTCAACGTCTTCTCTGCAACGCCGAGCAGGGTGTCTGCCTGGTTGCGGGTATCAATTGTCTCGCGACGCTTCTTGTCATCAGCTGCGTGCGCCTCAGCTTCTTGCTTCATGCGCTCAATTTCATCCTTCGAAAGGTTCGATGAACCCTGGATGGTGATGTGCTGCTCTTTGCCAGTGCCCTTGTCCTTTGCCTTCACGGTCAAAATGCCGTTCGCATCAATATCGAACGTTACCTCAACCTGCGGCACGCCGCGCGGTGCTGGCGGCATGCCATCCAAGATGAAGCGCCCGAGCGACTTGTTGTCAGCTGCAAACTCGCGCTCGCCCTGCAGCACGTTGATCTCAACAGATGTCTGGTTGTCAGCAGCTGTAGAGAACACCTGCGACTTTGACGTTGGCACGGTTGCGTTGCGGTCAATGAGCGGCGTGCGAATGCCACCCATTGTCTCAAGGCCGAGCGTGAGAGGCGTAACATCTAAAAGCAAGATGTCTTTTACCTCACCGCCGAGCACACCAGCTTGAATTGCAGCACCTTTTGCAACTGCTTCCATTGGGTCAATGCCACGCTCAACCTGCTTGCCAACGTAGTCTTCAACAAACTTCTGCACAATTGGCATGCGCGTTGGCCCACCGACCAAGACAATTTTATCTATTTTATCTGGTGAAAGTTTCGCATCTGCAATTGCCTGCTCAAGAGGCTTGCGCATCTTCTCGATGAGCGGCTTCACCAGCTCCTCGAGCTTTGCGCGCGTGATCTTCATGGCCAGGTGCTTTGGACCTTCTGCGTTTGCCGTGATGAACGGCAGGTTCAGGTCTGTTTCGAGCGTTGTTGAAAGTTCAATTTTAGCCTTCTCGCCTGCTTCGCGAACACGGTTCATTGCCATCTTGTCAGCTGTGATGTCTATGCCGCTCTCTGCCTTGAACGTATCTGTGATGTAGCCTGTGATTGCAGCATCCATGTCCTTGCCGCCGAGCTGCGTATCGCCAGACGTTGAGATCACCTCAAACACGCCCTGGCCAAAATCCATGATGGTCACGTCGAGCGTGCCGCCACCAAGGTCAAACACCAAAATCTTTTGCTCCTGCCCAACTTTGTCTATGCCGTACGCGAGTGCTGCTGCTGTTGGCTCGTTTATGATGCGGACCACTTCGAGGCCAGCTATCTCACCGGCGTTCTTTGTTGCCTGGCGCTGAGCATCGTCAAAGTACGCTGGCACTGTGATGACAGCTTGTGCCACAGGCTGCCCCAAGTACGACTCTGCATCTTTCTTAATTTTCTGCAGAATGAACGCTGAGATCTGCTCTGGGGTGTAATCTTTGCCATTAATGGTGTACTTGAAGTTTGTGCCCATCTTGCGCTTTGCCTCAAAGACTGTGCCCTCTGGATTTGTCACTGCCTGGCGGCGAGCCGGCTCGCCCACGAGCAGCTGCCCGTCTTTGGTGAACGCAACGTACGATGGGAACGCTTTGCCAGCTAAGCTGTTGCCCTCTGCTGATGGAACAATGACAGCCTTGCCACCTTCCATGACAGCTGCAGCTGAGTTTGATGTTCCAAGGTCAATTCCAATTATTTTTGCCATATATTCAATAGTTAATAGTTGCTAGTTAATAGACGGATCCGAAAATTTATTCTTTATTGGTAGCTGGTAGTAGTTTAGCTATTAACTACTAACTATTGACTACCTGTTCCCCTCGTCACCGCCACCTGCGCTGGCCGCAGCACGTTGCCATTAATTGTGTATCCTGTTTGGTACTGCTCTGCGATCGTGCCGTCTTCGTCGCCATCTTTACCTGGAACCTCGCGCAGCGCCTCGTGAAAGTTTGGGTCAAACTTCTTGCCAACAGTTTCCATTTTCTCTATGCCCATGCCTTTCAAGGTCGTGGCAAGCTGCGTGACAATTCCCATTAAGCCCTGCTTCCAAACTTTGTACTTCTCATCTTGAACGTCTGGCGCAAAGAGAATTGCCTGCTCGAGCGAGTCCAGCACTGGCAGCACCTGGACAATGCCAGCCTGCTTGCCGAATGCCACCCACTCTTTTGCCTCGCTCTCCTTGCGCTTCCTGAAGTTTTCAAAATCTGCCTGCGTGCGCTGCCAGCCACTGAGGTTTTCCTGCGCCTGGACTATTGCTGTCTGTAAATCACGCTGCAGATCGTCTACCTCGCTGCCAGTTGTCGATGTGTCTGTAATTTCGTCCATGGGGTCAGTAGTTAATATAAATAGTTAGGAGACGAATTCGGTTAAATTTAATCTCGTTTGCTAAGCTCTGGTAGTTTACCTACTGTATACTTATACTAACTATTTTCAATGTAGGTGCATACAGAGCAGCACCAGTGCTCCGCCTGACAAGAACTTGCTGACGTACTCAATGAGGCTCATGTTCCTATCGTAGCGCATTGACTTTGGGCCAACAATGCCAATGAGTCCAGTGCCGCCGTCCTTCAATTTTACTTTAGATACGATGAGCGAGTGGTTTGAGAGCTCTGGCATGGAATTCTTGCCGCTTGCATGGCCATCGCCCTTACCGATGAACGCCTCTGGCGAAGTGCCGAGAAACTTTACCAGCATCTTGTTGCCGTACTCGTCTATGTTCTCAAAGAACTGGGCGACCTCTGTGACGCTGTGCTGGTCTGCACTGTGCAGCTGCAGCAAGTTTGAGAGTCCTGTTGCTGAACTGTCGTCTGGCAAGAGCGCGAACGCTGCGTGGTCTGTTTGCGCTGCGAGCAGCTTTGCGATTTTTTTGCCCATTTCCTGGTGCTCGCTCGATAGCTCTGCGAGCTGCTGGCGAAGTAGCTGCTGCTCTTTCATGGAGAGCTCAAAACGCGCCATGAGCTGTGTGACGAAGTAGCGGTAGCCAAGGTCTGTTGGCACGCGCCCAGCAGACGTGTGCGGCTGCACAATGTAGCCGAGCTCTTCGAGGCACCCCATTTCGCTGCGAATGGTTGCTGGTGAAATTTGCAGGCGGTACCTCGCGCTGATTTCGGCAGACCCAACAGGCTTGCCCTCTTTCGAGTACTCGGACACGATTGCTGCCAGAATCTTTGCCTGGCGGTCTGTGATTGGCGCCTTGGCTGACGTTATTTTTTTAACCTTTGTACCCATGC
This sequence comes from Candidatus Doudnaibacteriota bacterium, assembly GCA_963840645.1. GTDB lineage: Bacteria > Patescibacteriota > Doudnabacteria > UBA920 > VMFF01 > CAWIZL01. Next base: position 498,986 of record CAWIZL010000004.1, read on the forward strand.
ACAAATCTTACTATTAGCACTCTAGGCTGTCAAGTGCTAATTCCCCCTCGCGCATAAAAAAACTGCTAGCATCAACGTGATGTTAGTCAGTAAGTTTATGCGGACAAACCGCACTTGCATGACACCCTCCTGGGGATTGGCGAGGCGCAGTGCCAAATTAGCACCAACTGACGCGCGCAGGCCATTAAACAAAAATGTTGACACCGCGCCTCAAAAGACACCTTACACGAATCTGCTTAGGGTGTCAATGGGTGCTACCGCGCCAGGTACTTCTTCAAGTACTGCCCTGTGTAGCTTGCCTTCACCTTTGCAACGTCTTCTGGCGTCCCTGTTGCCACTATGCTGCCGCCCTTGTTGCCGCCTTCTGGGCCAAGGTCAATAATCCAGTCTGCATGCTTGATCACATCTAGGTTGTGCTCAATCACCACAACTGTGTTGCCCTTGTCTACGAGCTGGCCGAGAACTGCCAGCAGCCGCTTCACGTCTGCAAAGTGCAGACCCGTTGTTGGCTCGTCGAGAATGTACAAAGTGCGACCAGTGGACGTACGCGAAAGCTCAGACGCAAGCTTGATGCGCTGCGCCTCGCCGCCAGATAAAGTGGTTGCCTGCTGGCCTAAGTGCATGTAGCCCAAGCCAACCTCTGCCAAGGTCTGCAGCTTCTTGTGAATGGCTGGCAGTTGCTTGAAGAACGTTGCTGCCTCGTCAACGGTCATTTCCAAAACTTCAGAAATGTTCTTGCCCTTGTACGTAATTTCCAGAGCCTCACGGTTGTAGCGACGGCCGCGGCACTCCTCGCACGTGACGTACACGTCTGGCAAGAAGTGCATCTCAATTTTAATCACGCCATCGCCGCCGCACGTTTCGCACCGCCCACCTTTGACATTGAAGCTGAAGCGGCCAGACTTGTAGCCGCGCACCTTTGCCTCTGGCGTTCCCGCGAACAGGTCACGGATGTACGTGAACACGCCGGTGTAGGTTGCCGGGTTTGAGCGCGGCGTGCGGCCAATCGGCGACTGGTCAATGCTGATGACCTTATCGATGTTGCCAACCCCCATCACGCGCTTGTGCGCGCCTGGCTCGTCTTTTGCCTGGAAGAACTGCTTTGCCAGCTGCTTTGCCAGAATGTCGTTGAGTAAGGTTGACTTGCCAGAGCCAGATACTCCCGTGAGCACAATGAGCTTGCCGAGCGGGAAGTCTACGTTGATGTTTTTTAAGTTGTTCTCTGTTGCGCCAATGATTTGCAGCAGCTTGCCATTGCCTGCGCGTCGGCGCTTTGGCGTATCTATTGTTTCTGTACCAGACAAGAAGCGACCCGTGATAGAATTTTTGTTCTTCTTAATCTGTGCGGGCGTGCCTTCAGCAATAATTTCACCGCCGTGCTTGCCAGCGCCTGGCCCAATGTCAACCACCCAGTCTGCTGCCAGAATGGTGTCTTCATCGTGCTCAACCACAATGACCGTGTTGCCAAGGTCGCGCAGCGACATTAAAGTTGTGAGCAGGCGATCATTGTCGCGCTGGTGCAGCCCAATTGAAGGCTCGTCCAGTATGTAGAGGACGCCAGTTAAGCCAGAGCCAATTTGCGTGGCAAGTCGAATGCGCTGCGCCTCGCCGCCAGACAGCGTGTCTGCGCTGCGATCGAGCGTGAGGTAGTTTAAGCCAACGTTCATCAGGAACGTGAGGCGTGCGCAGATCTCTTTTAAAATCTGGTGCGAAATTTTCTTGTCTTTCTCAGACAGCTTCTTTGACAGCTCTGTGAAGAACACGTTCGCCTCGTCAATGCCGAGAGAGCTAACTTCAAAAATTGACCTATCGCCAACTGTGACAGCTAAAATTTCTGGCTTCAAACGCTTACCGTGGCACGTCGGGCACTCTGTGATGCGCATGTAGCTCTCAATTTCGTGGCGCATAAAATCTGAATCTGTCTCTTTGTAGCGGCGCTCCAAGTTTGGAATGATGCCCTCGAACACCGTGTCACCCTCGTAGCCGTAATCTTCAAAATCGTCTTCTTCGTCACCATCACCATCAGAGTCAGATGCGATTGCCTTTGCCGTGTTGCCAGCAGAGAGCACGTGCACCTTCTTGCCGCCACTGCCGTTCATGAGAACGTCCATTGCCTTCTTTGGCAGGTCTTTGACAGGCGTGTTCATGGAAAAACCGTACTCAGCTGCAACCGCAGCCAAGATGCGCGTGTACCACGAAATGCGCGACGTTGTTTTGCTCCACGGGCGAATTGCACCTTCAGCCAAAGACAGGCGCGGGTTTGGGATGACGAGCTCAGGCACGATCTCTAGCTTCGTGCCGAGACCTGTGCACGTTGGGCACGCACCGTGAGGCGAGTTGAACGAGAAGTTACGTGGCGCAAGCTCTGGCATGCTCATGTGGCCATCTGGGCACGCAAACTTCTGGGATAGCAAAATTTCTTTGTTGGCATCTACGTTCCACGCAACGGCAACCTCGTCGCCAAGGTTGAGCGCTGTCTCCAGCGAATCGGCCAAGCGGCCGCGCTCATCTTTTGAAATGGTGATGCGGTCTACGACCACGTCTATTGAGTGCTTCTTCTTTTTGTCGAGGTCGAGCGCGAGGGTCTCTGACATGTCCATGATTGTGCCATCGATGCGCAGGCGCGCGTACCCAGCTTTCTTTGCCTCTTCTAAGACGTGCTTGTGCTCACCTTTCTGGTCGCGGATGAACGGTGCCATGAGCACGAGCTTTGTGCCTTCGGGAAGCGCCATGAGGTTGTCAATCATCTGCGTCACCGTCTGGCCAGAAATTTTCTTGCCGCACACGTAGCAGTGTGGAACGCCAACGCGCGCGAAGAGCAAGCGCAGGTAGTCGTAGATTTCTGTCACGGTGCCAACGGTCGAACGTGGGTTGTGCGATGCGGACTTCTGGTCTATTGAAATAGCTGGCGACAGGCCCTCGATGCTCTCAACGTCTGGCTTGTCCATCAGCCCAAGAACTGGCGAGCGTACGCTGAGAGAGACTCAACGTAGCGGCGTTGACCTTCTGCGTATATTGTGTCGAACGCGAGGGATGACTTGCCAGAACCTGATAACCCAGTCATGACAATGAGCTTGTTGCTCGGCAGATCCAGGTTCACGTTCTTTAAATTGTGCTGCTTTGCCCCCCTGATCTTAATCATTTAATCAAAATTTAATGCGAGCGCCTTGTGCCGTAAAGTATACACGCCTTGTCAATGTGGGGTCAAGAACAAAAGAGCCCCACGTGGGGGCTCTCGGAAATAGCACCGTTTCTTACTTCCCCAGTGTAACCTGGAGGGTAGTTGGCTGGGCACCTGCGGCAACCTGCGTGAAGCTCGCCCCTTGGAACTCTGGGGTCCTGGCGAGCTGCACCATTGCCGCTACGTCTGTGTAGGAAACTTGGAGTGCGACCGTGCTCTGCGTTGTGCCGTTCTGTGTGGTGCACGAGGAAACCTGGTACTTGGTTAAGTAGCCACAGTACTTTTTTGCAGCGCCGGTCACGCCGCTCGCGTTGATGACCGTTGCCGTGTAGGCACTCAGGTTTGTGCTAGCTGGGGGGCTAACCAGGTACAGGGCAAAGTCATCTGAGATGCCATCGTTCACCGAGAGGCTAGGCTGGAGCCCGAGCTTGGCAAGCTCTGCCAAAATAACGCTGCTCTCCGGCTGCGCCGAGGTCTTTATGAACAGCGTGTCTGCATCGAGGCTCGTGGTTGCCCCAGCAGGAATGGCACTGGATGCGCTGGTATCAATGGTGATGTTTGGCGTGTCTGTGGCCAGCAGCGATGAGAGGGCTGCGCTCACAGGCTGTGGAACGTTGAACGTGCCGAGCTGGTAGGCTGCGGCAGGCGTTGGGCTAGACGATGGAATCGGGCTGAGTGCGGACGCAGGTGCAGGCGCAGAGTTTTGGGCGAGCTGCTGTGATGCCTGAAGTGCGAGCACGACAGCCGTGATTGCGGCAATGAGAACAACGAGCGTCACCAGGTACAGGAACAGGCGGCCCAGGCCACGGCTCTTCTTCAGAGGTTTTTCCTGCGCAGCCTGTGCTCGCTTAGACAGCTTCAGGTCAAACGACATTGCCTCAGGTGCCAAGAAAGCAGCATCTGCGTTGAACGCTGCACGTGCAGGCTTGCGTTCAGGCTCAGGCGTCTGCACGGAGAGCTCTTCCTCTTTGTGCACGGTCACCCTGTACTCTTCTTTCTTTGCACGAGGCTTTGCTGGCGTTCTCTTCTTGACGCTGTCTGCATTCTTCTTTGCTGGTGGCATGTTCTTTTTTGTTTTTTAATTTCTACGCCGTGATTGGCTTGACGATAATCTTGTCGATGACGCCGTACTTCTTTGCTTCCTCTGCTGTCATGAAGTAGTCGCGGTCTGTGTCGTGTTCAATTTTCTTGACTGTCTGCCCAGTGTGGCGGCTCAGGATGAGGTTGAGCTGGTCTTTCATGCGCGACATTTCACGCGCCTGAATCTCAACGTCTTTCTGCTGTCCCTCTGCGCCACCCATCACCTGGTGGATGAGCACGCGCGCGTTCGGAAGTGAGTAGCGCTTGCCCTTTGTGCCAGCAGCCAGGAGCACTGCCGCAGCTGACGCTGCCTGCCCAATGCAGATGGTCGAAACATCGCACTTCACAAACTGAATTGTATCATACAGTGCCAGTGCAGAAGTCACAGAGCCGCCAGGAGAGTTTATGTAGATGCGAATGTCCTCTTTTGGGTTCTCTGCATCGAGGAACAGTATCTGTGCAATCACCGTGTTTGCAACGTGGTCGTCAATTGGCTCACCTAGAAATATTATACGGTCTTTCAGCAACCTTGAGTAGATGTCAAAGGCGCGCTCGCCCATTGGCGACTTCTCAATGACCATTGGAATGAGGGGCATGGTATAGAGTATTAAGTATAAAGTATTGGGAACAAGTAGCTAGTGTAAGTATACAGTAGCTAGTCGATCAAATTCTTGCTCTTCAAATCATCGAAGATCAGTTGATCAACAATTGACACAGAGTCTCTTTTGGAATAATCAAACCAGTCCATTTTTTCAACCTCAGCGCTCGGGGTGAGTGTGCCTCTGTACTGGGCTGTGTAGCAGGTCATCCTGACAATCATGCCTTCTGATTTGCCGTGTGCTTGACCTTCAAATATACCGTAGTGTTGAATTGTTGCTGGAATCAAATCCACTGACAGTTCTTCCTTGACCTCACGTACCAGAGCTTTTTCATCTGTCTCGCCCTGCTCGCGCTTCCCGCCTGGAATGTACCACTTATCTTTATTGAAGCTTTGAGTTTCTAAAACTTTTCGATCTTTTAACTCGATGAATGCCAGCTTATCGATGTAGGTTTTTTCCATCAAGGTGTATCTACTGAATACTTACACTGCCTACTCTGCGGCTGCTGGCTCTTCTGCGGTTGGTTCTACGATTGGCTCAACCTTTTCAGCTTCGTCCACAACTGGGGTCTCGCCTTTTTCAACTTCACCCTCTGGCGTGATCTTCTCGCCATTGATGTCTATTTTCCAACCAGTGAGGCGGGCAGCCAGGCGAACGTTCTGGCCTGACTTGCCAATTGCCAGCGAGAGCTGGTCTTCGAGCACGCCAACCTTGGCAGACTTCTCTTCGTGGTCGAGCTGCACGTTCAAAATTTTAGCTGGCGAGAGTGCGTTGGCAATGAGCTTGACGACGTCATCGTTCCACTCAACAATGTCCACTTTCTCGCCGCCGAGCTCCTGCATGATTGTCTGCACGCGCGTGCCGCGCTGACCGACGCACGCGCCAATTGGGTCAATGCCCTCTTGGTTTGAGGCAACCGCAATCTTGGTGCGAGAACCTGCCTCGCGCGCAATGGCCTTGATCTCTACGGTGCCATTGTAAATTTCTGGGACTGTCGAGCTCGAAGAGCTTGCGCACCATGTCTGGGTGGCTGCGCGAGAGGGTAATCTTTGGGCCTTTCGTTGCAGCCTCAACGTGCAAAATTAAAACTTTAATGCGCTGGTTGAGCGTGTAGCGCTCGCCGCGAATTTGCTCTGATGGGAACAGCACGCCAGTTGAGCGGCCAAGATCTACCAAAACCGTATCGCCCTCAATGCGCTGCACCATGCCGTTCTGGAGCGTGCGCTCTTTTGCCTTGTAGTCTGAGAACGTGATGTTGCGCTCTGCCTCGCGCAGCTTCTGGATGATGACCTGCTTGGCAGTCTGCGCCGCAATGCGGCCAAAGTCAGTGCCATCTGTTGGCGTAATTTCAGTTGTGATCTCGTCGCCGACCTTGTACTTCTTATCAATTTCTCTTGCGTCCTCAAGTGAAATTTCTTTTGCAGTATCAGCGACCTCTTCTGCCACTGTCTTCACGTCGTAAATTTTCATGGAGAGGTTCGTCTGGGTTGAACTTCACGACCACGTTCTGGTCTTTCTGGCCGTAGTCTTTGCGGAAAGCTGCTGCGAGAGAGCTCTCGATCATGCCCACGATCTCGCCGCGTGAAATTCCTTTTTCGTCTTCTATTTGCTGGAGCGCTTGCTCAAATGCATCGTTCATGTGTTTTGATCCTTGCTATTAAAAAAGCTGAAGTCTAGCTTCAGCATCTAATCTAAGTTAACATCTGATACAATTGTAATATTTTTACAGGAATTGTCAACTGCGCCTTTTTCGAGCTTGACCACTGCCAGGTCAAAGTGCCAGTAGCAGTTTGCGTACTCTGGATGTGTGTACATGAAGTAGCGAGCTGTTTGCGCAATGCGGCGGCGTTTGAAACGTGGCAAGAGCACATCTATAGATAGAGCCAGAGCAGAACTCCGAGCCTTTACCTCAACGAACCGTATGTGTTGCTGGTTGCCTGGTCCTTTAAAGATGATGTCAATCTCGCCAACCTGCCTCCCCGTAAAGCTTGCAAAGTTTTCTACGAGCAACGTGAACCCACGTTCAAGGTAGTACTGTGATACTTCCTGCTCTGCAGCTGCGCCAATGTTTCGTTGTGTGGATAGCACGGTGGCAAGAGCATACAAGACCAAGATTAAAACAGGGTTAATTAAAATTTGACATAAACTCATTTTTATAGTATGATTCTGCCGAGGAGGAGTAGGCACCCGCACCCCCCAATCCGAACACTCGGATTTTTTCTTTTCAGCCTTTCTTTGCAGCGCTCCGGCGCTGTTTCCGTTCGCGGTACTCGTCCAGCCTCTCTCGCGGCGTCGCGTAGTTCAGAACCTCCATGAATTTGCCCGCCATTTTTTTCTCGATGGCCGCGACCCGACGCACCGAGAGCCTGGAGATATCTCAGCCCTTCGGCACGTAGACCCTGACCCTGCCGTTCAGGGTCTCCACCTGCGGCTTCTCCCACATGTGGCCCGGGTAGCAGAAGTACACGCGGATGCCGAGCTCGCGGGCGAGCTGCTCGTGGTGCACCCAGAGCAGGTCGTTGTCCGTGGTCATGCTCGACCACTCGGGGTAGCGCGCCTTGATCCGCTTGGCTGCGGCGAGGACGGCGCCTGCTGACGGCGCCAGGATGCGCTCGAGGAACGGCGCCCGGGTCGGCATGTCCTCGACGACGAGCAGGGTGCCGCGACCCGACCTGCCCGAGACGATGAAGTCGCCCTCGGCGTCGCCGACGCGGGGCTGCTGCCCAATGGATTTGGGTCGTTTGTCTATGAACGTGCGGCCGTCAGCGAGTTTCTTCCGCGCCCCGTTCCTGCGCCGCTTCCTCTTCTTCAGCCTGCTCCGGTGGTGCTCAATCTTCCTGCCGTGCGGCGAGGCGACGTACCGGTACACGCTGTTCTTGGACACGTCTGGCAGGTTCGGCTCGTGGGTCCTGATCCTGCCAGACACGGCCTCGGGCGACTGGTCGTCGAGCAGCTCCCGCTCGACGAACTCGCGGAGCCCGAAGTTCTCGACGAGCTTCTTGCCCTGGTACCTGGCGTTGTGCCGCCGCACGTACGCCCTGTGGTGCGCCTTGGCCGGGTCGTACGCGCCGCGCACGCTGTTCCGACCCACCTCGTCGCTGACCGTGGACACCGACCGGTGCATAGCGCGGGCGACCGCGCGCATGGAGTACCCCTTCCCCAACAAAATTTTTAGCTCGCCGCGCTCGGCCTTCGTGAGGTGCGAGCGCTGTTTTTTTCATGCCTACATTCTAGCAGCTTTTTCTGGCCGAGTGTTCGGATTCAAAAGGGAACCCGCCGTATGGTAAAATTGATCAAAAAGTGGCTTGCTGGTCTCAAGTTGGCTATCGCAAGCGTCGACGCCGGCGGTGATGTAAACGACAAAGGCTAGAAGCCTCAAACCACAGTCCCATCGCCCGCTTCACAGCGGATTGCGACAGGACTGTGGCTTTTGTTTTTTTATACTTAAAAACTTGGGGCTACAGGTACTTCTTTTTTTCCAGCTCTTTGTTGTAGAGCATACGCGCCCGCCTGTACGTGGTGAACTGGTACTTTAGAATGAAGAGTGCCCACACAATGCCGATCACAAAAATTGTGAGGTCAATGACGTTCGCCGACAGGTACTCGACTGTCTCGTAGCGCAGGCCTGCCCACAGGAGGCTGAACAGCCCGATCCAAAATGTCACGAGGAACCACAGGTTGTCCAAGCTGCTGCGCAGCTTATCTTTTGAGGTGTGCTTGGCAACGTAGAAGACGACGCTCAGCACGAGCAGCAGCACTGAAATTCCAAAAAATAGTTTCTCAGAGCGGCTCATTGCTACGGCGTACGGGCCGAAACATGTACGCGACTGTGAAGAATTTTTTAAACATGGGAAATTATAGTTTAAGTGTACCTGGGGGCAATCACTTCTTGAAAACCAAACCGTAGTGGAAGTGGTCTGCCGGCATGTCGTGCAGGTAAGCGAAGCCTGACTGGGCGCACAGGTCTGTGACCTCGTGCGGCGCCATCCTGTGCGAGATGCTCGGGCCGAACGGCAGGCTCTCTTTTTTCCACTCAACGACAATGAGCTTGCCACCAACCTTGAGCGCACGGTAGCACTCGCGCATCACGTTCTTCTGCAGGGCCGCTAGGTGCAGGATGCCCGACAGAATTACCGCATCGCAGGAGTTTGGCTGTATCGGCACGCCAGGAAGCTCCATGTCGTGGCGAACGGTGGTAACGTTCTTGCACCCCTCGTGCTTTGCGGCTGACTGCGTTGCCTCGAGTGACTCGTTGCGAACATCGACTGCGTACACCTGGCCTTCGTTGCCAACAATTTTTGCAGCTGCGATTGGGTAGAAACCATTGCCACAGCCAAAATCTGCCACGGTTTCACCGCGCCCAATGCCGGCGTGCGCCAAAATCTGCTCTGGGTCTAGAAAACGCTTCTGTTGGGTGAGCTGCAGTTCCATGCTCCTATTATACCACGTCGAGGCGAACGTCTACCTCTCGGTAAATTTTTTCTATTTTTGCGCAGAGGCCGTCCACGACCTCAGCCACAACAGCGTTCACTGAAATCGGGTTCTTCTCTTCAATTTCGTACACGAATTTTCCGCCGTGGAAAATTGCCAGCGAGTTCTCGACTGGCACGCCGAGCACAGAGTTCTTTGCGCCGCACATCCCAACGTCTGTGACGTAGCCTGTACCCTTTGGCAGAATCTGGACATCGGCTGTTGGCACGTGCGTGTGCGTGCCGAGCACCAAGCTCGTGCGGCCATCTGCGTAAAAACCTAGCGCGCGCTTCTCGCTCGTTGCCTCTGCGTGGAAATCTACGAGTATCACGTCGCGGGGTTTTGCGTGCTGTTCAAGCAGGCTATCAAGTTCTGGAAATGGAGACGTGACTGATCCTGCGAACTGCTTCTCGAAGAAAACTTGGCCGTTCAAGTTTAAGATGAGGTAGCCCTGCCCATCTTTTTCAAAGCGGTACCAGCCAGAACCAGGGAATGAACCGCGCTGGACGAACACAGGGTTTGTCAGCGCTGCATCAACTTGGTAATTTGCTGGACGGATTACGTTTGCGTGCTGCTCGAATGCGGTGACTGTCTGCTCGCCTTTGCTGAAGATGTGGTTGCCAGAGGTGTACGCGTCTATGCTCAACGGCGCGAAGCTCTGCTAGCACTGCTGGTGTTATTCCCTTGCCGTGCGAGCTGTTCTCAATGTTGACAATGACAGCATCCGGCTTGTACTGCGTGCGCAGCTCAGGCAAAACCTGCGCCAGTGCTTTACGCCCAGGCTTGCCGACGATGTCTCCGAAGAAAAGGATTGTTCGTTTCATGTGTAGATTAAATATATCTTAACTATTATATAGGTAAATAGAAAAGGCGCAATCAGTGTGAAATGATGCGCCTTTCGGGGGTGAGCTTGGTTTACTCGTAGGTTTGAATCAGGCGAAGAGCATCCTTGGTTCCACCTGCAGCTCGCAGGAAGAGTGCGCCGATCGCCATAAAACAGAAACCCGAAACGTAGAAAATTGGGCTTGCCACTCGCGCATGTCCGGCTCCAGCAAGTAGGTCTGCTGTACCGTTTGCCAATGAAAGAAAAATACCTGCCCCACCAAATGCAAAACCCATTAAAGCTCTGAAAAAATACACTTGTTCTCCTTTAGTATTTGACCTCGCAGTTTGCTCGGCAAAAATACTATATCACATAAATAGCACAAACGTCAAGTGTGTACTTCCAGACAATACGAAAAGACGCCTGCGAGCAGTGCGTCTTTTGATTTTTTCCAAGAGCCTCCTTGGGTTTACCAGTAGACTACCGTGCTAAATTGGAATCCGAAAGATTCCTCCTCAGCGCAAATTCGCTTATCCTCTAGGCACTCCTTGCAGAGATACCCTACAACGAGGTTTATACAGTTTTGTCTACTAGGAAACAAATTGTAACAGAGTAAAAACTCCTGTCAAATTTAAACGGCGATATAGAAATGAGCTACGGCCAAGTAAAAAGAACATCCGGAGAGCTTCGAGTTTCATTTCTTTCGCGGAGCGAAAGCCAAGAAATGAGCGCGAGGCGGATGTTCTTTTTTGCTTGGCCTACCTGGCGTATTCTATAACACGTTTCTCTCTCACCACGCACACGCGAATTTCACCTGGGTACTTCAGCTCATTCTCAAAGCGGTTCGCAATGTCGCGCGCAAGCCTCTGTGCAGCCATGTCGTCAATTCTATCAGGTCGAACGAAAACGCGGATCTCGCGGCCAGCCTGAATCGCGTACGTCTTCTCAACGCCCTCGTAGGAATTTGCAATGTTCTCCAAATCTTCCAAGCGCTTCACGTAGTGCTCGTAGCTATCTTTGCGTGCGCCTGGTCGTGAACCAGAAATGTTGTCAGCTGCATCTACGATGATAGACTCCACGCAGTTGTACTCTGTATCATTGTGGTGCGACGTGATGGCATTGATAATCTTGTCGCTCAAGTTGAACTTCTCAGCAATCTTCTTGCCAATCTCAACGTGAGTACCTTCCATGTCTTCGGTCCAGCGCCTTGCCAATGTCGTGCAGGAGTGCTGCCTGCTTTGCCAGCATCACGTCAGCGCCGAGCTCTTCTGCCATGAGCGCGGACAGCTTTGCCATCTCAACAGAGTGGCGCAGGATGTTTTGGCCGTACGATGTGCGGAAGCGTAGGCGTCCAATGAGCTGGATGAGCTTCGGTGGAAACGACGTAATGCCAAGCTCGTACACAGCCTCTTCGCCAGCCTGCTTGATCATCTCGCCAACTTCCTGCTTTGCCTTTTCATAGGCCTCTTCAACTTTTGCCGGGTGGATGCGGCCGTCCTGCATGAGCTTCTCGAGGGCAATCTTTGCGATGTGGCGGCGGATTGAGTTGAAGCCAGAAATTACGACGCTGTCTGGCGCATCGTCTATGAGGATTTCGACGCCCATGAGCTGCTCAAAGCTGCGGATGTTGCGGCCTTCTTTGCCAATGATGCGGCCCTTCATTTCTTCGTTCGGAATGTGGACAATGGTTGTCGTTGTCTCAGTTGTCACCTCTGCTGCACAGCGCTCAATGGCGTGGGCAACAATTTCCCGCGCTGTCTTATCAGCTTCGTCGCGCGCGTTGGCAACAATTTTCTTGTACAGAGCCATTGTTTCTTCTTTGACAAGGTTCTCTGTGTTGTCGAGCAGCACCTTCTTTGCCTCATCGCGGGTGAGGCCAGAAATTTTCTCTATGTTCTGCAGCTGCTTAGCCTTGCAGCTCGCGCAGTTCCTCTTGAAACTTGCGTGTGTCTTCATTCTTCTTCTCGAGCTCTGTTCGCTGAGCCTCTGCGCTGCGCATTCGGGCATCGAGGTCGCCCTCTTTTTTCTCGAGGCGCTCTTCTGAACGCTGCATTTGCTGGCGCAACTCTTTTTCCTGGCGCGCAACAGCCTCTGTCATCTCAATTGCCTTTGTCTTTGCATCGAGGACAATTTCTTTCTCTTTTGCCTTTGCTGCTTCCAACATTTTGTTGACAACAGATTCAGCAGAGCCAACTTTTTGTGAAACCTGAACCTTTCTGATGATGTAGCCAGCAGCCACGCCGAGCGCGACTGCGACTAGCACTATAATGAACGTCATGAATTACCTTCCAAAGGGCAAGGTTTTCTGAACAGACACGGCTCCACCTGAGCAAATTAACTAGCCAGCAGCTTCTCACCTATAGCAAAAGGCTTCAGATTAAATACTTCTGAAATCTACGTTGCTGCACGGGTTAACTTGCTCAAAAACATTTTCATTTGGTGATAGGGACGTTACTGCTCTAAAAACAATGTCTAGTATTAACAGTTGAATTAAACTTAACGTTAAGTTTAATGATTTAATTGTACTTTAACTTGGCTTAGTTGTCACCTTGACAAAATTTATACCATTAAGTAAAATGTAATTAATTCGCGACCGCTAATTGCAAAAAGCAACCTAAAAGGAGGTTTTGGGTAAGCACAGTTCTTATCTCACCATCGCGCGTCATTGGTGGACGCTTTGACTGATGCTTGCTTTAAACCATCTCCTTAAGGCTTCACCGATTTCGGGTGGAGCCTTTTTTTATTCCCAATTTGACCATTGCGCACAATGCGCATACCATGAAAATATGGCGCTACAAATTGGGCAACTCGCACCAGACTTCACGCTCCCAGATTCGCATGGCAGCACTGTCACGCTCTCGGATTTTCGCGGCAAAAAGAACGTGGTACTGATCATGTACCCAGGCGATGACACTGCTGGCTGCACAAAGCAGCTATGCTCTGTGCGCGATAACTTTGCCGATTTCGAGTCGCTCGATGCAGAAGTGTTTGGCATTAACCACGAAGACGCCACATCGCACGAAAAATTTGTAGACAAGTACCACCTAAAAAATCCACTGCTCGTTGATGCGGGCCGCAAGGTAATTAAAGAGTACGACGCGATTGGCAATTTCTTTGGACACGAGACGACCAAACGCACTGTTGTGATCGTAGACAAAGCAGGCATCGTTGTGTACTACGTGCACGGCTTGCCAAGCCACAGCGAGCTTAAGAAAGCGCTTGAGGCAGCGAATTCAAAACAGTAACCGAGTAATTAACCAGGAGAATACGCACATGTTTGAGGCAAAAAAGTTTGCGTCTATAAAGCAGCTCGATGGGATTTCTGAAAAGACAATGACAGAGCACTACAAGCTCTACGAAGGCTACGTGAAAAAGGCGAACGAGATCATGGAGGCTCTGAAATCTGTTGACCTGAGTGCTGCAAACCAGACGTACTCTGCGCTACGCGAACTGAAAGTGGAACTATCGTTTGCGCTCGGCGGCATGCGCAACCACGAAGTCTACTTTGGACACCTTGGCGGCAAAGGTGGCGAGCCTACGGGTAAACTAGCTGAAGCTATCACAAAAGATTTTGGCTCATTCACAGCTTTCAAAGAAGACATGTCAAAGAGCGCCATTGCGGCGCGTGGTTGGGTGTGGCTCGCGTACGACTGGCACACTGGCAAGCTGTTCAACTTCATTGGCGACAGCCAGAACAGCTACCCAATCTGGGACTGCTCAATGGTCATGGCGCTCGACACCTACGAGCACGCGTACTGGATGGACTACGGCTCTGCCCGCGCAGCCTACGTTGAAGCTTTCTGGAAAAACATTGACTGGGAGTTTGTGGAAGGTTTGTTCAAGCAATCTGGGTTGGAAGAAAAGTACTAGCCAGCTACTATTTAAAGAGAAAAAAGGGATGAGGCCACATGGCTTCATCCCAGTTTTTATACGTAGACACGATTCTCTCTCCTGCGCTTATCCTTCTTCGGCTTAGCGAGTGGCGCTGCGGTGGCAAGCTCGACATCGGCGTCCCGCCACTTAACACCCAGCATAAACTGCCGTACGGCGATCTCGCGATACTCTTCTGGAATTTTCTCTAAATCGGCAACAGATTGAGTGGCGAGATCAAACTTTTCCTTCCGGAGTCTGTCCAAACTATCTCCTTTTGGAGAGTAAGGTTCTATGTGCTGCGTAAATCTCATTTCGATCCTCCTAGTTCGATCAAAAGAAAAATACCACGAATCGTGGTATTTGTCAATGAAACTTTTTTCTGGCGAGCTACTTCTTCGCAGCTGCTCTTACAGGCACTTTTGCCTTCTTAGCTCGTGGCGTGTTGTCGCGACGACCACGGACGTAGTACAAACGAGCTGTGCGAACATCTGTATCTTTCACGATCTCGATCTTGGCAACGTTCGGTGAGTGCAGTGGGTAGATGCGCTCTACGCCAATGCCGCTGGCAATTTTGCGAACCATGAAGGTTGCGTTTGCACCAGTGCCGCCTTTGCGGGCAATGACAAGACCTTCAAAGATCTGCGTACGCTCTTTGTCGCCTTCTTTAATTTTCTGGTGCACGCGAACAGTGTACCCAACGTCAAACTTTGGGATGTCTGTCTTGTGCTGAGCTGCTCCAACGTTCTTAACGATTGCCATTGTTGTGTGTAAATCCTTACTTATGAAATTTCTGTTAAACTTACGAGTGCCTTTTGCAAATCTTGCGGCAGGTCTGCGTGTGCCTCGATGACAGTGCCATCAGGCATCTGAATCTCTATCTTTTCAGCGTGCAAGAACTGTCTTTTAAGGCCTGGCAACGTACTCTTCTTGCCGTGCAGATCACCGTACAGTGCATCGCCCACAATTGGGTGTCCAAGCGATGCCATGTGCACTCGAATTTGGTGCGTGCGACCTGTATGCAATTTTACCCTAATTAGGGCGTACTCGTCAACCTTGCCGCTAGTGCCACCCTTGTAGTAGCCTTCCACCTGGTACTCTGTGACTGCCTCTTTCGCATCAACAGCGTCCTGAGTGGCCATCTTGCGGAAGTCGCCAGGGTGTCTGCCAATTGGTGCTGTGATGGTCTGCTGCTCAGGCTTGACCCAGCCAGCAACCAGCGCAATGTACTCTTTGTTCACCTTTCGCCCTGCAAAAGCTTCTTTCAGAAAATCAAAGCTTGCCTGGTTCTTTGCAATGACCATGACGCCAGACGTGTCCTTGTCGAGGCGGTGCACAATGCCTGGACGTACTGCATTATCGCCAACACTGCCAATTTCTTCTGCACCGTAGCGCGTGAGCAGCGCACCTGCAACAGTGTCGCCGTGGTAGCCTGGTGCTGGGTGAACAACGAGGCCTGCTGGCTTGTCTATGACGAGCAGGTCTTTGTTCTCGTACACAACGTTGAGGTCAATGGCACTTGGCGTGATTGGATCTTCTGGCACTAAGTCGTACTCAACGCTATCGTTCTGGCTCACTTCGTGGTCTGATCCGAAAAAAATCTCGCCGTTCACGCTCGCGCGACCCGCTTCGATATCTTTTTGAATACGGCTACGCGAAACTTCTGTTACCTGCCCTGCGAGAAACTTGTCTAGCCTAACCTTACCCTGTTCAACTAAGAATTTTTTGAGCATGGCATTAGGCTAAGAGGTCTGGCCTCTGCTTCTTTGTACGTACGAGCGCCTTTTCCCTGCGCCACGTCTCAATTTTTGCATGGTTGCCAGTCAGCAAGACTTTTGGCACACGTGCGTTCTTCTTGCCAACTTTCAAAACCTCTGGCCGCGTGTACTGTGGGTACTCTAAGGTTTGCTTGCCAGACTTGCCAACTGCAAAGCTCTCGTCAACGGTAGATTCAAACTTACCGACAACGCCTGGAATGAAGCGTGCAATTGTCTCTATGGCGACGAGTGCTGGCAGCTCACCGCCCATGAGCACGTAGTCACCTATTGAGAGCTGCTCATCTGCCATGCTTAGGATGCGCTCATCAAACCCCTCGTACCTGCCGCTGATGAAAATTACTCTGTCGTACTTTGCCAGGCGAGCTGCGTGTGCCTGTGAGAACACTTTGCCCTGTGGCGACAGCACAACAATTCGCTGCTTCTTTGATGCACGTCCCGCAACTTTTTTAATCGCGCGCTGCATGACGTCAGGCTTCAGCACCATGCCTGCTCCGCCACCGTACGGCCTGTCATCAACGCTGTGGTGCGCGTCCAACGCAAAGTCGCGCAGCTGGTGCGCTTTAATGCTCATATGTTTCTTTGACACAGCGCGCGCAATGATCCCAATTTTTGCGTACTCATCAATGAACTCTGGAAAAATTGTGATGACATCGAACTTCATTTGAGCACCTGTGTGATGAGTGCAACCATCTGATCTTTTTTCTTTGGATCGCTCTCTGCAACAAGCAGCGTGAGTACTATCAAGATACCAGGGTTAACGTTGTGGGCTGTCTTTGCTTTTGCACGCCGCAAAAACCACACGAATGCAAATGCCCCAGAGCGCTTGTTCCCATCCGTGAATGGATGGTTCTTCACCATGAAGTACAGCAAGTGTGCAGCTTTCTCTTCGATTGTAGGGTAGAGCGACTTGCCGCCAAAAGACTGCATCACATTGCCCATAATCCCCTCTACGTTCCCAAGATTTTTCTCCTGTCCGAAAATCTCAGTTGCTTCATTTTTTCTGATGAGCTCAGCTCGAAAATCAGAAAGTGCCTTTACCAGCTCTGTACCCGTGAGCCTAATCGCTTTTCCCGTTGAGCCGGTAGGTGCCAGTTCATCTTTATCGTACGCATCGAGTGATACCCAGGTATGGGCAAACTCCTTGACGAGCTCAAGGATTGACTTTGGATCTAGGCTAGCGCTCTCTGGCAAGAGGGCTTGGATTTCTGCCACAGACTTCATGAACGAAGTATAGTTTGCACTAATTTGCTTACGGTTGACAGCATACCCCTTTACAAGGTAATCCTTAAGAGTTTTGTTTGCCCACTTACGAAACTCAATTGCCTTCCCAGAATTTGCCCTGTAACCAACAGACAAGATCAAATCTAAAGAGTATAAAAGTGTAGGTTTATCAACATTAGTAATGTGCATTTTTTGCACATTACTCTTCTCGTTAACCTCCTTGGTTTTCAAGACATTTCCTATATGCCGAGTGGCGACAGAACGATCAATATCAAAAAGCTCGGCAATTTGAGCCTGCGTTGCCCAAATATTTTCATGCTCAAAATCACCGTGGAGCTTTATAGCCCCACTCTTTGCCTGGTAAATGACCATATTATTTTTTGATCCAAATTTCTTCATGGAGACAGTATACATGGTATACTCATTGTGTAAAAACTTTAAATTAAAATCATGCGCGAAGGCAGTAATCGTGAAATTTCAGGTGAAGATATTCTCCCATTGAAAAATTGGGAAGATGACATGAACGATGCTCTTGCCACAATGCCGCCAGAAGTCGTTGATAAAAAACAGTACCTCCAGGACGATGCCATGTTCATGTCAAGATTCATCGTTAAAAATAGGGACGGGGAACTTGAACAGATAATCAATGGAGCGGCCGCGCAAGCCCAAACTGACAGTCTTCAAGACGTGGGATTTGCCATTGCAAGAGGTGTGCACGATTTTGTCCAGGCAAATTTTTCACCTAAGGAGCTTGAGCAGAGCGCGCGAGAATACCATGCTCAAAATGGTCGGGACACCCCCCTTAATGAACTCCTACGCTACCATATCAAAGATGGAACCCAGATCTACCTACACGTCAGCCCCGCTAGAACCATAGGTTTGCAAGAGCAGCTTAGGCTCCTAAGAGAAGGGTTGTCGCTTCTAGCCAAAAAACTGGACAGTGACTCCGAACTGAAAAAGGTTGAGAGCGTCAACGCAGTATCCTGGATCGTAGCTACAAACCCTGGACTGCTCACTAAGATGGGCTTCACCTACAAAGGTACATTGAATCGCCAAGAAAACCCTGAGTACTTCAGCGATGACCCGCGCGATGTTGGCGAAGCATCCATTTCAAGAGGAGACTTTTTAAAGAAATATTTAAAATAACCTAACAAAAAACCACCACCTCTCGGTGGTAGTTTTTTAATCTATCTTCAACCTTATAGCTTGAAGTCGTCTGCGTCTGTGAGTGGGTCGTAGTGCGAAACAGGAGCTGCTGTTGCAGCTGCCTCATGCATTGGCTGCTGCATGCCCATTCCACCACCCATGTCGCTGTGCTGCTCGCGATTCTGCGGCCGCGAGTTGAGCCTTCTGGCTCATTGATCTTGAGGTTCACGCGGGACTTGTGCTTTGCGCCGACAACGCGGAGCAAGGTCCGAATTGCCTTTGCTGTCTGGCCTTGGCGGCCAATGACCTGGCCCATGTCGTCTGGGTGAAGGTTCAGCGTGATGAGCACGCCCATTTCATCTACCGTGCGCTCTGTCTTCACATCTTCAGGATGGTCGACCAGCGCTTTGACAATGAACTCTACAAACTCCTGGTCTTTCTCGTCTGGCATATCTTTGGAACTGTGTTAATGTGACTCTTTGTACTTGGATAATAGTGAAATCCTAGCGCCAAGTCAAACGCAAAACTAAGCTGCTGGCTCTGTTGGCGTTTCTTCTGCTGGTGCAGCTTCTGGAGCCGCTTCCGGTGCTGCCTCTACGACTGGCTCTGGTGTTGCCTCAACAGGAGCAGCTTCTGCAACTGGAGCTTCCTCAACTTTTTCTTCTGCAGGTGCTTCTGCCTTCTCTTCTGCTTTTGGTGCTGGTGCAGCTGGCGCAACAACCTCAACAGGTTTCTTTGGCGTGTTGAAAGCTTTCACCTTGTCAGCTTTGAGCAAACCTTTAGACACGAGCAAGTTGTGCACTGTTGGAGATGCCTCAACGTGCTGGTCAATCCAGTACTGCAAACGCTCTTGGTTGCTAATGTGAAATTCCTTCTTGGCAGCGCTGTACGTGCCGAGGACTTCTGTAACTTTTTTTGAAACGTGGGATGCCTTTTCGGCAACGACAATGCGGAAGCTTGCTGCGTTCTTCTTGCCTGTTCTCTGGAGTCTGATGGTCAACATCTCTGCGGTTGTTCTCTTAATTACTGAATGGTTTCTAATTGCCTAGCGATTATAACAGAAGGGTGAAGCTTGGTCAACTGAAAACAGCGACTACTTCTAGCTTATAAATTCTCTTTTTTTAGGGTCATAGCCATACTTTTCATACAACATTTTTCTGTACTCCTCGAAAGATTCAATGCCAAGAGCTTTCCTACGTTCATCGATGTGCTCAAAATCTTCAACAGGCCTTGGCTCGTAAGACCCATCTGGAAGGTTGTTAAACTGCGTGCCGTACAGCTGCGGCTGTTTTTTATTTACCCTGATTCGATCTTCAAGGTAAGCAATATTACGAGGATTTACCTCCTGAGCAGGCAACGCTTTTATTAAAACCAGGCAGTCCTCCTGAAATTGAACATCGTGATCAGCATGCTGTACGAGCAACCAAGCATCATCTGATGCCTCTTCTCCAAAAATGGAAATGGTTGGCCACCCAACTTGGTCAATAATTTTTTTCATTGCTTCGGTGTTTTGCAAATCCACAGAATCATCCCAGAAATCCTGGTCGCCGAAGGCTCTTTCTCGCATTGCCCGATCAACCTCACACATGCTTTTGATTTGCTGCGTGATTTCTGATACCAAACTAAGATTGTTCTCTCTATTTTCTATCACTATTATAATTTCTTATATGCCTGTATACGTAGTATGCGACTGCTAAAACAATCAAAACCAGTATCACATCGCTGAACTTCGAAAGCTCCGCACTGGCAACGCTCCACCTCTGGCCAAACTTGTAGCCAACGTACGCGAGCACAAATGACCAAATGAATGAGCCTAAGAACGCGTACAGCACAAACTGCCACAGCTTGTTCTTGGCAATGCCAGCTGGAAGTGAAATGTACGTGCGCAGCACTGGAATGAAACGGCCAATGAAGTTTGCCACGTTGCCGTACTTTTCAAAAAACTTTTCTGCACGAGCCACATCGTGGCTGCTCATTAAAATGTACTTGCCGTACTTTTCTACCAGTGGCCTGCCGCCAAAGTACCCGATTGCATATAAAATGAGCGACCCGAGTACAGAGCCTACAGCTCCAGCCAGCGCGACGTAGAAAATATTGAAGTGCCCAGTGCCAGCCAAAAATCCTGCGAACGGCATGACAACTTCAGAGGGAATTGGGATTGCTGCACTGCCAACCAAGCTTAAACCGGCAATGCCAAGGTAGCCTGAACTTGCAATGACTGACGTGATCCAGTTTGAAACTTCTTGCAGCAACATTACTTTGCGTATGCCTGAGCTTGGTCAATCTTGAGCGAGATCACCTTTGACACGCTGTCATCACCCATGGTGATGCCGTAGAGCGTGTGCGCCTTGCGCATTGTCTCGCGGTTGTGGCTCACGGTAACAAACTGCGTCTGCGACGCGAGCGTGCCTAAAATTTCTGCGAAGCGGATTGTGTTTGCCTCATCGAGCGCAGCATCAACCTCATCCAGAACGACGAACGGCGATGGGAAGCACGAGAGCAGCGCGCTCAGCAGCGCAATTGAGGTCAGCGCGCGCTCGCCGCCAGACAGTGCTGAGATGCTGGAGAGTTTTTTACCTGGAGGCGTTGCCTTGATGTCAATGCCGTCAACGTTGCCAGGCGCATCTTGGTACTTTGCAAGAATTTTTTCCTCTTGCGTCTTTGGCTCTGCGGCGTCTGGCTCATCCTCAGCCTGTTCATCGCCAGATTTTTCCTGCACTGTTGGCTTAATGGCGCTCAGGTACGCGCGGCCGCCATTGAACAGCGTGCGGAAGTAGCTCTGGAATTTTTCATCAATGCGGGTGAACGCATCACTGAACTGCCTGCGAATGTGGCGATCAGCTCTTCCATTACTGCGCGCAGGTCTGCGGTGCCGTGCTGCAGTTCCTGAAACCTGCGAGCTGAGGTACGCGTAGCGCTGCTCTGTTTCCTGGTACTCTTTCATGGTGAGGTCGTCCATGCCACCAATCATTTCTAGCTGGTTCTTTAGCTTTGCAATCTTTGCGTCTGCTTCTGGCACGTGCTGAAAATTGCGCTTGCCTTTAATGCTGGCGAACATTTCTGCTGGCACCTCTGCCTGCAGAGCTTCCATGTGCGTATCAAAGCGAGCCTTCTCAACCAAGAATTCCAGATTCCTGGTCTCGCAGCTTTGAAAGCTCGTCTTGCAAGGTGCGGTACGATCGCTCAGAATCTAACACTGCGCTCTTGCGAGACTGCTCTGCCGCGTGGTACTGCGTGAGGCTGTTTTCCAGCTTCGACAGCGCTGCGCCGAGCTGCGTAATTTGCGGCGTTCAAACCTTTTTCCTGATCTAGCAGCTCGCCAAAGTACACGTCCTTGTCAACGGCGCTTGCCTGCTGCAAGTCCAGGTTCACCTGGCGGAGCTTCTGGTCGAACGCGATCCAGCTCTTTCTGAACGTACTGCGTTAATTTTAATTTTCGACCTCTCTAGGTCGAGGCGCGACAGCTCTGCGCTCATCGCATCTTTCTGGCTCAGCAGCTCGTTAAGGCGTGGCGCTGGCTAGCAAAGCTGCCGAGCGGGTTGCGGCTGAACTCTAGCGTGCGCTTTTGAAATCTCTGAACGCGCCCTTAAATTTTTCTGCTGATGAAACCACAGCGCCAATGTCCTCGGCAGTTGCAATTGTTCCGTAAAAATCGTTAAACACTGCGTCAAGTTTTTCAAGGTCTGCTGTGAGCGCGCCAAAGTCAACGTCAGCGGGCTTGTCCAAGCTCGCCTGACGTCTTTCAAGGTAGCGGTTATTTTTTCAAGCGCTGCGCGCTGGCGAGCAACCTTTGTTCCACGCCACCACCGAACTCTGGGCGAGCTGCGATTCAAGTGAGTGCGCCTGGTTCTCTAAATTGCTTTTCTCTAGCTCAAGGCTCTTGGCACCAGTCACGCTTGCATCAGCCCCGACGTTCTTCTGAGCCTGCAGCTTGCCTCGCACCATTGAAATGTCTTCAACGAGCGCGCTCTTCTTGTCGTTCACGCTACGAATTTCACCTTGAATGCGCTGGTACTCTGCAACCTCAGCGCTGCTGTCGCCTTCTGCTTTATCTAATGTATACGCTCAGCAGCAATTGCCTTTGCCAGCTCTTCACGGCGAACGCGCAAGACACCAAGCTGCGCTTCAAACTTAGCCAGGCTGTCGTGCAGCCTCAAAACTTTTCAGCGTAAAATTCTTTCTGGTAGCTTGCGGTCAGCCTCAATGCTGCCGCGTTCTTCCATGCGCTTTGCCTGCCTACGCAGGCTCTTCAACCGTGGCTCTATCTCAACGAGCAAGTCCTGCACGCGCACCAAGTTCTGCGCGGTAGTTTCCAGCCGCTTCAGGCTCTTGTCGCGGCGAATGTAGTACGTCTTCACGCCGCTCGCCTCGTCTATTAAATCTTTCACGGCTGATGAACCTGACAGAATCATTTGGTCAATGGTGCCCTGCCCAATGACAGTGTAGCGCGACGTGCCAATGTTGGACTTCAAGACTAAATCAATGATGTCGAGCAGCCTAACCTTCACCCCGTTGATGAGGTACTCGGATTCTCCGCTGCGATCCATGCGCCGCGTTATGGAAACCTCTGGTGCATCGAGCGCAATTTTTCTATCGTCATTGTCGAACGTCACTGAAACTTCAACAGCTGACATGCGCGACTTCTTGTCGCTGCCGGCAAAGATGACGTCCTCGCTCTTCTTGCCGCGCAGCTGCTTGCTGCTCTGCTCGCCGAGCACCCAGCGAATGGCATCTGCAATGTTTGACTTACCAGATCCGTTCGGCCCAACTACAGCAGTTATGCCGCGCTCAAACTCGAGCACTGTTTTGTTCGCAAAAGACTTGAAGCCTTGGATTTCTAAGCGCCGTAGGTACATTTAAAAACTATTTTGTTTGAGTGCGTTCTCAGCGGCTGCAACCTCTGCCTCTTGCTTTGATGGGCCTTTGCCCTCGCCAACTTTCTTCGCTGCCAAAAACACGCCCACCACAAAAACTTTATCGTGGTCAGGCCCAGATTCTGATAGCACAGAGTAGCTCGGCGTCACGCCCACTTTGTCCTGCACAATTTCCTGCAGCTTGCTCTTTGGGTCAACGTACGCACCTGCATTGATGATACCGGCAGCTCAACCATGACCTCTCGCATTATGAAGTCACGGGCAACGTTGTAGCCTTGGTCAAGGTAAATTGCGCCAATTACTGCCTCAATTGCGTTCGCCAAAATAACCTGGCGCGCGCGTCCAGTGTCCTTTGCCTCACCTTTGCTCATCTGTAAAAAATCTTCAATGTGCAGGCGGCGTGCAATGTCTGACAGCATGCGGTAGTTCACGAGCGCTGAGCGGAAGTTGGTGAGCTCGCCTTCTGGGTGCGGGTAGTTTATGTAGAGGTACTCTGTTGAGACCAATTCTAGCACAGCGTCACCCAAAAATTCTAGCCGCTCGTTGTGCGGTAGGTCAAAGCTGCGGTTCTCGTTGAGGTACGAGCGGTGCGTGACAGCTGACAGCAGCAGGTCAGGGTTCTTGAACGGCACTTTCAGGAATTTTTGTAGCTTTTGGTTTCCATGTGTAGGTTTATGATACCACAGCCTGCGCTTTGAGCCTAGAACATTGGTGTTTAGTGACGCTTAGCGTTACCCGCAGGTGTGTAAAACTTTCTCTTAAATTTAACCGTGGATTAATTTAGCACTGCTACCGTGAAGACCTGGGGCGGGTCGACCAGTGGTCAGGTCGTCAACGTCAGAAGTTGAAAACGCGGGTTCGAATCCCGCCCCGTCCACTAGCTAGTTGACGCGTCTACCACAAACGTGTAAGCTAGAGATGTTCTGATGTTGACAAACGACTGACCTTAGCTGAGTATTGCTTCTCAACTGAAGCGAAACACAAAACCACCGATGAAGGTGGTTTTGTGTTGAGTGCAAGGAAAATTCTAAATTTAGTGGTGGGCGGTATAAGGATTGAACTTATGGCCTTCTCTACGTCAAAGAGACGCTCTACCACTGAGCTAACCGCCCGTGAAAGGTAATACCTGAACAATTATAGCACGCTAGCAGCCTGGCTCACCTTTTCGCCGTGCGGCACAGAGCCAACGCTCTCCAAAAAGAAAATTGTCCAGGCAGTGCTCGCAAATACTGCAAGCACTGCTGCAATGAGCACCAGCACAACCGTCATGAGCGCGATGAGCACAGCGAGGAGTGCGACGAGCACAGCGTGAGCAGGCACGACTGCCACTGATTTTAGCAGGAAAACAATCCCGTACGCAAGGGCAGTTGCAGCGCCGAGAGCACCTGCTGACATGAAGAACACCAGCACGTAGATGAAGGCCATTGCTGCCACGAGCGCGACAGACTGTTCCCAGTGTCGCGCAAACAGGTCAAAGGCAGCAGGCACTGCACGGCGCAGTGACAAGCTGAACACAACCATGAAGTTGCTCGCAAAAATATTCAGGAGCGTCAAGAAAACCCAAGCTGCTAAAAACAAAATTGTACCACCAGCAAACAGCAGTGCACCCCGCGATGCGTACCCAAAGTGCAAGGTCGCCAGCGCTGGGCCGAGCAAGAGAACAGACAACACTGCCAGTAGCACGTTCAGCACAATGCCAGCGGCAAACACAGGCCAGAACTGTTTTGTGGAGTG